>NZ_JBKEIS010000060.1:0-613 GCF_046365365.1 Oribacterium sp. P9 | reverse complement strand
AATCGATGAGGGCTTCTACTTGGGAAACCTTCCAACCATTCGCAAGCTCATCACGCATTCCCTGCCCTCCTTTCTTCCAGCTAATCTGTTCAACGGTTGAACAGCAATAGTCTTTTCGCCCGTCGACGCATTTCTTTTCCGTCGTCATGTGGCACCCTTTCTCGCGAACAAGACAAGGTCGTCGATGCCCTGTCGCTATAGGGCGTGTAAAAAATGCGTGGTGGCGTTGTGCGCGTCTGCTCTCGGGAAACGTTGACGCGTGCGGGCATGCGGCCTCCGCGGTTGGAGAAGATGGTGTCGGCGTGGCTGTTCACGGGCATGACGGGGGCGTATCCCAGAAAAGTGTCTACGAAGCTTGACCGGCACGAAGACGGTCTCATCTTCTAAATAGCAGTAATTGAATTAGAGGCGATTTAGCGAAGTATTTTGTTGATTTAGAGGCATAATCGATAAAAAATTGGTTGAATTAGAGGCTGTTGAATGTGTGCGGGTAAAAAATGCGGGGCTTTCGGAATATCGAAAGCCCCGCATGGTTTTTTATCGTATCTCCCAAAAGACCTGGTCGGAAAACCATTGAGTAGGGATGTGCTCGCTCAGGCGCACAGTATGAGAA
>NZ_JBKEIS010000010.1:0-77862 GCF_046365365.1 Oribacterium sp. P9 | reverse complement strand
CACCAAGGTGGCAAAACGGCCTCGCCGCCCGGGGGCATCCACGCGCCAAAGGCGCATGGATATATACCAAGTGCCGCTAAGGGGACCTGACTTGATTTCACACGGTCTCTACGTATGGCGTCTGTTGTCGGTCCTCCGGGGACCTTTGGCTGAACTGCTACCAATACTTGGAAATATAGAAAGTTGATTTGATTTATGGATTACATTATAGATTTTAAAGAAATCGTGGAGCAGGCACCGGCGGAGGAGCCGGCGCGGCAGTACTATTTCATGGACCGTGTCCGTGAGCTCGTGGAGATGAAGAAGCAGGAGGGCTATGCGGCGCACTGTATGGTCGAGGTCATGGGCTGTCAGATGTCGGCGAAGGATGGTGAGAAGCTGCTCGGTATCCTGGAGCGCTGCGGCTACACTGTGACGGAGGATGACCGGGATGCGGATGTCGTGCTGTTCACGACCTGTACGGTGCGGGAGAATGCGAACATGAAGCTGTACGGTCGGGTCGGCCGTCTGAAGCATCAGTACGAGCGCCGCGATGGGATGATCATCGGTATCACCGGCTGCATGATGCAGGAGAAGGACGAGGTCGAGGGGATCCGGAAGCGCTATCCGTACGTGCGTCTCGTCTTCGGTACGCACAATGTCTACAAGCTCGCGGAGCTTCTGTACCAGACGCTCGTCACCGGGAAGCGGACCTTCGAGGTGCTCGAGGATACGAAGCTTATCGTCGAGGAGCTGCCGAGTGACCGTCGCTACCGCTTCAAGGGCGCGGTGAACATCAGCTACGGCTGTAATAATTTCTGCACCTACTGTATCGTGCCGTACGTGCGTGGTCGGGAGAAGTCGCGTAATGCGACGGCGATCCTCCGTGAGTGCGAGCAGCTGATCGCGGATGGCTGTCTCGAGATCACCCTGCTCGGTCAGAATGTCAATTCCTATGGCAATGACATCCCGGGCAGCACGAGCTTCCCGGAGCTGCTCGCCGCCGTGGCAGAGCTGCCGGGTCTCCGGCGCGTACGCTATATGACCTCGAACCCGAAGGATCTCTCGGATGAGCTCATCGAGGTGATGAAGACGCACCCGAACATCGAGCGGCACATTCACCTGCCGCTGCAGTCCGGCTCCAGCGCGATTCTCAAGCGCATGAACCGGCACTATACGAAGGAGAGCTACCTCGCACTCGTGGAGAAGATCCGCCGGGAGCTGCCGGAGGTGGCGCTGACCACAGACATCATCGTGGGCTTCCCGGGCGAGACCGAGGCAGACTTCCAGGATACCGTGGAGGTCGTGCAGCAGGCGCAGTTCGACGCGGCGTACACCTTTATCTACAGTAAGCGGACGGGCACACCGGCGGCGAGCTACGAGCAGGTGCCGGAGGAGGACGTGAAGGACCGTTTCGACCGGCTTCTTAAAATCGTGCAGGAGAGCTCGGCGGCGAACGAGACCCGCGACCTCGGGAAGACCATGGAGGTCCTCGTTGAGGATGAGAATAAGAACCAGGAGGGCTACCTCACGGGACGCCTCTCGAACAGCGTGCTCGTGCACTTCCCGGGCCCGAAGGAGCTGATCGGCACCATGCAGATGGTGAAGCTTACGGAGTCGAAGGGCTTCTACTACTTCGGCGAGCTCGTCGGACGGCAGTCGGAAGCACAGTACTGCGAGACCGGTTCAATCTAAGTCAGGGACCCTAAGCGGCACTAGGCCCTCTGCAATCGCTGAGTTTTCTTCATGAAAACTCAGCGTTGCTAGAGGGTGCTAAGGAAAATGACGCAAGGAGACGATGCCATTAGATGCGCCTACGGCGCGGGCATCGTCGCTTGATTTTGCCACCAAGGTGGCAAAACGGCCTCGCCGCCCGGGGGCATCCACGCGCCAAAGGCGCATGGATATATACCAAGTGCCGCTAAGGGGACCTGACTTGATTTCACACGGTCTCTACGTATGGCTTCCGGCTGCTGTCCGCCGAGCTACGTCTTGACTTAACGACGTTTCAACAGTGACGGGCGGAAGACAGATGTGTGCATTGGCCTGCGGGGCGCAGGCAGCGAAAGGAAACAGATGGCTGAGAAAAAGTTGTCGCCGATGATGGCGGAGTACCTCGAAACCAAGAAGCAGTATCCGGACTGCATCCTCTTTTATCGGATCGGCGATTTCTACGAGATGTTCTATGAGGATGCGAAGACCGCGTCGTCGGTGCTGGATCTGGTGCTGACCGGGAAGGACTGCGGACAGGCGGAGCGGGCACCGATGTGCGGCATCCCGTTTCATGCGGCGGACAGCTATGTGACGCGTCTCGTGGGTGCGGGCTATAAGGTGGCCATCGCGGAACAGCTCGAGGATCCGAAGCTTGCGAAGGGACTCGTGAAGCGAGGGGTCATCCGCGTGGTGACACCGGGAACATTGACCGCCGAGCAGGGACTCGATGAGACGAAGAACAACTTCCTCATGAGCATCTTCTACGATGCGTCGGGCTTCGGCGTGAGCAGCGTCGATGTGTCGACCGGCGAGTTTCTGACGACGACCTGCGGCACGGTGAAGGAGGTGCTCGATGAGCTGAGCCGCTTCCAGCCGGCGGAGATCGTGTGTAATCAGGCGTTTATGATCTCGGGCGCGGATACGGATTTCATCAAGGAGCGCTTCAATCTGATCATCACGGAGCTCGAGGATGGGGTGTATAAGGATGAGGCGGCGACGAAGCTGCTCGAGGAGCACTTCCATGCGAGCATTCAGGGAATCGGCCTCGCGGACCGGGATCTATCGCGCCTGAGTGCTGCGGCGGCACTGCACTATGTCTATGAGACGCAGAAGAACAGCGTCGCGCATATCTCGAACATCCGCTACTACGCTAGCAGCCAGTACATGATCATCGACACAGCGACCCAGCGGAATCTCGAGCTGATCGAGACGATGCGGGAGAAGAAAAAGCGCGGGACGCTGCTCTGGGTCCTCGACAAGACCCGGACGGCGATGGGGGCACGTATGCTCCGCCGTTTCCTCGAGCAGCCGCTGATCGACCGTGCGCAGATCCTCGCGCGGCAGGACGCGATCGAGGAGCTCTGCGGGCACTATATCGACCGGGAGGAGATGTCCGAGTACCTGAACACCGTCTACGATTTCGAGCGTCTGCTCGGAAAGATCTGCTATAAGACGGCGAATCCGCGGGATCTCATCGCCTTCAAGCAGTCGCTTCGTATGCTGCCGGATATCCGGCAGGAGCTCGGGCTCTTCCAGTCACCGCTTATGAAGGAGATCTATGAGGGCATCGACGAGATGCAGGAGCTCTACCAGCGCATCGACCAGGCGATCGTGGAGGATCCGCCGGTGTCGAGCCGTGATGGCGGCATCATCCGCGAGGGCTACCACGCGGAGGCGGACCGCTACATGCAGTCGAAGCTGAACGGCAAGCAGTGGCTTGCGGAGCTCGAGCAGCGGGAGCGGGAGCGCACGGGGATCAAGACCCTGAAGGTGAAGTTTAACCGTATCTTCGGCTACTGTATCGAGGTGACGAACAGCTTCAAGGACCTCGTGCCGGCGGACTATATCCGGAAGCAGACCCTGACGGGCGCGGAGCGCTACACGACGGAGGAGCTCGAGAAGCTACAGAATGAGATCCTCGGTGCGGAGGAGAAGCTGCACCAGCTCGAGTACGAGCTTTTCTGCGATGTGCGCGATACCATCGCGGAGAATGTGCAGCGCGTGCAGAAGACCTCGCACTATGTGGCGCTGCTCGACTGTCTGATCTCGCTGTCGAAGGTCGCGACGAGCAACAACTACTGTCGTCCGGAGATCAACGAGGCGGGCCGTATCGAGATCCGGGATGGGCGTCATCCGGTCATCGAGAAGCTGCTCCAGGATGGGATGTTTGTGACCAATGATACCCGCCTCGACGATGCGGCGGACCGGATCGCCATCATCACCGGGCCGAACATGGCCGGTAAATCGACCTACATGCGGCAGGTGGCGCTGATCGTGCTGATGGCGAGCATCGGCTCCTTCGTGCCGGCTAGCCATGCGGATATCTCGATCTGCGATCGTATCTTCACGCGGGTCGGCGCGAGCGACGACCTCGCGTCTGGTCAGTCGACCTTCATGGTGGAGATGAACGAGGTGGCGAATATCCTTCGGAATGCGACGACGAAGTCGCTGCTGATCCTCGATGAGATCGGTCGCGGTACCTCGACCTTCGACGGCCTCAGCATCGCCTGGGCCGTGGTCGAGTACATCGCGAAGGTCGTTCGGGCGAAGACTCTCTTCGCCACGCATTATCACGAGCTCACCGAGCTCGAGGGACGGCTGGACGGCGTCAACAACTACTGTATCGCGGTCACCAACCACGATCAGGATATCGTGTTCCTCCGGAAGATCATCCCTGGGGGCGCCGACCAGTCGTACGGCATCGACGTGGCGAGCCTCGCCGGCGTGCCGCGCCCGGTCATCGAGCGGGCGAAGGAGATCGCCGCGGAGCTCAGCGACGCGGATATCCTCGCGAAGGCGCGCGAGCTCGACTGCGAGCCAGGCTTCCGTCAGGAAAGCCTCGCGCTCGAGGAGAGCGGCGCCGGCGCGGACAGCGACCTCCTGTTCGGCGCAGGGGATGCGCCGAACGGCATGGTCGCAGAGCGGATGCCCGAGGCTACGCGCGGAGCAGCTGGCTCCACAGCCGACGGCACAGCCCCGGCAGGTGCAACGACACCAGCTGGTGCGGCAGGTACCGAACCGGCACTCCCGGCATCGATCCGCGACGCCCTCGACTACCTCCGCAGCATCGACATCAACCACATGACCCCGCTCGACGCCATGAACACCCTCTACGAACTAAAGGACCGCTTCCAGCTGTCATAACATGTCCGCGAGGCCAAGGGGTCAGACCCACGCTTTACGGCCTGAGTCCCGTAAATTCAGCCATTCGGGGGTCTGACCCCAGTAACTTCCGGGAGTTAATGCAGCTCCGACCGTAAACTATCGGGAGGCCAAGGGGTCAGACCCACTTCTATCGTTTATGCCCCCTTGAATCTATCCACAAGGGGGTCTGACCCCGGTGACTTCCGGGAGCCATCAGGACTCCGACTCTATGAATCGAGGATTGACACATGAAAATCAACATTTTAAGTGATGAGACCATCAATCAGATTGCGGCTGGCGAGGTGATCGAGCGGCCGCTCAGTGTCGTGAAGGAGCTCCTCGAGAACGCCATCGATGCTGGCAGCACCGCGGTCTCGGTCGAGATCCACGACGGCGGCATCTCCATGATCCGTGTGACGGATAACGGCGGCGGCATCGCAGAGGAGGATGTGCGTAATGCCTTCGTCCGCCATGCCACCTCAAAGATCCGCGATGCCCGCGACCTCCTCAGTATCCAGACACTCGGCTTCCGCGGTGAGGCCCTCGCCTCCATCGCCAGTGTCGCCCGCGTCGAGCTGATCACGAAGACCCCGGGTGCCCTCATGGCTGTGCATTACCAGATCGAAGGCGGTGTCGAGAAGGATTTCGCCCAGATCGGCGCACCCGACGGCACGACCTTCATCGTGCGGGATCTCTTTAAAAACGTCCCGGCGCGCCGTAAATTCCTGAAAAGTCCGCAGGCCGAAGCGGCCCGGATCCAGGATATCCTGGAGAAAGAAGCATTGGCCCACCCGGAGGTCGCTTTCCGCTACCTGCAGGACGGCCGCCAGCTCCTCGCGACGCTTGGCAACGGCTCCCTCCTGGACGTGGTCTACTCGATCTACGGCCGCGACGTCACGAACCAGCTCATCACCGTGAACCGCGCCTACCAGCGCTCGGCCCTCACCGGACTCCCGGCGGTCACCGTCCGCGGCTTCATCGGAAAGCCTGTGATCACCCGCGCGAACCGCAACTTCGAGCTCTATTTCGTGAACGAGCGCTTCGTGAAGAACCCGATGATCATGAAGGCGATCGAGGACGGCTACCGCGCCTTCCTCATGCAGCACAAGTTCCCGTTCGTCGTGCTGATGATCGACGTGAATCCGGAGATCGTCGATGTGAACGTCCACCCGCAGAAGCTCGAGGTGCGCTTCTCCGACGGCATGCTCATCTATAACTCCGTCCTCGACGCCGTGCAGAACGCCCTCCGCCAGACGGAGCTGATCGTAAACACGGATCTGGACAATGCTGCCGACGGCAGAGGCGCACACGCCGCCACTTCGACTGGCAGCGGAAGTGCCGTGCCGAAACCCCCGGTCATGCCACATGTCGAGCCGTTCGAAAAGAAGCGCGTGGAGGCGACTCGTGAAGTCTTCGCGGAAGCCCTCCGTCCGCAGCTGCACCCGGACGCCGCCCCGAAGGAGGACATCTACCTCCAGGGACAGCCACGCAACGGCAACAGCGGAAGCCATGACGGACTCCATGAGCGCAGAAGCGAAGCGGAGATGCCGTGTGCCGTGACCACACCGTCTGATACCATGACTGCCGCACGAGAACAGAAAGCTACTGTTGCTGAACGTCTTTCAACAGATGATGTTTCAGTTACGAAGGACATTCAGGCAGCCGCTGGAACGAGCGCTGTTTCGGTGGCGCACGATGTGAAGGATGCGACCGATGCATCTGCGATTTCTGCCTCTTCGGAAGAGAAGAGTACCTCTGCCGACGTTGCATTATCCGCGTTATCGGAGACCACCGCAGAAGCACCAGCGCCATCTACGTCGCCGGAGACCGCTGCACCCGCACCTGCGTCACAGAAGCCGGAGCAGGAAACCCTGTTTTCGGAGCGCTTCCTCAGTGAACAGGCGCGCACCGCGCATCGCATCATCGGGCAGGTCTTCGAGACCTACTGGCTCGTCGAGTACGGTGATAAGCTCTACATCATCGACCAGCACGCCGCCCACGAGAAGGTGAACTTCGAGCGCATGATGAAGCGCCTCCGCGAGAAGAAGCCGGCCAGCCAGTACCTGAATCCACCGATTCTTCTGACCCTGACCGCCGACGAAGCCCGTGTCCTCGAGGAGCACATGAGCTACTTTGAGCAGCTCGGCTATGTGATTTCCAGCCTCGGGGATCGTGACTACAGCATCTCCGCCATCCCGACCGACCTTCCGGAGCTCAGCAAGAAGGAACTCCTCCTCGAGATCCTCGACGAGCTCACGGACGAAGCCGGCATGACGACCCCGGATACCATCTACGACAAAATCGCCTCGATGTCCTGCAAGGCCGCCGTCAAGGGCAACAATAAACTGAGCCTCATGGAAGCCGACGCCCTCATCGGCGAGCTCCTGACCCTCGAGAACCCGTACGCCTGCCCGCACGGCCGCCCGACGATCATCTCCATGTCGAAGACAGAGCTCGAGAAGAAGTTTAAAAGAATTGTCTGAATACCAGACATTCATGTAAGGCGGGCCGCAGGAAGCCCTCCGGCCCACCGAAAGGAAGCAGGCTATGAATATCAACATTGCGAAGAGACCGCTCATCATCCTCGCCGGCCCGACCGCCGTAGGGAAGACGAGCACCTCGGTGGCGCTCGGGAAAGCGCTCGACGGTGAGATCGTCTCGGCGGACTCCGTCCAGGTCTACCTCGGTCTCGACATCGGCTCTGCGAAGGTGACGAAGCAGGAGATGGAGGGTGTTCCGCACCACCTCATCGACGTCATCGACGTCGACACCGATTATGACGTGCAGGCCTTCCAGCAGATGGCGTCGGAAGCCATCGACGGCATCTACCGGCGCGGCCATATCCCGATCCTCGTCGGCGGTACCGGCTTCTATATCCAGGCGCTTCTCTATGGCATCGACTTCACGGAAGAGGATGCTACGAAGCATCAGGAAGTATCGGCCCGCCTCCAGGCGATCGCCGACCAGCCGGGCGGAGCAGAGCAGCTCTACGAGCGCCTCCGTGAGGTCGACCCGGCGTCGACCGAAAAGATCCACGCCCACAATATACGCCGCGTGATCCGTGCCCTCAGCTTCTACGAGCTCCACGGCACCCCGATCTCTGCCCATAACGAAGAGGAGAGGGCGAAGACCGCCATCTACGACAGTGTCTTCTTCGTCCTGAATGACGAACGGGAGAAGCTCTACGCGCGCATCAACCAGCGCGTCGAGGGGATGCTGTCGGACGGCCTCCTCGACGAGTGCATCCGGCTCCGTGCCCGAAACCTGCCGCCGGAGCGCACCTCGATGAAGGGGATCGGCTACCGCGAGGTCCTCGCGGCGCTCGACACGATCCTCGCGTATCAGAAGGGGATTTCCGTCGAAGAAGCCTCGAAATCCGTGGTTTCCGAGGCGGAACTCCGGGCCCTTCCGCTTGAAACCCCGGAGAATCGTGTTATAATGGCTCAGGCTGTCGCTAAGATTCAGCAGAACTCGCGGAATTATGCGAAGCGCCAGCTCACCTGGTTTCGCCGCGAACGCGACGTCCACTGGATCGAGCTCCAGAATTTTGAATATAAGAAGGAAAAGATAGTAGAATGGATAATCGAGACATGTTCCGTGCACTGGGCATAAAGGAAGAAGTATATACACTCTGTGAGGAGGCCCTCGCCGACCTCCGCGATCGCTTTGCAGAGATCGACAGCATCGCCGAGTACAATCAGCTGAAGGTCGTGAAGGCCTTCCAGGACGCGCACGTATCCGAGGCGCATCTCTATGGCACCACCGGCTACGGCTACGACGATATCGGTCGAGATACCCTCGAGCAGGTGTATGCCAATGTCTTCGGCACCGAGGATGCACTCGTCCGCTCACAGATCACCTCCGGCACACACGCCCTCGGCATCGCCCTCGCCGGCAACACCCGTCCGGGGGACGAGATCCTCTGTCCGGCCGGCGGCCCGTATGACACCCTCGAGGAGATCATCGGCATCCGCCCATCCACCGGCAGCCTCGCCGAGTACGGCATCACGTACCGTCAGGTCGACCTGCTGCCGGACGGCGGCTTCGACTACGACGGCATCCGTGCCGCCATCAACGAGCGTACGCATCTCGTCGAGATCCAGCGCTCGAAGGGCTACGCAAGCCGGGATACCTTCTCTCCGGAGCGCATCGGCGAGCTCATTGCCTTCGTGAAGTCCATCAAGCCGGACGTGATCTGCATGGTCGATAACTGCTACGGTGAGTTCACCCGCCGTGAGGAGCCGTCCCTGTACGGAGCCGACATGGTCGTGGGCTCCCTCATCAAGAACCCGGGCGGCGGACTCGCGCCACTCGGCGGCTACATCGCCGGCACGAAGGACTGCGTGGAGCGTGCAGCCGTACGCCTCACGACCCCGGGCCTCGGTAAGGAGGTCGGTGCTTCCCTCGATAACAACAAGCTGTTCTACCAGGGCCTCTTCATGTCCCCGGTCATCACGGCCAATGCTGAGAAAACCGCCATCTTCGCTGCAAAGGTGTATGAGCGCTTAGGCTTCCAGTGCCACCCGAGTGCAGACACCACCCGCTACGACATCATCCAGGCCATCACCCTCGGCTCCGAGGAGGCCATGGTCGCGTTCTGCCAGGGCATCCAGGCAGCCGCACCGATCGACAGCTTCGTCACCCCGTATCCGGACGATATGCCGGGCTACGACAGTAAGGTCATCATGGCAGCCGGCGCCTTCGTTCAGGGCAGCTCCATCGAGCTCTCTGCCGACGGTCCGATCCGTGCACCGTACAACGTCTACTTCCAGGGCGGCCTCACCTGGTACCACGGAAAGCTCGGCATCATGATGTCCGTACAGAAGATGCTGGAAAAGGGCCTCATCACGATTTAAATATTAAAAAACAAGACACAGAATCATCACAAAACCGTAAACTCTTAGGCGTTTACGGTTTTGCCGCTTTATGTTAGAATAAGGCATCGTGGGCTCCATGTTCTTCCCTGGGACAAGGAGTAAATATGTGTAGTAAATGGAATAATCTGAAACCTGAGGAGATGCCGTACGAGAAGTGCATGACGCTGGGGGCGGAGAGCCTTACCGACGCGGAGCTCCTCGCGATCCTGCTGCGCACCGGCACGAAGAATCACACAGTGCTGGAGGTGGCAGAAAAGGTGCTGTCCATGAATCCGGAATTTGACGGACTCGTCGGGATGATGCACTTTACGCCGGAGGAGTACCGGCAGGTGGAGGGGATCGGCTATGTGAAGGCCGTTCAGCTCAGCGTCGTCGGTGAAATCGCGCACCGCATCTGGCAGCGGGCGAAGAGAGTGAAGCATACCGTGTTTTCACGCCCTGAGCTGGTGGCAGAGTACTATATGGAGGATCTCCGGTATCTCGATCATGAGGTCGTCCGCATCCTCTACCTCGACTACCAGATGCAGCTTCTGAAGGATAAGCTCCTTTCGACCGGCACCTGCTGTCGCTCTGCGATTTCATCACGGGAGATCTTCATCGAAGCGCTCGGCATTCATGCCGCCTGCTTCATCATGGTGCACAATCACCCGAGCGGAGATCCGGCACCGTCGGAGGAGGATATCAAGTTCACGCGTGAGCTGGAGCAGGCCGCACAGCTCGTCGGGATCCGCCTCATCGATCATGTCATCATCGGCGACCATCGCTATATCAGCTTCAGAGAACAGGAATTAATCAGTGGAAAACAGGAAGAGTAAATATATCTTTATTGTTCTTACGGTACTATGCGTCATGATGATCGTCCTTTCGAGCGTAAAGGACGGTCTCATGAACCCGATCCGAAACACCATCGGCTATGTGCTGGTGCCGCTCCAGACCGGCGTGAACCGTGTGGGCTACGGGCTCTATGAGGAGCTCGAGGACCATCGCAGCCTGAAGGCCGTACAGGAGGAGAACAAGCGCTTAAATGAACAGATCGACCTGCTCACGGAGGAGAACAACCGGCTCGCCCAGAACGAGGGCGAGCTGAGTCGCCTCCGTGATCTTTATGCCCTGGATCAGGATTACCTTCAGTATGAGAAGGTAGCCGCCCGCGTCATCGCAAAGGATTCCGAGAACTGGTTCCAGGTCTTTCGTATCGATAAGGGCTCCCAGGACGGCATCCGCGTCGATCAGAACGTCATGGCGAACGGTGGACTCGTCGGCATCGTGACCGACGTCGGCCTGAATTACGCGACCGTCCGTTCCATCATCGACGACGAGTCCCGCGTTTCTGCGATGTGCCTGCAGTCGAGCAGCACCTGCATCGTCGCCGGCGACCTGACCCTCTACCAGCAGGGACGGCTCCGCATCACCGACATGCAGAAGGACGCGACGATCCAGGACGGTGACCGCATCGTCACCTCCAACATCTCCTCGAAGTTCATGCCGGGGATCCTCATCGGCTATGCCGTCGATATCCAGGATGACGAGAAGAAGCTGATGAAGACCGGCTATCTGATTCCGGCAGCCGATTTCGATGATCTCACCGAGGTCCTCGTGCTGAAGGATGTAAAGTCCGACCACTTCCTTGATACGAACGAGGGACAGGATGTCCTGATGAAGAACCTGACGGACACAACGGCCGCAGAGGAGAGTACTGCCGCCGAGGAGAGTGCTGTCGCCGAGGAGAGTGCCACTGCAGCAGACGGACAGAGCATCGCGTCCACGGAGGCGTCTTCACAGTGGTCCGGGATGGAAGGGCTGACGCCGCTCAGCGACATCACCGGCGAGACGAGTGCCTCTGACGAGAGCACAGACGAGAATGCAGGGTGAGGTCGGATAGGATATGAACGCAGTTACGAAACGAAAATTACCGAAATGGAAGCCTTTGAAGCGGAAGACGAAGCAGCGTCTTCGTATCCTCTTTTATATCGCATCCCTGGGGCTTGCGTTCCTGATTCAGACCAGCGTATTTCCGCTGATTCCGTTTCTCGCCGCTTCCCCGAACCTGCTGCTGATCCTGACCTTCTCCTTCGGCTTCCTGCACGGCAGTCTGCCGGGCATGATCTACGGACTCGGTGCCGGCCTCCTGATGGACCTTTTCTATTCCGGTCCCTTCGGCTTCTACAGCCTGGTCTTCGTCCTGATCGGCTATCTCAACGGCTTCTTCAGCCGCTTCTACTACGAAGAGTACATCACCCTGCCGATGTTCATGTGCGTATTTAATCTCATGATCTACCACATCTACATCTATGTGTTCCGCTTCCTGATCCGACTGAAGCTGAATCTTCTGTACTATGGACTGCACGTCGTATTGCCGTCCATCGTATTTTCACTGCTCGTCACACTGGTACTGTATCGTTTCTTCTTCTCCGCCCATGAGCGGATCGAACGCTAGAGGAGTCTTCATTGTTCAAGGAATTACTGAGCGCAGTTAAAGAATTTATCATCCGTTTCATCAGCTCCCGTCTCTTTGCACTGGGGCTGATTTTCACGCTTTTATTTGCGGTACTCGCAGGACGCCTGTTCGAGCTGCAGATCGTGAACGGAGACCAGTACCTCTCGGATTATCAGAACCGTACCCTGACGAAGGTGACCACGGTCGGTACGAGGGGCAATATCTATGACCGCGACGGTCGTCTCCTCGCGTATAACGAGCTTCAGTACAACATCACGATCGCCGACAACGGTGCCTACGACACGACGGATCAGGGCATCAACCGCCGGAATCTGATGCTGTATCACCTGACGGAGATCATCGAGAAGTACGGCTATTCCGTCGACGGACAGTATAAAATCCGGCTCGATGAGAATCATGAGTTTCAGTTCACGACGAGCTCCGAAAATGACCGGAAGCGCTTTATCGCGAACATCCGCGGGCGCAATGTCTCCGACCTAAGCGCCAAGGACTTTAACGTAAGTGCACAGGAGGCCTTCAACACCTCGAAGCGTCGTTACCGCTTCGATAACATCAAGGATGAAAACGGCATGGCGATCGTCCTCGATGACGAGACCGCCCTCGATATGATCAACATCTTCTATACCATGCGTCTCACCGCCTACCAGCGCTACCAGACCACGACCATCGTAAAGAACGTGTCGAAGGAGTGCATGGCGGAGATCCTCGAGGCGAAGGGCGAGCTGCAGGGTGTCGATATCGAAAATGTTTCCGTACGAAAGTACAACTATGCGCCGTACCTGAGCCACATCGTCGGCTATACCGGCCAGGTCCGGGAGGATCAGCTCGCAGAGCTCCGAAAGATCGATGAGGGTTACGAGCTGAACGACACCGTCGGCGTCTGGGGTCTCGAGAAGAGCATGGAGTCCGAGCTGAAGGGACAGAAGGGCTACCGCGAGATGTACCTGAACTCCGTCGGCTCTGTCCTCGAGGTCGTCTCGGAATCCGAGGCGAAGGCGGGCAATGATATCTATACCACCATCTCCGCGAACGACCAGATCGCGATCTACCACCTGCTCGAGCAGGAGCTGGCCGGCATACTCGCATCGAAGATCGTCGAATCGGATGCTCCGCAGAACGTGCAGGTAAAGCAGTCCCAGATCACCATCCCGGTGAAGGACGCCTACTTCCAGCTCATCAATAATAACGTGCTGGATTCCGCCCATTTCGCCGAGGCTGCGCCGGGCAGCGCCGAGCGCCAGATCGCGGACATCTTCGCGGACAATAAGGAAAAGAAGCTTCAGCGCATCGAGCAGGAGCTCCTGAACCCGAGTACGAGTGAACTGAATGCGCTTCCGAAGGATATGCAGGCCTTCATCGTCTACATCTATGACTATCTTCTGAGTGACGCCTCGGGTATGATTCAGAGCTCGAATCAGAAGTTTAAGGATTCGGAGGCCTACCAGGCATGGCGAAACGACACCATCAGTCTCCACGACTTCATCATCGCCGGCCTCGAGGAGGCGTGGCTCGATACCTCGAAGCTGTCGCTTTCCGAAGATTACTATGATACCGAGAACATCTACCAGCTGCTCGTCGAGCAGCTGATGGAGCGGCTCCGGGACGATACGGATTTTGACAAGGTCCTTTATAAGTACGCAATCGCGGACAACACCCTCCAGGGCTACCTCTTACTGATGGCGCTCTTTGAGCAGGGCGTTCTCCCGGAGGATGCACAGGCCTACCTGCAGCTTTCGACCGGCAACGCGCACTATGCCTACACCTTCCTCGTGAAGAAGGTCCGGCAGATTGCATTGACCCCGGCACAGCTTGCGCTGGATCCGTGCAACGGCTCGGTCGTCGTGACGGATGTGAAGACTGGAAAGATCCGGGCCCTCGTGACCTATCCGGGCTTCGACAACAACCGGATCACGGACAGTGATTACCTCGCGAAGGTGAACAAGGACCTGTCCCTGCCGCTTCTCAACAACGCAACCCAGACCCAGCTCGCACCTGGTTCGGCCTTCAAGCCGATCACCTCGATCGCGGCGATGGAAGAGGGCGTCATCGACCTCTCGACCATCATCGACTGTACCGGTATCTACAAGGACGTCGTACCGAACATCCGCTGCTGGATCTACCCGGAGAAGCATGGGGAGGAGAATATCATCGATGGTATCAAGAACTCCTGCAACTTCTTCTTCGCCGAGGTCGGCCATCGACTGGCGACGGATCCGAACGGCATCTACAGCCAGACTCTCGGTCTCGAGCGGATCGCAAAGTACGCCGCTGCCTTCGGACTCGATTCCCTCTCGGGCGTCGAAATCGATGAGACGAAGCCGCACATCTCGGATTACGATCCGGAGCGTTCTGCGATGGGTCAGGGTAATCATGCATACAATAACGTGCAGTACGCCCGCTATATCACCGCTGTCGCAAACCGTGGCACAGTCTTCGACCTCTCGATCCTCGACAAGGTGACGGACTCCGACGGAAACGTGCTTCGTACGATCGAGCCGAAGGTGAAGGACCAGCTTGAGTTCAGCACGGTAACCTGGAACGCGGTCCAGACCGGACTCCGTGAGATGATCACGGAAGGTGTCGCGAAGAACGTCTTCAGCGGTCAGAATATCCCGATCGCCGGTAAGACCGGTACCGCACAGGAGCGTGAGGACCGTGGTAACCATGCGGTTTTCGTTTCCTACGCGCCGTATGACAACCCGGAGATCGCCGTCACCGTGAACATCCCGTACGGATATTCCTCCGGTAACGCCGCGAGTCTCGCAAACAACGTATACAATTACTGCTATGGCAAGGACAGTCTCGAGGCCATCCTTTCACGGGATGCGTCCTACGTTTCCTTGGTCAATGTTTCCGACTAAGCATCGTCACCTTCCTTTCCGTGTGTGCGCGTGCGCATGTGTATGCAACAGGCGCTGCGCAGCACAGGCAGTCATTCATAGAAGAGTAGACATATGAGGTTTGATTACAATTTTAAGCATTATGATTTCCGGCTCGTCCTCTATATGATCGTGCTGAACATCTTCGGCGTGCTCGTCATGCGCTCCGCGGTCGGTGCCGAGAGCTTTCGGGACGTACAGGTCGTGCGTCAGATCCTGGGTTCCTTCGCCGGGCTGGCGATCTGCATCGCCCTGTCGCTCGTGGACTATCGCTGGATCGTGCAGCAGGCGAATCTGATCTACCTGTTCTGCGTCCTGCTCCTCGCGGGTGTTCTGATCTACGGAACCGCCGCCGGACACGATGCGGTCCGCTGGATACAGCTGCCGGTCATCGGACAGGTCCAGCCGGCCGAGTTCGTGAAGATCGGACTCATCGTGTTCTTCGCTGCCTACTTTCAGCGGGCGAAGGACCAGATCAATCTGCCGCACATCGTGCTGATGGCCTTCGTGTGGTTTATGATCCCGATCCTGCTGATCCTTCTGCAGCCGAACCTGAGTACGAGTATCATCATCACGATCATCGTAGCGGCCATGGTCTTTGCGTCGGATATCAGCTTCCGGTGGATCCTCGGTGTGGTCCTCGCCATCGTTCCCTTCGCCCTGATCTTCGTCTATCTGTTCCGGTCGGGCCTCTATGATAAGATCCCGCTGCTGCGTGGCTACCAGGCACAGCGTATCCTGACCTTCCTGAACCCGTCGGAGAACACGCAGACCTTCTACCAGCAGATGTACTCCATGATGGCGATCGGCTCCGGAAAGCTGACGGGCAAGGGGCTCTACAACAGCTCCATTTTTTCCGTGAAAAACGGTAATTTCCTCGCGGAGGAGGATAATGACTTCATTTTTGCAGTCGTGGGAGAGGAGCTCGGCTTCCGTGGATCGCTGATAATTATCATATTATTCTTGTTGATTATCGTAGAATGTCTTATAATAGCAAGGAAGGCTCGAAATCTCAGTGGACGTCTGATCTGTGTCGGCATGATGGCATGGATCGGCTTTCAGACCTATACGCACATTGCGGTAACCACGGGAATCTTCCCGAATACCGGCATCACACTTCCTTTTTTCTCGAGAGGCGTAAGTTCACTGGTTTCCGTCTATGCCGGTATGGGCATCGTGTTAAATGTAGCATTGCAGAGAAGCAATCGTGCGTGAATCAACGCTCCTTTTTGAAGGGCGTCATGCTTCTATGTTGTACAATGAAAAAGTAAGGTCAGAGAGGTCTCAATAATGAATGTCGGATTAATCGCACATGATTCAAAGAAGAAGCTGATGCAGAACTTCTGCATCGCCTACCGTGGCATCCTGAGCAAGCATGAGCTCTATGCGACCGGTACCACCGGACTCCTCATCGAGGAGGTCACGAATCTTCGTATACATAAATTCCTTCCGGGAGAGACGGGCGGCGCTCGTCAGCTGGCATCACAGATCGAGCAGGGAAACCTCGATATGGTGATTTTCCTGCGTGACCCGTTACATGTGAAGGCACAGGAGCCGGAGGTCAACTCCATCGTTCGTCTGTGCGACAGCTACAATATCCCGATCGCGACGAACCTCGCGACCGCCGAGCTTCTGATCAAGGCGCTGGAGCGTGGCGATCTCGAGTGGCGAAACATCTGATGTAGACATTGACCATGGCCCGGCTGAAACCGCTGCCTGCAAGCGCAGCGCGTCGGTACGGTTTCACGGTCCGCTCGGTGCGAGATCAGGGCAACAAAGATTACGACAGGAGATAAACAGATACATGCTTAGACAGAATCGAAAGAATCGCGATCGCAGCATGAAACCATCCGGAGGGAGCTTCCAGCGAAGACTCCTTCCGTTTCTTTTATGCTTGCTTTTTATGATACCGCTCGCCGGCTGCGGGCGAAAGAAGCTGGAGCACAGCTATGACATCCGCATGGGACTCACCCGCATGAATGCGGTCAGCGTCAGCGACGTCTCCGGGAAGCACGCAGATGGCTTCTCGAAGGGACTCGCGCTTCCAGATGCGAAGCAGGCGGTCGGGGCAGACGGCCTCACAGCAGAGGCAGCCCTTCTCGTCTCGAACGAGGGCGACGATCCACAGGTGCTCGTCTCGAAGAATCCGTATGTCCGCACCTACCCGGCATCCATCACGAAGGTGATGACGGCCCTCGTGTGCCTCCGGCATGTCGACGACCTGCAGCAGGAGTTCACGGTCACGCAGAACTCGAAAATCACGGTTTCCGGATCCTCCATGGCCTATATCCATCCGGGCGAGACCCTCACCATCGAGGAGCTTCTCTATGGTATGCTGCTGCCGTCCGGAAATGATGCCGCGGTGGCTGTCGCGGAGGCCACGGCCGGCTCCGTTGACGCCTTCGTGGAGATGATGAATGAAACGGCAATGGAGATCGGTGCCACCGGCTGTCACTTCGTAAACGTGAACGGACTGCCGGACGAGAATCACTATATGACGCCGTATGATATCTACCTGACGTTGCATGCAGCCCTCGCGTATGACGCCTTCCGTGAGATCGTCGGAAGCGTGCATTACGATCCGGAGTACAAGGACGCGAACGGCATGCCGAAGAAGCAGGAGTGGACCGTCTCGAACAAGTACATGCTTGGTGAAGTCGAGACACCGGACGGCCTCCGCGTTCTCGGCGGAAAGACCGGCACCACAAAGGCCGCCGGCTACTGCCTCACCCAGGCGACGGAAAAAGAAGCCACCGGCGAGGAGTTCATCAGCACCGTCATGAAGGCGAAAACCCGCGATGATCTCTACGCAAATATGACGATGCTACTGGAGAAGATCCACTGAGCTACACCCCGGAGAGCCGGCACCAGAAGCCATACGAAGTGGTCGTGAAAGATCAAGTCGTAACCCATTAGCGGCACTTGGTAAATATCCATGCGCCTTCAGCGCATGGATGCCCCCGGGCGGCGAGGCCGTTTTGCCACCGTGGTGGCAAAATCAAACGACGATGCCCGCGCCGTAGGCGCTTCTGATGGCATCGTCTCCTTGCCATCTCTCCTTGGAACCCTCTGCAACGCTGAGTTTTCATAAAGAAAACTCAGTGATTGCAGAGGGCCTAGTGCCGCTTATGGGTTTCGACTTAGAGCTTTCCGAGCGCGCAGTACTGTGCTTCTGGTGCCGGCTCTCCGGGGTGTGCGCTCGGATTTTTAGAAGCCATGTTCTGTGATTGCTCCTTGAATTAGACCCCCGAATGAGATATACTAAACCTACAAAAGTTAGGAGGTACTTGACTATGGTACAGTTGATTGTAGGCAAGAGAGGCAAAGGTAAGACCAAGCAGCTTCTTGATAAGGCAAACTCAGTAGTGAAGGAAGCCAACGGCAGCGTGGATTTCCTTGATAAGTCGGCACAGCATATGTATGAGCTCAGTAATAAGATCCGTCTTATTAACGTAAATGAGTTCCCAATCGATTCCGAAGATGCTTTCATCGGCTTCGTAAGCGGTATTATTTCTCAGGATCACGACCTCGAGTACATGTTCCTGGACAGCTTCCTTAAGCTTTCTTCTCTTGAGGGCGCAGATATCACAAACTGCATCAAGCGTTTAGAGGATCTCGGCGATAAGTACAAGGTAACCTTCGTACTGAGCGTATCGATGGATGCCGAGGAGCTTCCTGACAGCGTTAAGAAGGATGTAGCGATCGCGCTTTAATCCACAGTTCACAATGGCCGTTAAACAGCAAGTAAAATCTACAGCTAAATACAGAAGACCATTTCAATTCAATGTAGGGATGATAATCTTCGCGATTATCTTTCTCTACATTGTTTTTAGTGTATACTCCTATGTTTCCCGGGACCAGATTCGATATTATGAGGTTCAGAAGGGGAGCATCGTCCGTGACCAGCAGTATACAGGCATCGCCATCCGTCAGGAGCAGGCCGTGAATGCAACCAGCTCCGGCTATGTGCACTACTATATCCAGGATGGCCGGAGAGTGGCCGTCGGCAGTGATGTCTATACCATCGATGAGACCGGTGCACTCCAGTCCTATCTGAAGGAGCATCCGGAGCTTACGACGGAGATGACGAGTGAGCAGATCTCGGATATCCGCTATCGTCTGTCCCAGTTTTCACAGTCCTTTAAAAACAGCAATTTCTCTGCACTGTATAATACGAAGTACGCCCTCGATGCGTCTGCACTCGAGTACTCCAGCGTAGCGAATGCGCAGGACCTCGATGATGTACTGCAGAAGCTCGGTATCAACTATGTGCGGGTGAGTGCAGATCAGGCCGGAGTGGTCTCGTATACCATCGACGGTGATGAGGCGCTGACGGCAGACGCGGTGACCGCGGATCTCTTCACGATGAGTGGTTATAAGCGGAACATCACGAAGCCGGGTGCGCTGATGGAGAGCGGTCAGCCGGTGTATAAGCTGATCACCAGTGAGAAGTGGAGTCTCGTGTTCCAGCTCGATGACGCAGGGAAGGCGAAGTATCAGGATGTGAAGAGTGTAAAGGTTCACTTTACAGAATCGGATCTGACGGTGAACGCGACGCTTCAGGTCTTTACGGGCAAGGATGGAAACAGCTATGGTCAGCTCGATTTTACAGAGCTGATGGAACAGTTCTGTGACGAGCGTTTCATCCAGTTCGATATCGTGACGAATGATCAGAAGGGACTCAAGATTCCAGTGACCGCGGTTACGGAGAAGGATTTCTATATCGTTCCGAAGGCGTTTAAGACGACGGGGCCGGATGGCAGCACCGGCTTCTATCGTGAGGCCGTGGCTCAGGATGGTTCCGGTGCTTCCGTCGAGTTCGTACCGACGGACATCTACCGTATCGATGATCAGTACTGCTACCTCAGCATTCCAGATGACAGTAATACGAGTTCGATCCGAACGAATAACATCCTCGTGCGACCGGAAGCGGCGGCGAGCGGTCAGCTCGACTCGACGATGACCTATCCGGTGGGACCGGTGAAGTCCCTGCAGGGTGTCTACAACATCAACCGTGGCTACTGCATTTTCCGACAGATCGTGCCGATCGAGCAGAACACGGATTACCTCGTCGTCGCCGAGAATACAGATTACGGCATCTCGGTCTATGATCATATCGTACTGAATGCGTCACTCGTGAAGGATGGACAGCTCGTTTACCAGTGATTTAAGACTTTACAAACCGTGAAAATGGTGTAAAATTTCACTATTCTGTGTTTTCATGTCAGAACACGGAGTTGTATTTATTGACAAGGAACGATAATTGTATAAAATAGACCTTATGAATAGTAGGGAAACTGTGTGTACACGGGGGTTAAGTAAATGAGCTTTATCAGTAATATCATGAAATCCATGCGCGTCGATCAGGATGATGATTACGATCTGGATGACGATTATAATTATGACGACGATTATGATGAGGAGTCACAGCGTGGTGGTAACATCTTCACGAGATCAAAGTCGCAGGATATGGACGACGACAGGGCAGAGGATCGCCCGTTAAAGCCGACACTTTTCTCCAGAAAGTCACAGTCACAGCCGCAGCCGACACATAGAGGTATGGAGGTCACCATGATCAAGCCGACCTCGATGGATGATTCCAGAGAGATCTGTGATTACCTGCTTCAGGGGAAGGCGGTCGTTCTCAATATGGAGGGCCTTCATATGGAGATCGCGCAGCGCATCATCGATTTCACATCCGGTTCAGCGTATTCTCTGGAGGGAAATCTTCAGAAGATCTCGAACTATATTTTCATCGCGACACCGCCAAATGTGGAGTTGTCCGGTGATTTCCAGAATATTCTGGCAGCGAGCGCAGATGTAAACATCGGTGGTCTGAATCTTCGGGTTTAATCGAAACGGATACAGGGCGGAGGGACGCAGGTCCCTCCGTTTTTTACATCTTAGGACAGGTGCCCCGGAGGGCCGGCAACAGAAGCACAGTACTGCGCGCTCGGAAAGCTCTAAGCCGAAGCCCCTAAGCGGCACTAGGCCCTCTGCAATCACTGAGTTTTCTTTATGAAAACTCAGCGTTGCAGAGGGTTCCAAGGAGAGATAACACCAAGTGCCGCTAAGGGGCTCCGGCTTGATCTTTCACGACCGCTCCGTATGGCTTCTGTTGCCGGCCCTCCGGGGCACCTGCCTGAAAGATTACGGATGTAACTGTAAGGTATCTCAGTGAGTAGTTTTCTGAACTGTATTTTATGGGATCTGTATGATAGAATGAGAAGAGTTTTTTGCAGGGGGATCGATCGATGGCGAGAGAATTAGATGTGATGTATCAGGGGGCTTTTTCCTACTCGATTTATATCGAGGAGAGTTTCGCGGGGCTGGCAGCGGCTGTAGAGACGCTGGGGCTTCGTGAGCGGCGTGCGCTGATCGTGACGGATGCGCATGTGGCACCGCTGTATCTCGAGGAGGTGCGCGCGGCGCTTCGTCCGTGCTTCCGTGAGCTTCATGAGCTGGTGCTGGTGCCGGGGGAGGAGCATAAGAATACAGATTCCATCGCGGAGATCTATGCGGCGGCGGTCGAGGCGAGCTTCGACCGAAATGATGTCTTCGTCGCCCTCGGTGGTGGTGTCGTCGGGGATATGACGGGCTTTGCGGCAGCGACGTATATGCGCGGGATCCGTTTCATTCAGATTCCGACGACCCTGCTTTCTCAGGTCGACAGCTCGATCGGCGGAAAGACGGGCGTTGATTTCCGCGCCTATAAGAACATGGTCGGTGCCTTCCACATGCCGTCGCTCGTCTATAGCAATGTGGCGACACTTCGGAGTCTGGATGCGATCCAGTATGCCTCCGGTATGGGGGAGGTCATCAAGCATGCCCTCATCCGGAGCCGTGATTACTTCGACTACCTGAAGGCACATCAGGCGGAGCTGGAGCTTCGGGATATGGCCGTACTGATGGAGACTGTCTATCAGAGTAATCTCATCAAGCGTGCGGTGGTCGAGGTCGATCCGACCGAGAAGGGGGAGCGTCAGCTGCTGAACTTCGGTCATACCTTAGGACATGCGATCGAGAAGTGCTCGAACTTCAGCTACAGCCATGGCCAGTGCGTGGCGTTCGGCTGTCTCGCGGCGATGCAGATTTCCGGGACGATGACGGCGGCGGAGGTCGACAGCATTGAGCGACTGATGGCGGCGGTCGGTCTCGAGACCCGCTGCCGGGCGATGAACCAGGAGGAGATCCTCCAGGCGACGCGGAAGGATAAGAAGATGGACCATGGTCATGTGCGCTTCATCCTGCTTCGGCAGCTCGGCGAGGCCTATATCGATCTTGCCGTGTCGGATGCGCAGATGCTCGAGGGGCTTCGGTCCATCATGCAGACAGACTGAGAACAAAACATGGAGTGCGGGCCGGGCGCTGTCGGTGCGCTGATTTATGCCACGGGATGAGAACCGTGCGGCGGCCGTGAAAGGCGGGCGAAGCACTGGAAAACAGGGAGTAAGATGAAAGAGAATTTGAAACGTTGGGGTATTTTTCTGCTGCTTGCGTTGCTGCTGGTCGGTCTCGATCAGTTCACGAAGCAGCTTGCGGTAGAGCATCTCATGGGGGCAGACCGTGTGCCGATCATCCGGAATGTGCTGTACCTTCTGTATATCGAGAACCGCGGGGCAGCGTTCGGCAGCCTGCAGGGGGCACAGATTTTCTTCTATATCATCACCGTGGTGGTGCTGTGCGGCATCGTCTATGTCGTGCACCGCATCCCGCAGGGAGACCGGCATTTTCTGCCGCTGCTGCTCGTATGCGAGCTGATTTTTTCGGGTGCGATCGGTAATTTCATCGATCGTGTCCGTCAGCAGTATGTCGTCGATTTCATCTATTTCAGCCCGATCGATTTTCCGGTGTTCAATGTCGCCGATATCTACGTTACGGTGGGCTGCGCCCTGATGGTCGTGCTTTTCCTTTTCTACTATAAGGATGAGGAACTTGGCTTCCTGCATCGCAGCAAAGAGGTGTGAGATGAATTTCGTAGAAATCCGTGTACCATCGGCGCTGTGTCCGGTCCGGATCGATCAGTATCTCGCGACGCTGAAGGAGCCGGAGATCTCGCGGAGCTATGCGGCGAAGCTGCTGAAGGAGGAGCGTATCCTTCTGAACGGAAAGCCGGCGAAGGCGAGCACGAAGCTGAAGGCAGGCGATGTACTGTCGCTGGACCTGCCGGCACCGGTCGCCCTCGACGTGGAGCCGGAGGACATCCCGCTCGATATCATCTACGAGGATCAGGATGTGCTGATCGTGAATAAGCCGAAGGGGATGGTCGTGCATCCGGCGGCGGGGCATGCGCAGGGCACGCTCGTGAATGCAGTGATGTATCACTGTGGTTCGGAGCTGAGCTCCATCAACGGGGTGATGCGTCCGGGCATCGTCCACCGCATCGATATGAACACGACGGGACTGCTTGTGGTCTGCAAGAATGATCAGGCTCATAAATCACTCGCGGCGCAGCTGAAGGTCCACTCCATCACCCGCCGTTATGTGGCGATCGTGATCGGGAACCTCCGGGAGGACGAGGGCACCGTGGATGCACCGCTCGGCCGCTCGAAGAAGGACCGGAAGAAGCAAGCCATCGATGAGCTGAACGGCCGCCCGGCGGTGACGCACTATCACGTACTCGAGCGCTTCGGCGGGGCCTACACCCTCGTGCAGTGCACGCTGGAGACAGGGCGTACGCATCAGATCCGTGTGCACATGGCCTCTATCGGCCATCCGCTGCTCGGAGACGAGGTCTATGGGCCGAAGAAGTGCCCGTTTGATCTAGAGGGCCAATGTCTCCATGCCCAGGTGCTGGGCTTCATTCATCCGCGGACCGGGGAGTACGTCGAGTTCAGCTCGCCGTATCCGGCGTATTTCGAGGAGCTTCTGACGAAGCTTCGGAATAAATATAACAGTTAAGGCAGGGGACCCTTCGCTGAAATTCAAGAAAAATTAAAATATTCGGGCGCTGAGCTGTGCTATGATGAAGCCTATGAAAATTAAAGATTCCCATTTACATATGAATAAAAAGCAGACGGCAGCCACAGCAGTTTTACTGGCTGCCGGTCTTGTTGTGTCCATCGCGGCCCAGCACTACGGCGCAGCACCGACGGAGACGGCGGCTGAAGAAACAGAGGCCGAGACTGTCGTCGAGGAGGAAACATTGGCCACGCTCAGCGAGCTGCCGAAGGCGAACGGCCTCAATTTCGGTGGGCTGCGTTCCTCCCTCGCGAACCTCATGGACAGTGAGAGCGCGTCGCAGTTCCAGCCGGCGCCGGATAAGCTGAACCTCGCGTACTTCTACCGCGACGGCGCGGATACCAGCGATACCATCCACAGCTACGCCGGTGAGGTGTACCAGAAGCTGATGACGGCGGATAACGAGTACCTGGCGAAGATCTACGATGAGGCGGGCGTATCGCCGCTCAATCTCGCGAAGCGCCTCGGCGTGAGCTCAAGCCGCGTCATGGGTAAGTATAACCCGAACGCCGGCGGGCAGGATCCGAATGATGCCTCGACCTGGTACATCCCGAACTTTAAAAATGTCAATGTCTCCTTCTACAACGCAGATGGCGAGCAGGTGAACGAGTACTCGAACGTCAAGGACATCATGGCGATGGCGTCCGTGTACTGCTACGCACACAACTACCTCGACGTCGATACCTTCGAGAAGTACTGTGAGGAGCTGTACAGCAAGTCCAGAAGCTACACGATCAGCATCGGCAAGGTCTACTACGACAGCGGCTGTATCAACCGGACGGCGAAGGAAGAGGCGGATGATGCGAAGAAGGTCGAGGAGGCACTGGCTGCGCTGAAGCTGCAGCTTCAGGCGGCGACGAACCGGAGCGAGGGACTCCTCACGCAGGACGCACTGTCCGCGGGCAGCGCGGCGATTTCCGCTGAGAACCAGCAGGTACTGAATCTGACGGGTGACAGCACCACGACGACGGCGGAGATGAAGAACTATGAAACCCAGATCGACGCCGAGGGCAATGCCGGCGGCAAGGGGATCATCTTTCACTCGGATGGCAGCGGCAGCGGAAGCGCAGGCAGCCAGAGTGCAGTGACGAGTGTGCCGGAGAGTGCGGCGGCCTCGACGGAAGCCCAGACGCAGGCAGTCGCACAGACGGCAGCACCGGCACAGACTGCTGCACCGACCCAGTCCCAGACCCAGGCGGCAGCCGCACAGACGCAGGCCGCGTCCGGCAACAGTGGCATGCTGGTGCTCGGGGCGATGAAGCCGGTGAAGAAGATGTCGAAGCGCAGCGCGCAGGCCGCGCAGGAGACGCTGGCATCACTGGATGGCGTTCACTATGGTGCGCCGGGCAGCTATGGTACGGCGAGGGAGTATGCGGAGGCGCAGAAAAACGCGCGTGCAGCGGCTTCCCTGACCAGCAGCATGCTGGTCTTCGGAGACAGTGATACTGCAGCCGCGAGTGCCGTGCCGGAGACAGCAGCGGTTTCGACCGAAGCGAGTGAGACGCAGGCTGCCGTTTCTCAGACGACGCCGACGAGTACCGAGGATACGACGTACGAGACGGACGAGAACGGGCAGAAAAAGAAGCGCTATGCGGGCTATGAGGCCGGTAAGGGCATCGATGAGGTGAATAAGCAGGCGACAACCGCAGCGGACGCGAACAGCAGTGTGGGTGGTGACGTTCAGTCGACGACTGCATTGGCCGACAGCGCGCAGACCGTGATTGGTGCCTTCACGGGGGAGCAGCTCAAGAACATGGACGAGAATACGCTTCGCCAGCTCGTGCAGCAGAGCCTCGCAGCCGAAGAGGAGAAGCAGAGCGCGAACACGGAGACCGATGTCAAGAGCAAGAACTACTGTCCGGGGCATGTGGACCTCTATGTGAAGGTGACGATCTACGGCTTCGAGGATGCGAAGGGCCTCCGCACGGTGGCGCTCTCGGCGGATGATCAGGACGAAAACGAGGCGACGAAGAGCCTCGATGCAGCGCTCGCGCGGAATGGCTGGAATGGCTGGACCGAGGAGCAGATGGGCTATGTGCAGAAGCTGATTTCGCAGGACTGGTTCAAGACCTATGGTCTCTCGATCTCGACCATCAATCCGAAGCAGCCGCTGACAGAGGAGGAGATCTCGAAGTACCTGTCCTCGCTGCCGGACGATATTTCAGAGGCGCGGAAGGCGGTTATCAAATTTGCGCTTTCATCGGTCGGCAAGATCCCGTATTACTGGGGCGGAAAGGCGAGTGCGGCGAGCTATGAGAAGAACGGCTTCGGTCGTGTCATCGAGGCGGACTATAAGGGACGTGTGCTGCGGGGGCTCGACTGCTCCGGCTGGGTACAGTGGGTCTACTGGTCGGCGATCGGGAACCGGTTGAATGGTGCGAGCAGTACGGCGACGCTCATCGGTGAGGGACAGAAGATCCGGCGATCGGAGCTGCAGCCGGGCGATATCATCGTTCGTGTCGGCGCGGACTCGCATGTCGTGATGTTCCTGCATTGGGCCGGCAACGGAAACATGATCGTTATCCATGAGAACTCCGGCGCGAATAACGTGTCGGTGAGTGAGGTGACGGCGAACTATCCGTACTATCGGAAACTGATCGAATAAGGCCCGGAGGTCGTAACCGTTCAGATGATGGGGCCCTCCGGGTCCCCTCCCTGTCGTCTGAACTGTTACGGAGGGTCGAATCCTGTGAAATAAATTTTGCAAAACTTATTGACAAATCGAGTATGGAAGAGTAATTTATATGAGTATGCCGCGTGGCGAGGTAGAAGTGTGTGAAAACACCACCGAAGCCAGCGAGTAATGATAAAAAGGAGGACCCTCGTAATGTATGCAGTAATCCTTACAGGTGGAAAGCAGTACAAGGTAAGCGAAGGCGATATCATTAGAGTTGAGAAGCTTGATGTAAAGGAAGGCGACAAGGTTACTTTCGATCAGGTGCTTGTTCTTAATGATGGCGCTATGAAGATCGGTACACCGGTCGTTGATGGTGCTAAGGTATCTGCCACTGTAACTAAGAATGGCAAGGCCAAGAAGGTGATCGTTTACAAGTACAAGAGAAAGTCTGGATACCATAAGAAGAATGGTCACAGACAGCTCTTTACAGAAGTAAAGATCGATTCTATCGGCTAATCAGTTTGTTTTTTGGAGGATAATCATGGCTCATCATAAAGGTATGGGCTCTACCAAGAATGGTAGAGATTCGGAGTCCAAGAGACTTGGACAGAAGAGAGCAGATGGTCAGTTCGTAAAGGCTGGCAATGTTCTTTACAAGCAGAACGGAACAAGAATTCACCCGGGTCTTAATGTAGGTCTCGGCAATGACTACACTCTTTTTGCAAAGGTTGATGGCGTCGTTAAGTTCGGCCGCCTCGGCAGAGACAAGAAGCAGGTTTCCGTTATGCCAGTGGATGCTGAGTAATTTACTGAGCGCTTCTACAAGAATCAAACCCTGTACTGAATCTTCAGTACAGGGTTTTTGCTACCTATATTATGTTCCGTACGAAGCCGAACATGGTGGGCACTGCTCACTTAGTTCAAAGTACAGAACCTGCTTTATGGTTCGCGTCTGTCATAGCAGCAAGCTGTATGCCAGAACACGTACCATAAAGCAGAACCTGTTCTTTGAATGCGCAAGCTAGTGCCCGCCATGCTTCGGCTTCTGTTTTGTGAATACATAGTATATAATGTATCTGTTATATTAATGGCTCTCCGGTTGTTAGCGACGGCTTCTGTAGCTGGCGCTAGGATACAGTCGGGAAAGGAGAAAGATTCTATGTTTGCAGATATTGCAAAGGTTTTCATCAAGAGTGGTAAGGGCGGAAATGGTCATGTGTCGTTCCGTCGTGAGCTGTACGTGCCGGCGGGTGGTCCGGATGGCGGTGATGGCGGTAAGGGCGGTGATATCATCGTCGAGGTGGATAAGGGTCTGAATACGCTCGAGGATTTCCGTAATCGTCAGAAGTATATCGCGACGCCGGGTGAAGAAGGCGGCGGAAAGCGTATGCATGGTAAGAATGGTAAGGATCTGGTGATCCGTGTTCCGGAGGGAACGATCATTCGTGATTTCGAGACAAAGAAGATCATCGCGGATATGTCCGGCGAGAACCAGCGTATGGTTCTGCTGAAGGGCGGTAAGGGCGGTCTCGGTAATATGCATTTCGCGACACCGGCCATGCAGGCACCGAAGTTCGCGCAGCCGGGTCAGGATTCCCGTGAGCTCTGGGTACAGATGGAGCTTCGTGTGATCGCGGATGTCGGTCTCGTCGGTCTTCCGAACGTGGGTAAGTCGACGATTCTTTCGATGTGCAGTAATGCGCGTCCGGAGATCGCGAACTATCACTTCACGACGCTGACGCCGCATCTCGGTGTGGTCGGCCTGAAGGGCGACCGCAGCTTCGTCATGGCGGACATTCCGGGTCTCATCGAGGGTGCCTCGGAGGGGGTCGGCCTCGGTCACGAGTTCCTGCGTCATATCGAGCGTTGTAAGGTGCTGATCCACGTGGTCGATGCTTCCGGCTCGGAGGGCAGAGATCCGGTCGAGGATATTCGGACGATCAATGATGAGATCGCGAAGTATGATCCGCGGATTCTCCAGAAGCCGATGATCATCGCATGCAATAAGACGGATCTCATCATCGATGAGCAGGGGACGGACTGTGCACTCACGCGCATCAAGGAGATCTACGAGCCACAGGGCGTGAAGGTCTTTGCAATTTCTGCAGCGACGAATACTGGTCTTCGCGATCTGCTCGAGGCCGCCTGGACCTATGTCGAGGCAGCGGGTGCGGAGAAGACGGAGGTCTATGAGAGCGAGGTCGATCTCGAGACGCTCGGTCATAAGGAGCAGCTCGCCATCGAGTTCAAGAAGCTGAATGCGGATACCTACTCCGTCGAGGGTCCGAAGATCGAGAAGATGCTCGGCTATACGAACCTGCAGGCAGAGAAGGGCTTCGAGTTCTTCCAGCAGTTCCTGGTGGATCAGGGCATCATCCGGAAGCTGAAGAAGATGGGCATCCAGGAGGGCGATACCATCAAGATCTATGGTCATACCTTCGAGTTCTATGATACCGATGCGTATGAGGAGGGCGACCTCCAGTCGGCCATCGATCTGGCCTTCCCGAAGCGACATGCGGAGAAGGGTGACGAGGTCGAGGACGAAGGTATTGGCTACAACGAGGGTAACGAGGACGACTACGCAGAGGCCCTCGAGCTCAGCGACGAGGATGACACAGAGAACTAAGCGGGAACAGAGATGTACGGTTTCACCGGACGCAGCGGTCGAGGAGTCTGATCCGGGGCATGGGAAGGTGAAATCGTTGAACACAGGAGAATAAAATGAAGAAATATATCAGAGACAGTAAGATGCGTTCTCAGCTGAAGGGCGCAGCTATGACCATCGAGCCGGTGCTTTCCATCGGTAAGAACAGCCTGACACCGGAGTTTATCGATGCGGTTCGTGAGAACATCGTGAAGAACGAGCTCATCAAGATCAATATTCTGAAGAACTGCGATGATGATGCGAATGAGATCGCGTATACACTTGCGGGACGTACACAGTCCGAGGTGGTACAGGTGATCGGTCGGAAGATCGTGCTGTATAAGCCGAATCCGGATTTCAAGAAGCGGAAGTACGAGACCTCGAAGGCAGAGCTCGAGAAGCAGACGAAGGGTACGAAGCGTCCCGGTCACAAGCAGGAGATCGCGGATGCGAAGAATGCAGCGAGATCTGGCGGTTTCAGTCTTCGTTTCGTCGAGGAAGACGACGAGGAGTTCGATAACGTGTTTGACGGCGAGTGATCGCCGTGAGGATGCATCTGCGGACGCGGGTGCGTACGACGGGACAGACTGCACAGATGGTTTATGCGGTGCAGCTGGATTTCAGTCCAGGTGCGGATAGAAAGTGAGGCAGGCGATGGAGAAGGAGAACAGGAAACGCGTGGGGATCATGGGCGGGACCTTCGACCCGATCCATCACGCGCATATCGCGCTTGCGGAGTGTGCGAAGGCTCAGCTCTCGCTCGATGAGGTCTGGTTTATGCCGGCCGGGGATCCGTACCTGAAGCACAGCCGGAAGGTAAGTCCGGCCGCCGATCGTGCGGCGATGACGGCGCTCGCCATCGAGGGTCATCCGGGCTTCCGCCTGTCGCGGCTCGAGATGGAACGGAGCGGTGAAACCTACACGTCAGAGACATTGACCATACTGCATGCGCGGTATCCGGACGTACACTTCTACTTCATCGTCGGCTCGGACTCCCTCTACCAGCTCGAGCGCTGGCATGCGCCGGAGACGATCCTGCGTCTTGCAACGCTGGTGGCGGCAGAGCGGGAGTATGCGGACCGGCCGCGGAGTTTCGGGGCTCAGGTGCGTTATCTCGAGGAGTGCTATGGCGCGGATGTCGCGGTGCTTCCGTTCGAGGAGATGGATATCTCGAGTACGGAGATCCGTGCGCGGGCGGCGCGCGGCGAGGACATCACCGCGCTCGTGCCGGCGGCCGTCGCGGCGTACATCGAGGCGCATCAGCTGTATCGCTGAAGTTCAGTGCAGAGCGCTGCCCGGAGGGGCCGGCAATGGAGGCACAGTACTCCGAGACCGGTGAACTCTAAGCCGGGGACCCTAAGCGGCACTAGGCCCTCTGCAATCGCTGAGTTTTCTTGATGAAAACTCAGCGTTGCTAGAGGGTTCCAAGGAGAGATAACACCAAGTGCCGCTAAGGGGACCCGGCTTGATTTCACACGGTCTCTCCGTATGGCCTCCATTGCCGGCCCTCCGGGGCAGCGGCTAAGAAAGGAGCATTATGGGAAATCATATGGGTACTGAAAACGGACAGACCGATCTGGAGAACATCCTGAAGATCCGTGCGAAGCTGCAGACGATGCTGAAGCCGTCGCGCTATGAGCATTCGCTGAGTGTGAGTTTCACCTGTATCTGCCTCGCGATGCGCTATGGCGTGGATCTCCATCAGGCGGAGCTTGCGGGGCTCGTGCATGACTGTGCGAAGCAGTTTTCGAACGAGGAGCTCCTGAAGGCGTGCGCGCAGGACGGCGTGGCGCTGACGGAGGATATGCTGCGGGCACCGCAGGTGATTCACAGCGTCTACGGCGCCACGTACGCCCGTACCTGCTTCGGGATCGAGGATCCGGAGATTCTGTCCGCCATTTACTTCCACACGCTTGGAAAGCCGGATATGAGCCTTCTGGAGGCCATCGTGTTTACGGCAGACTACATCGAGGCGCGGCGGGATAAGGCGGCACGGCTCCCGGAGATCCGGCAGCTCGCATTTACTGACCTCGAGCGAGCGGTCTATGAGATCAATCACGATACGATCCACTACCTCGAGGCATCCGGCGGCTACATCTGTAAGGATTCGTACGATACCTATCAGTACTACCGCACACGGATGCAGGAGAGAGGCCTGACGGTTTCGGATTGATGTACTGACAGCCTGAGGCTTCCTACAGTGGCGGGCCTTCGCAAGCCGGAGCGGTACACGAGCAGCCGCCGGCATTAAACAGACATAGAAAACCTTAGAAAAAGGAGAACGAAATGAGTAATTCAAAGGATATGGTAAAGGTAGTCTACGCTGCACTCGAGGAGAAGCAGGGCAAGGACATCTCCATCATGGACATCGGCGGCGTGTCGGTCATCGCGGATTATTTCGTGATCGCGACCGCGGACAATATCCGTCAGGTGGATGCACTCTGCGACGAGGTCGAGGATAAGATGGCACAGCACGGCTACGAGCTTCGCCGCCGTGAGGGTGTGACCAACAGCGGCTGGATCCTCCTCGACTACAACGATATCATCGTGCACATCTTCGATAAGGAGCAGCGTCTCTTCTACGACCTCGAGCGCATCTGGTCGGATGGAAAGAAGATCGTATCAGTGGAGGAGCTGTGACCTTGCCTACAGGAATCATCATCAATGTACTATCGGTTGCGATCGGAGGACTCGTCGGCACGCTGGTCGGCCATAAGCTGAGCCTCGATTTCAAGGAAAATCTGAATATGATCTTCGGCGTCTGTGCCATGACGATGGGCATCAGCAGCATCGTGCTCATGGAAAATATGCCGGCGGTCATCTTCTCCGTGGTGGTCGGCACGGCGATCGGTCTCGCGATTCATTTCGGTGCGCTCATCGCGAAGGGATGCGCCGTGATGGAGGGCTTGGTTTCGAAGGTCCTGCCGAAAAAGGAGTCCGCGATCAGTGAGGAGGAGTTCCGTGCGACACTGATCACGATCATCGTGCTGTTCTGTGCGAGCGGCACCGGCATCTATGGGTCGATCGTGGCCGGCATGACCGGCGATCAGACGATCCTCATCGCGAAGTCCATCCTCGATATCTTTACGGCGATGATCTTCGCCTGTCTCCTCGGTCCGGTCGTGTCCTTCATCGCGCTTCCGCAGTTCGTGATTTTCATGCTGCTGTACGTACTCGCAGGCGTGATCTATCCGCTGACGACCCCGGCGATGATCGGTGACTTCAAGGCCTGCGGCGGCATCCTGCTCCTTGCGACCGGCTTCCGCATGATCAAGGTGAAGATGTTCCCGACCGCAGATATGATTCCGGCGATGGTCCTCGTGATGCCGATCAGCTGGTTCTGGGTCAATGTCATCATGCCGATTCTCTGATGGCGCCACACGAAAAGACGGTCTATAGCGAAGTCAAAGGCAAGGATCCTGGGCTCCTGCCTGAACAGTTACATCCAGTCGTCATTTCTAAGTACAGATGTTTATGTTTGTCTTGCAATGAACGCCTGTTCGTGGTATTATGGAAACAACATAGAATGAAAAGGAGTATACCATGGGCAGACATAAGAAGCAGCCAGATCCGAATCATATGACGCCGAAGCAGCAGGCCGTGTTTGACTATATCAAGCAGTGTGTGCTGGAGCGGAACTACCCGCCATCCGTGCGTGATATCTGCGCGGCCGTCGGACTCAAGTCTACATCCAGTGTATTTACGTATATTAACGACCTCGAGACGATGGGCCTCATCAAGAAGGACCCGGCGCATCCTCGTGCGCTGATGATCACGGAGAAGGAGTTCCGTCAGGATACGATGCGTGATTCCTTCGCGGAGCGTGCCGCGAGTGCGACAGTGACCTCTTCTGAGCGGGAGATCGCAGAGATTCCGCTGGTCGGTACGGTAGCTGCCGGTCTACCGCTGCTTGCGGAGGAGAACATCACGGATTACTATCCGATGCCGGTCGATATGCTGCCGAATAAGAAGGTCTTCATGCTCACCGTGAAGGGTGATTCCATGATCAACTGTGGTATCCTCAGCGGTGACCGTGTGATCGTGGAGCAGCAGAACACCTGCGAGAACGGCGAGATCATCGTCGCGCTGGTCGACGACAGTGCGACCGTGAAGCGCTTCTATAAGGAAAAGGACCACATCCGTCTCCAGCCGGAAAACGACAGCATGGATCCGATCATCGTTCCGGACTGCCAGATCCTCGGAAAGGTCATCGGCCTCGTGCGACTCGGCATGAAGTGAATATGATTTTTAAAAGTGGCAGACTCCATCACGGAGCCTGCCACTTTTTGTTGCCGCGCGCCAGTTAATGGGGTCTGACCCCATTAAATTTTTCTAAACAAAATCTAAACGGAAGTTAATGGGGTCTGACCCTATTAAATTTTTCTAAACAAAATCTAAACGGAAGTTAATGGGGTCTGACCCTATTAAATTTTTATAAATTCACTCGTCATCCGAGCGCAGATGGACCTTGTTGCGGGCACTGCGTCGACGCTCATCCTCGAGGGCGGCGTAGTGCTTTTTCGTGGTGTTGACATCGTTGTGGCCGAGTACATCCGCCACGAGGTAGATATCGCCAGTTTCCTTATAGAGGTTTGTGCCATAGGTGGAGCGCAGCTTATGTGGTGTGATATGCTTCGTCGGTGTGACGGTTTTCGCATATTTCTTCACCATGTACTGGACGGAGCGGACACTCATGCGCTGCATACGGAGGGAGAGGAAGAGGGCGTCCTCATGGCCTGGTGCCGTGACCTGGTGCTTCCGCCACTCGACATACGGGCGGAGTGCATTCTCGACCTCGTCACCGAAATAGACGGTAACTTCCTTGCCGCCCTTACGATGGATGTGAATGCCATCGTTGTTGAAGTCGACGTCGTTCATATTGAGGCCAACGCACTCCGATACACGGATGCCGGTACCGAGCATCAGCGTCATCATGGCCTCATCCCGAAGCTCCGTCTTATCGTGGAAGACCTGCTGCTGACGGGTCAGCTTTTCGCCGTTCTCGACTTCGTCGAGAAGGTCCGCTACCTCGTTTGCGTCGAGACGAATGATATCTTTTTCCTTTAATTTCGGCATCTGCAGGAGATCCGCCGGATTCGTCTTGATCAGACGGTCTCTGTATAAATACCGGTAAAAGGTTCGGATCGACGCGACCTTGCGCTTGATCGAGGTTCTCGAGTTGATGACTTCCTTTTCGATTTTATTGCCATGTTTATCTTCAAAAACATCTGTTCTGTATTTGATGTACTCGAGATAATCCTCGAGATCCGTGACGCTAAGCTGATCAAGGTCCTCCAGCTGGAAATCACGCGGAGAGTAGTCCTTATAGAGCGGGTTTTCATGGATAAGAAACTGGAAGAATATTTTCAGATCACGTGCATAGGCAATGCGGGTACGTGAGCTCGTCGTCGTTTCGATGCCACGAAAATACATCGTGCAGAAATATGGAAGCTCATCGAGCAGTTCACGAAGTTTTTTTGTGTTGTCACGGTCGATCTGTTCATAGTATTTTAAAGCCATAAGAAACACCTTCTGTATAATTCATAAGTGCGTGCATGTCTGCATCTGCAGATCGCGTTCATGCATCGCGCGAAGAAATAAATATCCACCGGATATATTATAAATGCTTGACCACAGACATGATAAATAGAATATATATATTTATATATTCAGGGGCAGCGGGCCGGAACACGGGCATCCGTGAAGCAGAGCACCCGGACACTTCGCAATCCGAATTATTGCGCATAACCATAGTTTAACGCAATATTGTGCTAAAATCAAACGTTATTCACGGAATCACCATAAATTTGCTCGACACATGCCGTTTAATCACCACTCTTTAGTTTACAAGGGCTGACTTATACTTCAACTTTAGATTCTGTTTATAAAAATTTAACGGGGTCAGACCCCATGAACTTCCGTTTAGATTCTGTTTATAAAAATTTAATGGGGTCAGACCCCATTACGAAATTCTTAAGATAAATGAGTGGTCTCTCGAAAAAAAGAAGGATGCGCGATGCATCCTTCTTTCAAAATATAACGTATCATGAAGCATGTTGTCGATGGCGTACATGCCAACGAATCTGCTTCGCCTTCCACCGGGTTTCCCAGCTGGATGCCGAAGCATCAGTTCGACTTCCGCCAGGTTCTCGGCAGGAATAAAAGCAGCATCGGGAGGATCTCCAGTCTTCCGGCGAGCATATCGAAGGTCAGGACGATTTTACTGAAATCGGAATATGCGCTGAAATTACAGGTTGGACCTACGGCTGCGAGGCCCGGTCCGATGTTGTTGAAGGTCGCAGCTACGGCGGAGAAATTCGTCGTGAAGTCGAAATCATCTGCCCATGCGATCAGGAACACGGAGACCATGTAGATCACCACGTACATGATGAGGTAACAGTTGACGGAACGCACGACGCTGTGCTCGAGGCTCTTATGCTCGAGGCGGATGTGCTTGACGGCCTCCGGGTGTACCAGTACGAGAAGCTCCTTTCCAATCTCCTTCACCATGATGATGAGTCGGGAAATCTTGAAGCCACCGCCGGTGGAGCCTGCGCAGGCACCGGTAAACATCAGGAACAGGAGGAGCATCTGGCTCGCCTGCGGCCAGGTCGCGAAATCGAGGGTCGCGTAACCGGTGGTCGTGATGATCGCGCCGACTGTGAAGAAGCTGTGATGCAGTGCATACAGGAAGTCACCGCCGTACATCTTCACGATGTTGAACGCGAAGAAAAAGGTACTGAAAGCGACGATGCCGAGGTAGACACGCGCTTCCTCACACTGGAACGCATCGTGAAACTTCCGCTTCTGCATCAGGTAGTAGACATTGAAGTTCACACCGAACATGATCATCGACACGGCGATCAGGAACTGGCTCAGCATGCTGTAGTCGGCCATACCGGAGTTACGGACGGCGAATCCACCCGTGCCGGCGCTGCCGAAGGCGATACAGATCGAGTCATAGATGCTCATGCCGCTCAGGAGGAAAAGGATGATCCAGAAGAGGGTCAATGCAGCATAAATCTTATACAGTGCCTTCGCGGTATCTGCAACACGCGGCACAATCTTGCTGACATCCGGTCCCGGGGACTCGGCCTTCATGATCATCATATTGTAGCCGCCGCCGAGCGGAAGGATCGTCAGAACCAAGACGAGAACGCCCATGCCGCCGACCCAGTGGCTGAAGGAACGCCAGAAAAGCAGTCCCTTGCCAAGGTGCTCGACCTCCGCAAGAATCGAGGCACCGGTCGTCGTAAAGCCGGATACGATCTCGAAGACCGCATCGATGTAGGACGGAATCGTGCCGGTCAGATAAAACGGCAATGCGCCGATCAGCGACATTACGATCCAGCTCAGTGCACAGATGACGAAGCCCTCACGCGCATAATAGTCGGTACGCTTCGGCCCCTTTATGGTGGCCAGGGTACCGATGACGAGCGCTAGCACGGCGGAAACCGCCAGGGCCTGTACAGCCCAGAATTCCTGATAGATCAGTGCACAGATGATCGGCAGGATCATGATGACGACTTCCAGCTTCAGCACCCATCCGAGCACGTAAATAATCATACTAAAGTTCATTACCGAACGCTCCTTATGCGAGAATATCCTTGAGATCGTTGAAACCGGTATTCGTGGTGATCACGATGACGCTGTCGCCCGGCAGCATGAAGTCGGAGCCGCGCGGCGTGATGATCTGGTTTTCACGGACGATGGCCGCGATCAGAACGTTCTTCTTAAATGTCAGATCCGCGAAGGTATGATTGCAGAGGGCGGGATCATTGCCCACCTTGAACTCGAGGGCCTCTGCTCTTCCATCGGCGATTTTATACAGGGTCTCGACGTTCGAACCTTCAGAGTTCTTCAACGCACGTACATACTGTACGATGTGATCCGCGACGATCTGCTTCGGGTAGATGACAGAGCCGAGGTTCATCTCAGAGGTGACGTTCTCAAAGGCGATACGGTTGATCTTCGTGATGAGACGCGCGTTGGAAAGCTTGCCTGCATAGAGAGACAGCATGATGTTCTCCTCGTCGAAGCCGGTCAGGGAACAGAAGGCGTCGGTCTTCTCGATGCCCTCGCGGATCAGAAGATCCTGGTCGGTACCGTCACCGTTGATGATGGTCGCATCAGGGAACTCGCCGGCAAGGAACTCGCAGCGGTCACGATCGTGATCGATCACCTTCAGCTTGCACTTCATATGGGAGTCGTGCATGTACTTCGCGATGTAGTAGGTGACCCTGCCGCCACCGACGATCATGCAGCTGCGGATCGGCTTATAATCGACGCCCAGCTGCTTGACGAATTCGTTGGACTGATCCGCATTCGCGATATAGCTGATGACATCGCCGTTCATGATGGCGTCGTTACCACTCGGGATGATGATCTGATCGCCACGCTCGATCGAGCAGATCAGGACGTTGACCTTCAGAATACGCGGGATGTCATACATGCGGATACCGACGATGTTGCTGTTCTCCGGCACCTTGACGCGGATCAGGTCGATCTTGCCACGGGAGAAGCTGTCGATCTTCATGACCGACGGGAAGCGAAGCAGACGCTCGACCTCCTTTGCGGCCGCCATCTCCGGATTGATGACCATCGCGAGGTTCAGCTCATCACGGAGGTAGGTGATCTCATCCTTGTACTCCGGGTTACGGATACGCGCGATGGTGTTACAGTTACCTTCCTTCTTTGCGATCAGGCAGCACAGCATGTTGATTTCATCGGAGTTGGTTGCGGCGATGAGGACATCTGCATTCTTGACACCGGCCTCCTGCTGGATCGCCAGCATCGCGCCGTTTCCGTTGATACCCATGACATCCAGTGAATCTACCGCATGTCGAAGAACCTTCTCGTTGTTGTCGATGATCGTTACGTTATGGTTCTCCCTGTTCAGCTGACTGGCGAGAGAATATCCCACCTTACCACAGCCAACCACAATAATGTTCATAGCTCTACGCTCCTCCATCGTCTATCGAACTGATCCGTGTCGACCGGCATCCATCCTGAGGATATCCGTACGATCCACCCAGGCGGTTCGGGTCACGGGATGTCTGCACCATCCTCTTCTGCCGATCCGGCGCGGTCCCGCTCGTCGAGATCCCGCTGCAGCGGCTCCAGATAATGCACAAACATATCTTTGTGAGACCGGATCCGGTAGTTCAGATCGATCTCCTGAATATTAAAGGATTTCTTACCGCCGTTCTGCATACGGTTCCAGAAATACTGAATATCCCGGAAGGGAATGTAGTACATCTCCTTCCGGGTCGTAAATGAAAGTATGATAAAGCTGATGCCGCCCTGCTCCTCGAAGGCCTGCATGAATCGGACCTGGTGCGGATGCAGATTCTGCAGCGGCCAGAAATTCGTGGCGCATTCCTTCGCGTCGAAGCAGACCGGGATGCCCTGTACGAGGCCAATGTAGTCGACCGTGGACTTCTGATCGAAGTAGGCCAGTGTGATCTGCGTATGGTCCTCGTTCATGTTGATCGGTGTGATCGGCGTCGGAATCTTCTGCACGACCGCCAGCTTCTTCTCTAGGTAGGCCTCGTTCGTCCGGTTGATGAGCTCCTCCAGCTGTGAGCCACGGAGCCCGCGGGACTTCCAGGTGCCCATCAGTTCTTCGTATGGCTCTCGTTCAGCCAGGACTCCCAGCTCTTCACCATCGCGTCCTTATCATCGAAGTAGTTGATGCGCATCGCATCACGGCACTCGTGGAGGGTCTGGTTCGTTACCTGCACCGCATGATCCGTACCGGCCTTCAGGATGTCATAGACGTCGTTGATGTTTGTCTCCCACTTCGCACGGTTCTCACGAATCGGCTGAAGGAGATCCTCCATGACCTTGAGAAGGAACTTCTTGCACTTCATATCGCCGAGACCACCACGCTGGTAGTGCTCCTTCATCTCCTCGAGGTTCTTATAATCCGGGAGATAGTCCGCGAACTGGCTGTCATCACGCAGGAAGGCGTCGAGGTAGGTGAAGACCATATTGCCCTCGACATGACCAGGATCCGCAACGTTAATATGCGTCGGATCCGTGTACATGCTCATGACCTTCTTCTTTACGGTCGCGGCGTCATCGGACAGGAAGATACCGTTGCCGAGCGACTTCGACATCTTCGCCTTACCATCGATACCCGGGAGACGACGCTGTGCCGCATTCTCCGGAATCAGGATATCCGGCTCGACGAGGACATCGCACTTGTAGATCGTGTTGAAACGATGTGCGATCTCGCGTGCCTGCTCGATCATCGGCATCTGGTCCTCACCGGCTGGTACGGTGGTCGCCTTGAACGCTGTGATATCGGCGGTCTGCGATACCGGATAGGTGAAGAATCCGGCTGGAAGGCCGGCAACATTGTCATCCTCCGACTCGCTGCCGTTAAAGCCACGCATGAGCATCTCGGACTTGACGGTCGGGTTTCTGGACAGACGCTGGGTAGTTACGAGGTTCATATAGTAGAACGTCAGTGCGTGCAGTGCCGGGATGCCGGACTGAATGCAGATAAAGGACTTATCCGGGTCGATACCTGCGGAGAGATAATCGAGGGTGACCTCGATGATGTTATCACGTACCTTCTTCGGGTTATCCCAGTTATCGGTCAGAGCCTGATCGTCCGCGACGAGGATGTTGATCTCGTCGAACTGACCAGAGTTCTGAAGCTGTACTCTCCGCTGGAGAGAACCCACAAAGTGTCCTAAATGAAGTTTTCCGGTCGGACGATCGCCCGTCAGGATAACTTTACGCTTACAATCTTTTGCTAACATGCCTGCCTCCATAAAATGCACAAACTTATCATGAGTATAGCATACTAAAATGCGTTTTTAAACAGTAGTATCTTGTCATCGTCGATCGAGACGACGTCGAAGCGGCACTTCGTGTCGGCCTGTGAGCGCTTCGTGCAGGCGAGATAGGCTTCCGCTACCCGGCGGATCCGCTGCTGTTTCGCATGGTCTACGGCCTCGCAACCGTAGCCGTGGGCGCTGTCCTGGCGTTTCTTCACCTCGACGAAGACGAGCGTGTCGCCGTCCATCGCGATGATGTCGATCTCGTTCCGGTGAAAGCGCCAGTTTCGTGCGACGATCCGGTAGCCCGCCGTCTCGAGGTATGCTGCGGCCATGTCCTCCCCGCGGACACCGTCTGCGTGGTTGCCACGACGCGCGTCGGAGCGCTTCTGACTAGGTTTCGGATCCTCGATTTTCTCGGTGAATATTTTGGGGAGTTCTTTGAAGTACATGATGTTCCTTTAGTTTCAGGGGTCAGACCCCCTTCCAAAAGCCGAAAGGGGGTCGCAGAATTCACGCGTGGGTCAGACCCCTTGGCCTCTCGGGAATCGGTGAGCAACAGGGGTCAGACGAAATGGCCGATGAAGGAGCGACGGTGGATCGGGCATGGGCCGAGGCGTTTCAGGGCTTCGATGTGCTTCTTCGTGCCGTAGCCTTTATTACGGGCGAAGCCGTACTCCGGATACTGCGCGTCGTACGCCTCCATGAGCTGATCCCTCGTCACTTTCGCGAGGATGCTGGCGGCGGCGATGGAGACGGACTTCGCGTCGCCCTTGATGATCGACTCCTGTGGGATCTCGAGGCCTGGGATCGTGACGGCGTCGTTCAGCAGGAGACCTGGTGCGTCGGCGAGTCCTTTCGCCTGGAGCATCGCGCTCGTCTTCTGAACTGCGATGCGCATCGCTTCATAATCCGCCTGAAGGATGTTGATCTCATCAATCCGTTTCTCATCCACGATGCCGATGCCGTAGGCGATGGCTTTTTCTTGGATTTCCGGCAGCAGCGCTTCGCGGCGGAGTGCGGTCACCTTCTTCGAATCGTTGAGATAGAGGATCACGGCATCCTTCGGGAGGATGCAGCAGGCGGCCACGACTGGGCCCGCCAGCGGACCTCTGCCGGCTTCGTCGATGCCGGCGATGAAGCGGACATCGGCATGTGCGTTTTCATATTCGTGCATCGCTGCTAAACGCGCGAGCTCCTTCTCCAGACGCTCGCCCTTCAGTTCTCTCGACATGAAATTCCTCTTTCTGGTTGTTACTGGTATCGTTGTGAAATGGTGTTGGGAAAGGGGTCTGACCCCCTTGGCTTTCCACTGCGTCTGCTTCTGCCGTCTCCTGGCTGGCCGTGGTCGGAACGTGCTCGAGGGTGATGGCGCCGAGGCGTCCGCTGCGGAAGTCGTCGAGGATGATCTTCGCGGTTTTCGTGTAGTCGATGTTTCCACCCTTCATGATGCAGCCGCGACGGCGGCCGATCTCGTCGAAGACCTGAATCGCTTCCTCGAGGCCTTCGAGGGAGCTGCCGTAGCGCGCGATCAGTGCCTCCGGGTAATAGCGCACGAGGTATTTGATGAGGTAGAATACGAGCTCGTCAATGTTCAGGATCTGGTCGTTGATGGAGCCGATGAGGGCCAGATTCAGGCCGACGATCTCGCGCTCAAACTTCGGCCAGGTGATACCCGGGGTGTCGAGCAGCTGCAGCTTTTTATTGACATTGATCCACTGATTACCACGGGTGACGCCCGGCTTGTTTCCGGTCTTCGCCATGGACTTTCCGACATAGGAATTGATGAAGGTGGACTTGCCGACGTTCGGCACACCGAGAACCATCGCACGGATGACCGGGGTCTTGATGCCGCGCTTCAGGTTCTTCTCGACGAGCGCCTTCGTCGCCTCATCGATGAGCGGATTCAGCTTCTTCAGGCTGCCCTTGTTTCGCGCATCGATTTCGAGTGTATAGTAGCCGCGGGCGGCGAAGTAGTCTGCGAAGCGCTTCGTCTCACGACGATCCGCGAGATCCGCCTTATTGATAAGGAGGATGCGGGCCTTATCCTTCGCGAAGCTGTCGACGTCCGGATTACGGGAGGATTCCGGGCAGCGGGCGTCGATGACCTCGATGACGAGATCGACCAGCTTCAGGTCCTCACGGATGTTTCGTTTTGCTTTGGCCATATGGCCTGGATACCATTGAATCGTCATAATTCACCTGTCTTCTATACTTCTTATATGTCCATTACCTTGCATCATTGGATGAAACTGATTTTCTTAAACGGCAGCAGCCGGAACCAGATGCACTTTAAGCTGCGGATGCAGTGGGCAGCATCATCGGATGAAACCGATCTTTTTAAACGGCAACAGCCGGAACCAGATGCGTCCGAGGATCTGTGAGCGTTTGACATTACCGACATTGATGAAGCGGCTGTCCTCGGAGGAGTCTGCATTGTCCCCGATCAGGAAATACTCGTCCTCCATCAGTTCGACCGGCTTCTCCGCGATACCGCCGAGGGAGATGTCGGAGATCTGATCACTCTCCAGCAGGGTACCGTCGATGTAGATGCGACCGTTCTGGATCACGACAGTCTCGCCCGGCAGTCCGATGACGCGCTTCACGTTCCGTGTCGCGTCGCTTCGCTGGAAGATGACGACATCCATACGCTTCGGCTTCATGAACTTATACGTGAGCCGATCGACCAGCACGAGATCGCTCGCGGATATCGCCGGCTCCATGCTGTGACCGGAAATCTCCTCGGTCGTCAGAAAGCTGTGCACCAGAAACCACGCAAGCGCGATCACGACGATCACGTTCGTAACCGTGCCGACAAACTTCTGAATCGGACTCTTCTCTCGCATTCTTCACCTCATAACAATATTGGGAAGCCAGGGGTGACCCCTTTCCCGCAACGATAATCCAGTCACCGACCGGATCTTCTGCCTGGCTGGCAAACTCATCCGAAGGCCGGAAAACGCCCTCCATAACCTGCCGGGAGGCCAAGGGGTCTGACCCCGTATGGGGTCAGACCCCTTCCCATAAACCATTTCATAACTGGGATTTTACCAGTAAATAAAACCATTGAAAAGGGGCATCCCGTAAAACGGAACGCCCCCAATGATTCATCGCTTCTGATTACAGTGCCTTAACCTTGGCAGCCTTACCAGTACGCTCTCTAAGGTATGTGAGCTTTGCTCTTCTTACCTTACCTTTTCTAACGACCTCAACCTTCTCAACCATCGGGCTGTGAAGCGGCCAGGTCTTCTCTACGCCTACGCCGTTGGAAGACTTACGAACGGTGAAAGTAGTTCTGTTGGAACCACCCTGGATCTTCAGAACAGTACCCTCGAAGATCTGAGTTCTCTCACGGTTACCCTCTTTGATCTTGTTGTAAACGCGAACGGTGTCACCAGTGTTGAATGCTGGAACCTCAGCCTTGAGCTGACCCTGCTCGATGTTCTTGATAATCTCGTTATTAGACATTGTGTACCTCCTAGTACTATTCGACATTCATTCACGGAGTTTCTCGTTCGGCCCGAGCCGAATCACCTATTCCAAGCAGATGGAACCGTCAGCGGAATATCTCTCTTAGTCACAACCTTGACAATTTACCATAGATACGGAGGAATTGCAAGCGGTTTTTACCTTCCGGACGAGTCTTTTGAACGCATTTAAAATCCCATGACAGAGGCTCCATCATGGGATTTTCCGTACTTTATACGCTGTGCTCTTCGCCACGCAGGCATGCTGGCATTCAGGCCATGCCAAAAATCTGAGCCCAGTAGTTCTTTCCGTTCTTATTTGCGATTCCGATGCCCATCGTGGTAAAATCCGGCTTTAAGATATTGGCCTTATGCTCAGGAGATGCCATCCATGCATTGACAACTTCATCTGCAGTGTGGTAGCCCTCCGCCAGATTCTCACCATACATAAGGTTCTCATTTACAGTGTACCATTCGGTTCCGTTTGGTCTTGTGTGAGAAAAAAATGTAGAAGCTTCGGTCGCTCTTACGAGTGCAGGCGCATCCAGATTCGTATCGTACCGAAGTGGTTTCAATCCGTTTGCAGCGCGAATTCCATTTACCCTCGTGAGAATATCCATACCCATGTTCTGTGTAGCCATACGCTTACTCCTTCCGTCCGTTTCTCTTGATCAACTTATATAAATAATTTTACCATTAATCAATCAAATGGCAATTCTTTTTCCGGAAGTAGTCAGCTACTATTCAGTACGTTTCCGGCGGCGCTTCGGCTTCTTCGGTGCGAACTCCTTCGCATGCGAGGCGACATACGCCTCATACAGATCCGGGCGGCGTTCCTTCGTGCGCTCAAGGCTCATCTGGTGGCGCCACTCATCGACCTTCTTATGATCTCCGGAGAGGAGAATCGCTGGAACGCGGCGGTCCTCGTAGACCTCCGGGCGCGTGTACTGCGGGTACTCGAGGAGGCCGTCGGAGAAGCTTTCGATCTCATGCGAGGCATCCTTATTCAGGACACCATGCACGAGACGCGAGATAGAATCGATCATGCTGAGCGCCGGCAGCTCACCGCCGGTCAGGATGTAATCACCGATCGAGACATGCTCGACGTCGAGAATCTCGAGGGCGCGTTCGTCGATGCCCTCATAGTGTCCGCAGAGGAACAGGATATCCTCTTCCGCAGCGAGCTCCTCGGCCATCCTCTGATCGAAGGTGCGTCCCTGCGGCGACATGAAGAGCACGCGGGCCGGGCGATGGCCGATCTGATCGACGATATGCTGATAGCAGTCGACGATCGGCTGCACCTGCATGAGCATGCCGGCACCGCCGCCATACGGATAGTCGTCGACGTGGTTATGCGCGTCCTTCGTATAGTCGCGGATATTGAAGGCCTCGACATTCATAAGTCCTGCCTTGATAGCACGACCGCTGATGCTCTCGCGGACGACGTTTTCGATCATCTCCGGAAAGAGGGTCATCACATAGTAGTTTTTCATTCGTCCGCCTTTCTGGGGATAAGAAATCATCGACGGACAGGAGTGTTCTGTCCGCCGAAAACCAGCCGCATAGATGGATGAAGCCGGTTCTGCAGCGGACAGCCATCTGCTGTCCGTCGGAAACATTGGCATAGCCTGGTCCAGGTATCAGAGATCGAGGATGCCCGGAATCAGATGCACCTTCAGGAATCCCTGCTCTGGCTGTACGTCCGTGACGAACTGGCCGCGTACATACGGGATCATGAGGTCCTTCTTCTGATTCTCCACGATCAGCACATTATTCGCGCCGGTCTCGAGGATGTCCTTGACGGTGCCGAGGCACTCGCCGGACACATCGTCGAGGACGTCGATGCCGATCAGATCGCCGACGAAATACTCGCCTTCCTCGAGCGGGATCGCATCGGCGCGATCCACGTACAGCTCGCCGTGGCGGAACGGGAGGACATCATCGATCGAGTCGATGCCCTCGAATTTTACGATGGCCAGGTTTTTCGAGAAGCGCACGCGCTCGACGTGGAGCTCGCGCAGGTTTTCCATAGAACCGGAAAGATCCAGCCAGACTTTATCTAAATCGAAAAATCTGTCTGGATCCTCTGTCGTAGGATAAACCTTCACCTCGCCCTTGAGGCCATGGGTGGTAACAACTGTACCAACTCTCAGTTTTTCCTGCATATTAAATCCTTATGATCCGTAATCGGATGGTCTCAGCGGATGTCTACGGAAACCTTAACGTCAGCCTTGCTGGCAGCGGCAGACATCACTGAGCGAATCGCCTTGGCGATGCGACCGGAACGACCGATGACCTTTCCCATATCCTGCTCATTTACAGAGAGGGTGAGCACGATCTCGCCGTCCTTATCTTCCTCGACGACCTTGACGTCGTCCGGATTCTGCACCAGCGCCCGAGCAATCGTTTCGAGTAATTCCTTCATGAGGTCTCCTCTCGGCTAAATAATCAGCAGATACCAGCCTTCTTGAGGAGCTTTGCAACGGACTCGGTCGGCTGTGCACCGTTTGCAATCCACTGCTTCGCCTTCTCAGCGTCGATCTTGATCTCAGACGGCTCTACGCATGGATTGTAGGTACCGATCTCCTCGATGAAACGGCCGTTTCTCGGGGATCTGGAATCTGCTACGATAACTCTGTAAAACGGTGCGTGAATCTGTCCCATTCTTCTTAATCTGATCTTTAACATGTCTTTTTCTCCTGTTTTAAAAATAAATGTACATATATATGATTAACAGCAGTGCTGTTGAATCCTGTTACTTATCGGGAGGCCAATGTCATCGGCCTCTGTGCACGTACCCGCCCGGGGACGGTGCGGTTGCCTTCCGTGCTGCGTACGCTGTCCGGAAGGCTTATACGAACGGAAATTCCGTCCCGATTCCGAAAACTGCGATTCCTATTAAGAATCTTTATCAGAACGGAAACCGGCCACGGCCCAAGCCGCCGAGATTTCCGAGTCCGCCGAGGTTTCCGAAACCGCCGCGGCCATGCTTGCTGCGTATCGCACCGCCGAACTGCTTCATCATCTTCCGCATCTGCTCGAACTGCTTTACAAGGCGGTTCACCTCTGCGATATCGACACCCGCACCGCGCGCGATCCGACGCTTACGGGACGGATTGATGAGATCCGGGTTCGCTCTCTCCTTCGGTGTCATGGACTGGATGATCGACTTCACCTGATTCATCTTCTTCTCAGCATCGTCTGTATCGATGTCACCGAGCCCCGACATACCAGGCAGCAGCTTCATGATACCGCCGAAGCCGCCGAGCTTCTTCATCTGCTCCATCTGATCCATGAAGTCGTTGTAGTCGAACTTGCCACGGGTGATCTTTCCCATGGTCTCCTTCGTCTTATCCTCATCGATGTTCTTCTGTGCCTTCTCGATGAGAGAAAGGACATCACCCATGCCGAGGATACGACCCGCCATACGATCCGGATAGAACTGCTCGAGGTCGTCGAGCTTCTCGCCCATACCTAAGTACAGGATCGGCTTCCCGGTCATCGCCTTGATGGAAAGCGCCGCACCACCACGGGTATCACCATCACACTTCGTGAGGATCACACCGTCGATGCCCACCTTCTCAGTGAAGGTCTCGGCAACATTGACCGCTTCCTGACCGGTCATCGCGTCGACTGTGAGGACGGTCCACTGTACATCGACCGCCTTCTTGATGTTCTGGAGCTCATCCATGAGCTTCTCGTCGATCTGAAGACGACCCGCCGTATCGAGGATCACCACGTTGTAGTGCTGGGCCTTCGCCTCCTCGATGGCTCTCCGCGCGATCTCGACCGGGCTGATCTTGTCGCCCAGGGAGAAGAACGGAACCTTCACCTTCTCAGCATTGACACGCAGCTGATCGATCGCCGCCGGACGGTAGATATCGCAGGCGACGAGGACAGGCGTCCGGCCCGCCGACTTGAACTTTCCGGCCAGCTTCGCTGCCGTCGTGGTTTTACCGGCACCCTGAAGACCTACCATCATGATGACGGAAATCTCGCTCGCCGGACGAAGTGTGATCTCGGTGGTCTCCGAGCCCATCATCTCGGTCAGCTCGTCGTTGACGATCTTCACGACCGTCTGCGCCGGTGTGAGGCTGTTCAGCACCTCCTCACCGATGGCCTTTTCCTTCACCTTCGCGATGAATTCCTTCACCAGCTTGAAGTTGACATCGGCCTCGAGCAGTGCCATACGCACCTCGCGGAGCGCCTGATTGACATCGTCCTCGGAAAGCTTTCCCTTCCGACCGAGATTTGAAAATACATTACTTAATCGATCTGTCAGATTTTCAAATGCCATATACTCTCCTGCATTTTCAAACGTCTCTGTGCATCTGCGTCTGCCCCTCGTCCGGCCAATGCTTCTGGCCTTTACGCAGTCTCAGACGCCATCTATGATCTCACCCGCGAGGGCTCGAATCGCGTCATCTCCGCTTAGATCGAAGATCCGCTCCGCCTTCTCACGAATGCTCACCAGCTTATGCTGAAGTCCGAGGATTTCCTCTGTGCTTTGCAGCTTCTTATCCGCGCGACGGAACAGCTCCTGCGCTGCCTGCCGTGTGACGCCCAGCTCCTCACCGATCTCGGTGAAGCTCATGTCGTCCATGACATGGTACTCATATACCTTCCGCTGATTTTCATTCAGCAACCCGCCATACAGCTCGAAAAGGTTGCCGCGCACTACAAATTCATCCATAATCACCCTCAAACCTTTGCTAGTATAGCACATAAAAATATGCTGTCAACTATTTTTGTTGACAGCATATGAATGTCCCGTGGCCCGTTCTAAAGCTGTTAATCCGCGAAGATCGAGTCGACGTACTCCTTAGCATCAAAGCGGCGCAGGTCGGTGGCCTTTTCGCCGGTGCCGATGTACTTCACCGGAATACCGAGCTCGGACTGGACCGCGAGGGCGATGCCGCCCTTCGCGGTGCCATCCATCTTCGTGAGGATGATACCGGTCACCTGGCAGGCATCCTTGAAGATCTCCGCCTGTGACATCGCATTCTGCCCCGTCGTCGCATCCAGTACGACCAGGGTTTCACGGAAGCCCTCCGCGAACTCCTTATCGATGATACGGTTGATCTTTCCCAGCTCCTGCATCAGATTCTTCTTATTATGAAGACGACCCGCCGTATCGATGATCAGCAGATCCGCGTTCTTCGACTTGAAGGACTGCAGCGCATCAAACACCACCGCCGCCGGATCAGAACCCTCCTTCTGCGCGATGACATCCGTATCGATCCTCTTACCCCACTCCTTCAGCTGCTCGATCGCACCCGCACGGAAGGTATCCGCCGCCGCCAGGATCACCCGCTTTCCCTGACGCTGGAAGAAGTACGCCATCTTACCGATCGACGTCGTCTTGCCCACGCCATTGACACCGATGACCGAAATGATACTCTTCTGCCGCTCGAAATCATAGTAGGACTCATCCACACGCATCAGCTCATACAGATAGTCCCTCAGAATCTTCTTCACCTCACGCGTCGTATTCACACCCTGACGCTTCGCCTCCGACTTCACCGCATCAATGATCTTCAGCGTCGTCGTCACACCCACATCTGACATGATCATCGCATCTTCCAGATCCTCATAGAACGCGTCATCCGCGACCTCATTTGACTGGAATATATTATTAATTAATCTCGAGAAAAAATTTGCCATAGAAGCTCCTTTAGTCTTTCGTAATATATTTATCAAACAACAGAAAGTAACTGTCTCTTTTGTATTTATTTAAATCAAAACAAATGCTGTTTTATAAACCAACAGGAAAATTCGAGCCGTTATATGGGGCTGATTGCGAATTCAAAGAACAGGTTCTTCCGAATTGTACGTGTCCTGCCATACAGGCTTGCCTGTAATGGCAGGCACGAACAAGGCGGAAGGTTCTGTACTTTGAACTGAGTGAGTGCTCTCTGGGGGTGGTCCAGAATCCGTCTGGTTAAATCACGCGTCGAGCTGATCCGCGACGAGATCCACCGACACGAGCGTCGACACACCCTTCTCCTGCATGGTGATTCCGAACAGGCGATCCGCATTCTCCATGGTACCACGACGGTGCGTGATGACGATAAACTGCGTCTGGTTCAGATTATGCAGGTACTCGGCAAAACGCGAAACGTTCGAGTCGTCGAGTGCCGCCTCGATCTCGTCGAGGAGACAGAACGGCGACGGCTTCAGACACTGGATCGCAAAGAGCAGCGCGATCGCCGTCAGCGCCTTCTCGCCACCCGACAGCTGCATCATGTTCTGCAGCTTCTTTCCAGGCGGCTCGGCGATGATCGAAATCGAGGTCGTCAGCACATCCGGATCCGAAGTGTCGAGCTCCAGACGGCCCTGTCCGCCACCGAAGAGGATCTTGAAGGTCTTGTCAAACTCCACCTGGATGCGCTGGAAGTTCTCATTGAACTGCTTCCGCATGCCCTGGTCGAGCTCCTCGATGACCTTCCCGAGCGACTTCGCGGACTCCGTGAGGTCGAGGTACTGATTATTCAGGAACTCGTAACGCTCGCTGACCTCCTTATACTGCTCGATCGCGTCGACATTCACCGGACCGAGCGCCTTCAGCTGATTCTTCAGCTTCGACACGAGGGAACGCACCTCCGAGGTATTCTTATACTCCTCGGAATAGCGCTTCTTCGCTTCATCGAAGGTGAGCCCGTACTCGTCGAACATGTAGCTCGTGAGCTTGTCGATCTTTTCGTCGAGCTTCTCCTTCTTATTCTGCACACGCATCGACTCTTTCTCCATATCGAGCAGTCGCTGCGAGATCTCATCCTTGCGGCCGAAGAAGGACTTCCGCTCGGCGACGAGCTTCTCCTTCTCCTCCGTGGCCCGCGCTGTCTCCGCCTGGGCCTCTGCCGCCACGTTGTCTGCATGGACGATCAGATCCTGGAGCTCGGTGATGCGATCCGCCTTCTCTGCGAGCACCTGGTCGCTGTTCTGCTGCGCATCCTCCATCTCACCCTTCTCGGTCGTGAGGGCCTCGAGCTCGCCGTTCAGGCGGTGCAGGGTCTCCGTCACGAAGTCGGTACGGGTCGACAGGGACGAGTACTCGACATTGATCTGGGACGCGATCGCCATCGTCTTCGTGTTCTGATCGAGCTTCAACTGCTCGATCTCCTCGTGATGCGCCTCCACGGACGCCTTCGCGAGCGCACGACGGTTCTCGCCCTCGCTCAGCTTCGCACGCAGCTCCGCAGCCTGCTTCTCGCCCTCGAGCATCTGCGCCTCGATCTCGTCGAGCTCGCGCTTCCGGCCCATCAGATTCGAGCTGTTGCGGAAGGCACCACCCGAGATCGAACCGCCCGGATTCAGCTGCTCGCCCTCGAGCGTTACGATACGGAGGCTCTGCCGGTACTTCCGCTGGATCTGCAGTGCATTGTCAATGTTGTCGACCACCAGCACACGGCCCAGCAGGAACTCTGCGAGACTGATGTACTTTTTGTCGAGGTCAATGAGGTCGCACGCGAGTCCGATGGCGCCGCGCTCATGCGACGCCTGCTCACAGTTGTTATCGCGGCGTCCGCGAATGTTGCTGAGCGGGAGGAAGGTGGCACGTCCGTAGCGGTGCTGCTTCAGGAACTGGACCATGTCCTTCGCCGTAGCTTCGTCCTCGGTGACGACGTTCTGAATCGCGCCGCCGAGGGCCGTCTCGATCGCCGTCTCGTACTTCGCCGGGACCTCGATGAGGTCTGCTACGACGCCGAGGATGCCGCGTCTACGGTCACGCTGGTCCATGACCATCTTGACCGCATTGCCGTAGCCCTCATAGCGCTCCGCGAGGTTACGCAGGGTCTCGAGGCGGTTCTTGAGACGATCGAGCTCACGGTTCTTCTCGACGATCCGCTCACGCAGCTGCTGATTCTCGGTGCCGAGCCGATCCACCAGCGCGGTATCACTCGCGATGATGGCATTGACCTCCTCGAGGCGCTGACCGAGCGCGGCGAGCTCCTTCCGCTGGTCCTCGATGTTCGTGAGGAAGTGGTCGTTCTTCACCGGGGAGCTCGACTCGGCTTCCTTCACCGGACGCTCCTCGAGCTCGAAGTCCGGGCCCATGCAGCTCGACACGGTGAGCTCGGTCTCGTCCATCGTGGAGCCGATCATCTCGAGATCGAGATCGATGTTTTCCATCATCTCGTCGGTCGCCGCCTTGTTGTCACGGATGAAGGTGATCTGATCACGGATCCAGCGAAGAAGACTCCGGTTATCCTCGATCTGCGCGATACGGTCGAACACGTCCTTTCCGAGGGCGTTGATTCGCTGCGTGTAGTGCAGTGCGTTGTTCTTTTCGGTGTTGATCTGCTCGTTCAGGACATCGATCTGTCCCTGGAGGTTTGTTTTCAGGACATCCGACTGACTGACGGTATCCTTCGCCTGCTGAAGCTTCTCATCGAGGGCGTGAATCTGCTCCTCGAGCGCGTTGTACTTGCCATTCAGCTGCTCGGACTCCTGCTTGATTGCGGCGAGGTCCTGCTCGACGGTGTCTGCACTCGCATTTACCGTGTCTAGGCCTTTCAGCGTGTCCTCCATGTCGCGTACGAAAAGGTTCGCGTCGGCGTTTACGAGCTCGTCACGGATCGAAAGGTACTCGCGGGCCTGCTCGGACTGGCGCTTCAGCGGGCCGACCTGGCGCTCGAGCTCGGTGAGGATGTCCGTCACACGCGTGAGGTTCGCTTCCTCGTCGCTGAGCTTCTTCTCGGCAAGGGCCTTCCGGCGCTTGAACTTCACGATACCGACGGCCTCATCGAAGAGGTCACGACGCTCCTCCGGCTTACCGGAGAGGATTTTGTCGACCTGCCCCTGTCCGATGATGGAGTAGCCGTCCTTACCGATACCGGTATCGTAGAAAAGCTCGTTGATGTCCTTCAGACGACACTCGGTGCCGTTCAGCATGTACTCGGACTCGCCCGAGCGGTAGAGGCGACGGGAAACCGTGACTTCATCGTAATCGATGTTCAGGATGCGGTCCGAATTATCGAGGGTGATCGCCACGAAGGCCGAGCTCTGCGGGCGGCGGAGCTGTGTGCCGGCGAAGATGACATCCTGCATGGAGCTTCCACGCAGCTGCTTCACCTTCTGCTCACCGAGTACCCAGCGCACCGCGTCGGAGATGTTCGACTTTCCGGAGCCGTTCGGGCCGACGATGCCCGTGATGCCCTTACTGAAATCCAGGACGGTCTTGTTCGCAAAGGACTTGAAGCCCTGAATCTCAATAGATTTTAAATACATAACCTGTTTCCGCCTTTATGCGCTTGAGTGTCTGGTACGCTGCGCCCTGCTCGCCCTTCTTTTTACTGGAGCCCTCGCCGATCCCGTAGGCCTCTCCATCAATCACTGCCTCGACTCGATAGTAGCGGTCGTGACATGGACCGGATTCCTCGATAACACGGTACTCGAGGGACTTTTTATTCTGTGACACGTACTCCTGAAGCACCGTCTTCGCATCACGATAGAGCCCTGCGTTCTCGATGTCGCAGAGCACGAAACGACGCACGAACTTCTCCGCCGGTGCGAAGCCACCATCGAGGTACATCGCGCCGATCACGGACTCGAAGGCGTCGGAAATGACGGAATCCCGACGGTTGATGCCCTCGCGCGCCTCGCCCTTTCCGAGGATGATGTAATCACCAAGGTTCACCTTTCGGGCTGCCTCTGCGAGCGTCGGCTCACATACCAGTGCGGCACGAATCTTGGTCATGACACCCTCCTGAATCACCGGACGGCGGTTAAAAAGAAAAACGCTGGAAACCAGCTCCAGCACAGCATCCCCGAGAAACTCCAGACGCTGATTCGAAGCCTCCTTCGGTTCTCCGCTCTCATTACTATACGAAGGATGCGTCAACGCATGCTTCAGAAGAGACACATCCCGGAAGCGATAACCGATCGCCTCCTGTAATACATCTAAATTCTGTTCCATAAAACTCCTTTTAGGATCGTCATTACACAGAAGTCGGAGGTACAGTATGCACGAGCTTGCGCATTCAAAGAACAGGTTCTTCAGAGATGTCCGTGACTGACAGATTGGCTTGCCTGTATGTCAGTCACGAACAGCGCTGAAGGTTCTGTACTTTGAACTAAGGCTGATCACGGGGGTGCGCCTAAAGCGCGGGGTCCCCCGTGATGCCCTAGTGGCGAACGCATTCAGAGTTTTGCCGTAGGCAAAACATCTTCAGCGCCGTGCATACTGTGCTCCGACTTCGTCCGCTTGATTAAGAATTACTGATTGACCGCTTCCCGGATGGCGTCGACCGCGTCCTGAACGGTGCTCATGTGCTCAGTGGCGTCATCCGGCACCTGGATACCGAAGGTATCCTCGATGGCCATCACGACCTGTACGACATCGAGGGAGTCCATCTCGAGGTCATCCACGAAGCGAGCCTCCGGGGTGATCTTCGCAGGATCCACACGCGGTACCTCATTCACGATAATCTGCTTCAGCTTCTCAAATTCCATGGTTTCTCCTATCTGTTTATGGGGTCTGACCCCATAAACTTCAACTTTAGATTTTGTTTATAAAAATTTAATGGGGTCAGACCCCCTTTTACGGCTGCGCGGCTTCTTCCGCACGGGCGTTCTCGGCTTCGATGCTGGCGGCGATCTTCTGCACCGCGTCGGCGTGGACGAAGTCGTAGCACTGCTGGATGGCGTGTGTGATTTCGCGACCGTCGGTGTTACCGTGCACCTTTACGACGAGGCCACGGAGACCGAGGATCGGTGCACCGCCATACTGCTTCGCATCAAATTTCTTCAGCGTACCCTTGAGTGTGCCCTTAATGAGGGCACCGCCGATGAGTGAGATCGGGGTGGACTTGATGGCACTCATGATCTCACCGAGGAGCATCTTACCGACGCCCTCATACATCTTCAGGATACAGTTGCCGACGAAGGCGTCACATACGACGACGTCGCAGGCACCGAAGGAAATCTCACGTGCCTCGCAGGAACCGATGAAGTTGATGTCCTTCACTTCCTTTAGGAGCGGCATGGTCTCCTTCACGAGGGCATTGCCCTTCTCCTCCTCGGCACCGACATTGACGAGGCCGACCGTCGGGTTCTGGATACCGCAGACCTCCTTCATATAGATGGAGCCCATCTTCGCGTACTGGACCAGCCACTCCGGCTTGGCGTCAACATTGGCACCACTGTCGAGAAGCAGGGTCACGCCCCTGCTGGTCGGAATCAGTGCGCCGAACGGTGGACGTGGCACACCCTTCGCACGTCCGATGATGAGCTGACCACCGGCGAGAATCGCGCCACTGGAGCCCGCGGAAATGAAGGCATCCGCATGGCCCTCCTTCACGAAATGAAGACCCTTCACGATGCTGGAATCCTTCTTGCGACGGATTGCAAGCACCGGTGCCTCATGCAGAGAAATCACCTCCGCCGCATCACAGATCTCGACACGCGCCGCGAGATCCGCCTCCGACACCCCGGCTGCCTTCGCACTCTTCTGAAGCTCCTCCTTCAGAAGTCCCTCCGGACCGAAAAGAAAAAGCTTCGTATCTTTCGTAGCTGCAAGGGAACGAAGCGCACCATCCATGATCGCGGAAGGCGCTTGATCACCACCCATACAGTCGATTGCTATTCTGACCATAATACTCCTTTTTGTTCGAGAACTGCCGTATCCGGAATTTCGTGCTGCTATTCATCGCTATCGCTCAGACTCTGGATGCAAACATCTCGAATTTAACATCAAAACATCATTTTATTCTAATATGAACACAGTCATTTTGCAAGAATTGCATTTAAGGTTCAGGCAGGCCCTCCGGGGCTCTGAAAGCATGAAATCACGTAATCACGCATGTATCAGCTGATGATAGCGTCGCTTCTCCTCATACATCCGCTCGTCCATCTCGCGGAGGAAGGTTTCGGTGTCACTCGGGTCGAGCTTCGCATAACCCATCGAGACGCTGATCTTAAACGGCTCCGCACCGGAGCGGTTGAAGACATCGAGGCGACGGTTGATTTCCGTCATGGTCGCGAAGACCTCGTTCGAGTCCTCGCAGATCAGCAGCGCCACGAACTCATCACCAGCATAGCGGATCGGAATTCCCCCGTCCGGAAGAGCCTTCGAGAGGATATTGCCCATCACGCGGATCGCCTGGTCCCCCATGCTGTGACCGTAGTGGTCGTTGATCTGCTTGAAGTCATTGACATCCATCATGATCCCGAAGACGGATAAACGCGATAGTCTTTCCTTATTTGCGAGCACACGGTCGAGGTAACGTCGGTTATAGAGTCCCGACAGCGAGTCCGTCGAGATATTCTCGGAGTACACCTGCATCTGCACGAAGGTAAGCGAAATGGCGACCGAAATCCAGGAGCTCGTGATGCCATAGCACAGGAACTGAATGACGATACCGAGCACGCAAGGTCCTATGAAGTAGAAAATCGGGAAGAAATCGAGGTTTATGCCTACTTCCCTCGAGTGATATACGAGGTAAATGCTGTAGAGCAGATACAGATAAACCGAGGTAAAACCGATGATCGAGTAGAAGCCGCGGCTGTACATATTGTCCGCTGAAATCGTAAACATGAAGCCGTTCCCGCACAGGTTATACAGGAGACAGCCGAACTCGAACAGGAGCGGGAGCGCGACGTAGCGGAGGTTCCGCCGATACCGCGCATGGTTCTTATAGATATGCAGGTCGACATAGAGACACCAGAGGAAACCGATAACGACCGTGCCCATATACGCAAGGCTGTTCGTGAGATAGTTCAGGAAGCGCGCGCCGACGAAGCTCTGCCCATCCACGAGGAACGTGAGGGTGTCATTCACGGCCCCCAGCAGCGTGATGAGCGTCATCCAGTCATAGATTCGATCATCCCCATGTATGCTCTCTCTGTTTCGATGGCGGCAATACAACAGAAACGCCATCATGATGATAGCGGTGCCATTCACCATAAAAATCTCTTCAAAAATCATAGTTTTGTCCTGCTCAATCTCTTTATTTCATTCAGTAAATCGACACTTTTGCTCTTAAAGTATAAAATTTCGACGCCTTTAATGCAATTCGAATGCAGAAATTTACGTGAAAAAACAGGCAGTTGTTTGGCCAATGTTTCTGCAGGAGCGTCTATCACCGCCCGCTGTGCCCTGTTTATTCGGCAAAAAACGGGCAATGCCTGATGTAGACATTGCCCGAATATGGTTTACTACGTATGACAGTGGCTTAGTTTCCCTGTGCTGCGTTCTCCTCTACGATCTGGTTCTGAACGTCGCCCGGTGCCTGCTCATAGCGAGCGAAGCTGTACTCATAATCGCCGGTACCGCCGGTCATGGAACGAAGGTCGGTGCCGTAGCCGTACAGATTGGACATCGGAACCTCCGCCTGGATGACCTGCTTGCCATGGCCGATCGACTCCATACCGAGGACTCTGCCGCGGCGCTTCGTCATATCACCCATGATATCGCCGGTATTGGCATCCGGAACCGTGACCTTGATGGACGCGATCGGCTCGAGAAGGATCGGCTGACACTTCATGAAGGCATCCTTAAACGCCATGTTCGAGGCCGTCTTGAACGCCATATCGGAGGAATCAACCGGATGGTAGGAACCATCGAGGAGGATCGCCTTCACACCGACTACCGGATATCCGGCCAGAGGACCCTTCTCACAGCCCTCCTGTACGCCCTTCTCAACCGCCGGGAAGTAGTTCTTCGGAACGGATCCGCCGAATACCTTCTCCTCGAATACGTATGGATGATCGAGATCACCGGACGGCTCGAACTGCATGATGACATCACCGAACTGGCCGTGTCCGCCGGACTGCTTCTTATATCTGCCCTGTATCTTCGCGCTCTTCTTGATGGTCTCACGATATGCGAAACGAGGCTTCGACAGGACGAGGGTTACGTTGTAGCGCTCCTTGATCTCAGAAGCCACGACGTCGAGCTGCTGGTCGCCGATACCATAGATGAGGGACTGACGGTTCTCCGGATCGGAAACGGTCTTGAGGGTCTTATCCTCTTCCATCATGCGGGCGAGAGCGGTCGCGAGCTTATCTTCCTCGGTCTTATTCTCGGCAGCGTATGCCTTAAAGGTATAGGGGGTCGAGAACTGCGGGCCGTGGTACATGATCGGCGCATTACGAACTGCCATTGTATCACCGGTCGCCGTGACGCTGAGCTTCGCAACGGCACCGATATCACCGGACCTAAGCTCCGGAACCTCGATGGATTCCTTACCGCGGAGAACGTAGATCTTACCGATCTTCTCGGTGGTTTCCTTATTTACGTTATAGACCTCAGTGTTCGGCTTCAGGGTACCCGTGCAGACCTTCATGAGGGAGTACTTTCCGAGGAACGGATCCACGATAGTCTTCCATACCTTCGCAGTCAGGGTTACATCAGAATTATACTTCGCGGTGAAACGCTCGCCGTTCGATACATCGACGCCGACGGTTTCGAACTCGTCCGGTGCCGGGAAGTACTTGTCGATGACCTGAAGAAGGACATTGAAGCCCTGTACGTTTACGCCGGAGCCCATGAGCACCGGAACCATGCTGCAGGTCTTCACGTTCTGACGAAGTGCGGTCTGGATCTCCTCGACGGTGAACTCCTCACCACCGAAATACTTCTCCATGAACTCGTCGGAGGTCTCTGCAACGGCCTCCAGAAGAGCATTTCTTGCGATACCGAGGTTCTTCTTAACGTACTCTGGGATCTCACAAGGCTCATACTCGTTCGGCTTCGTGAACTTACGGCCCTCCATCTTTACGACATTTACGAGGCCGACAAACTTCTCATTTTCGCGGATCGGGATCTGGAACGGTGCGACGGAACGTCCGAACTGCTTCTCCAGATTCAGTACCAGCTGACGGAAGGATGCGTGATCGTCATCCATGTTCGTCACGAAGAAAAGACGTGGGATGCGGAACTTCTCACAGATGTCCCATGCTCTCAGTGTGCCCGGCTCGATGCCAGCCTTACAGTTCACCACGATGATGGCAGCATCCGCTACAGAAATCGCTTCCTCCACCTCGCCCACGAAATCAAAATAACCCGGAGTGTCCAGTATATTGATCTTGAGATCTCCGTGCTCACCCTTATACTCGATCGGAACGGTGGTTGCGGAAATCGAAAACTTTCTCTTGATTTCTTCCTTGTCGTAATCCGAAACTGTGTTGCCCTCAGGGACGCTTCCCATCCGGGTGGTGGTGCCGGTGACATAGGCCAGAGCCTCTGCTACGGTCGTCTTACCTGCGCCGCCATGTCCCAAAAGAACAACGTTACGTATGTTTCCGGTGTCATATACCTTCATAAGTCTTTCCCTCCTGTGCATACGAAGTATTCATTAGTTAGTATTCTACTAAAAAATAAAGCCTAATACAAGAAATTTGTGAATTTTATACCAAATCAGATGGAGGTTTATTAGAGTTCAGACAGGTGGCCGGAATCGGATCCGTGAACAAAAAAAGCTGGCGCAGAAGCGTCAGCTTTTTAATCGTTACGAGGTAAAATCTTACATCGAGATCCAGCCGAAGGCGTTTGCGATCGAGCTGATCAGGATGATGGCGGCGAAGACCGGGCAGAGGAAGCGGATCATGAAAGCGAAGATCTTCTTCCGCTTGAACGGTGCACCGTCTGCGGTGACCTCCGCTTCGATCTTCTCTACACCGATCACTCTTGAGACGAGCAGGCAGGTGGCGATCGCGGCGATCGGCATCATGACGGTGTTCGTGAGGAAATCGAAGAAATCCAGGAACTGCATGCCGATGATGGTGACCTCTGCGAGTGGACCGTAGCCGAGGGCGGACAGGGTGCCGAGGGATACGATGATGAGGCCGATGATGGTCGTCGACTTCTTACGGCTCCACTTGAACTCATCCTCGAAGGTCGAAACCGCACTCTCGGTCAGCGCGATGGAGCTGGTGAGGGCCGCGAAGAGCACCAGCACGAAGAACATCACACCGGTCAGGGTTCCGAAGCCCATACTTGCGAAGACCTTCGGGATCGTGATGAACATGAGAGACGGACCCGCCTGAAGGGTCGCGGCATCTCCGCCGCTGAAGGCAAAGACCGCCGGGATGATCATGAGACCCGCCATGATGGCGATCGCGGTATCGAAGATCTCAACCTGCTCGGTCGCCGCTTCGATTTCGGTTTCCTTCCGCATGTAGGAGCCGAAGGTGACAAGGATACCCATGGCGATCGACAGGGAGTAGAACATCTGGCCCATCGCGGTTACGACGGTCATCCAGGAGAAGTTCTTCACATTTGGTACGAGGAAGTACTTCACGCCCTCGAAGGCACCTGGTCTCGTCACGGAATAGACGGCGATGATCACGGACAGCACGACGAGAATCGGCATCATAAGCTTCGAAACACGTTCGATTCCGTTCTGTACACCGGCATAGATGATGGCGATGACGACGACGGAAAAGACGATGAAGCAGATTTCCGGTGAAAGCCCGTTGGAAATAAACTCGCCGAAATAACCGTCCTGCGCGACGAGCTGTGTCTGCCCGCCGAGGTACTCGGCGAGGTACTTGATGACCCAGCCGCCGATGACAGAGTAATATGGCACGATGAGGATCGGAATGATCGCATTGATCCAGCCACCGAGGGAAAGCCACTTCGACTTTCCGAAGCTGTCATACGCACCGACCGGGCTCTTCTTCGTCATACGACCGAGTGCGGTCTCAGCGATGATCATCGTATAACCGAAGGTCATCGCGAGAAAAATGTAGACGATCAGGAAGATACCTCCACCATACTTCGCCGCGAGGTATGGGAATCGCCAGATATTACCAAGTCCTACCGAAGCGCCTGCTGCCGACAGAACGAAACCGATCTTGCCGGAGAACGAGCTTCTCTTTTTATGCTGATTCATAATCACATGTCTCCCTTTAATTTAAAGCACTAAAGTCAAACATTAACATAAAGAGAAGTTATAAACAAGGCTTTGCATGAAATTTACTTCTGTCTTCTATAGCTTAAACACAGCAGTTCAGGCAAGGACCCCTGCCTGAACTGTTATATTCGAGATGGTTGCGTAAAAAGACCGGCAACTGCAGCAAAGAACTACAGTTGCCGGTCCGGTGCTCTCTTTATTTCGTCAGCTGACGTGCGACATATACGCCACTGGCGGAGGCGTGCGACAGGGAGTGGGTGATACCACTGCCGTCCCCGATGACGTAGAGTCCGTCGTGACGGGTCATGAGGTTCTCGTCGACCTCGACCTCCATGTTGTAGAACTTGACCTCGACACCATAAAGCAGGGTGTCGTCATTTGCAGTACCTGGTGCGACCTTATCGAGGGCGTAGATCATCTCGATGATGCCGTCGAGGATACGCTTCGGAAGCACGAGGCTCAGGTCACCGGCAGCAGCATTCAGCGTCGGAACCGTGAAGGATTCCCGGATACGCTGCTCGGTACTGCGCTTACCACGGATAAGATCGCCGAAGCGCTGCACGATCACACCGCCGCCGAGCATGTTGCTGAGACGCGCGATACTCTCACCATATTCGTTCGAATCCTTGAATGGCTCGGAGAAGTGCTTCGCCACGAGCAGGGCGAAGTTCGTATTCTTCGTTTGCTTCGCGGGATCCTCATAGCTATGGCCGTTTACGGTGACGATCCCGTTGGTGTTTTCATTGACCACGGCACCCTTCGGATTCATACAGAAGGTACGGACGTTATCCTCGTACTTCTCGGTACGGTAGACGATCTTACTCTCGTAGAGCTCGTCGGTGAGGTCTGAGAAGATCTCGGCCGGCAGCTCGACACGTACGCCGAGGTCCACACGGTTCGAGTTCGTCGGGATCTCGAGGTCCGCACAGACCTTCTCCATCCACTTACTGCCGCTTCGACCAGCTGAAATCACGCACTTCTTTCCTTCGAAGGAGCGCTCACCACTGTAGATCTTATAGCCCTCTTCGGTCTTCTCGACGGTGTCGATGCAGCAGTCGAAGTAGAAATCGACCTTATCCTTCAGGTGATCGTAGAGATGCTCGAGCACGACATAGTTGATGTCGGTGCCGAGATGACGTACGGAGGCATCGAGGAGATGGAGACCATGCTGCATGCAGGTCTTCTTAAACTTCGTGCCGGCTGTCGAGTAGAGCTTCGTACCCTCGCCGCCGAACTTGAGGTTGATCTTGTCGACATACTCCATCAGCTCGATGGCAGTTTTCTTTCCGATATACTCGTAGAGCGTGCCGCCGAAATCGTTCGTGATGTTGTACTTTCCATCCGAGAAAGCACCGGCACCACCGAAACCGCTCATGATCGAGCAGCAGTTACAGTGAATACAGGATTTGATCTTTTCACCATCGATCGGGCACTTACGACGGCTGAGCTCGTGACCGTGCTCGAAAATCGCGATCTTCAGATCAGGACGGCGCTCGATCAGCTCGTAGGCAGTGAAAATACCACCCGGGCCCGCACCGATAATTAAGACATCATACATACTCATAGGATTACCTCCAAAAATAAAAATCATTCATATATGCCGGTTTTCAGACTACCGCCTGCGCTTCGTTACGGACGCGAGACGTATCGCTGCTGTTTGCGAGCGGTTTCGTTCGGATTCATCACTTCTTTACGGAGGCGTGAAGCCCCCTCGAGACGCTCTGCATGCGTGTGAAATGGCATAAAAAAAGCTGACTATCGTGATGGTAGTCAAGCTGTTTGGCGCCTGGTAGAAACGTCTGCCCGTTTTGCAGACTATACCTTTATAAGTATAGCACAGTCTGTCAACTTTCGAAACGCTGTTTTGAGCAATGCCTACATCCGGCACCATGCGTATGGACATCGTCGCACAGGCCGGCGGCACGGTCGAGGGCATCGGCATCGCGGTTGAGAAGGGCTTCCAGCAGGGCGGACGGATTATCCGTAACCTCGGATATCAGCTCGAGTCGCTCGCCATCGTCGAGAGCATGGACGCAGAGCATGGTCGACTTCTCTTCTCTTGCGGGCACCTCGATCATCGCGATCCCGCAGCTGATGCCGTTCCATATGGAGTTCCGTGCGGATGCGATCTTTCCGACCATCCTGATCTTCCTGGTGTCCGCGACAGAGACCATCGGTGATACTTCAGCGCTGGCAGCGTCTGGCCTTGGTTGTGATGCGACGGAAAAGGAAACCTCCGGCTCCATCTGCTGCGACGGCTTCATCAGCTCGCTGTCCTCGCTCTTCGGCTGCCTGCCGATCACCTCGTTCAGCCAGAACGTCGGACTCGTCGCGATGACGAAGGTCGTCAACCGTTTCACCATCGCGACCGGCGCTGTGATCATGATTCTCGCCGGGATCTTCCCGATGTTCGGTGCGCTTCTCGCGACCCTTCCGGATGCCGTACTCGGTGGCTGCACCATCATGATGTTCGGCACCATCGTCGTCAGCGGCCTTCAGATGATCAGTAAGTGCGGCTTCTCACAGCGAAACACCGTCATCGCGGCCCTGTCGCTCAGTATCGGACTCGGCTTCACCCAGTGCCAGGACCGCTTCGCGATCTTCCCGGATATCATCCAGACCGTCTTCGCGCAGAACTGCGTCGCAGTCGTCTTCGTCGTGGCGATCATTCTGAACCTGATCCTCCCGGCCAACATGGAAGCGGTACAGGAGTAATCTATATCCACCGGCAGTTTATGGGGTCTGACCCCATAAACTGAAACTTTAGATTTTGTTTATAAAAATTTAATGGGGTCAGACCCCATGACGAAGAAAAAAAGAGGGATGCGACGCATCCCTCTTTTCTTATAAACCGTTCTATGTTGATCTCAACGGATCAGTACGCCGTTCGATCCGAAGACGCGGACGCGTCCGTCGATGTACTTCGTGCCGGTCGTCATCACACCGCGCGGGTTACCGCTGTTCGGGTCGAGGTAGTAGTACGCACCGTTCAGGTTCAGCCATCCGGTCATCACGGCCCCATAGCTGCCATCATGATTCGGATTGAGATAGTACCACTGGCCGTTTACATTGAGCCAGCCCGTCTGAAGGGCGCCGAAGGTACCGTCGTGGTTCGGATTCAGGTAGAACCAGCGACCGCCATCCTGCTGCCAGCCGGACAGGAGGCGTCCGTAGCTGCCGTCATGTGCCTGATTCAGAAGGAACCAGTGCCCCGTCGGATCCTGGATCCAGCCTGCCATCATCGCGCCGCTCTGCGGATTGCAGTAGTACCAGTTGCTGCCGTCGTAAACCCAGCCGGTCATCATGCGACCGTTACTAAAGTAGTACCAGTAGTTGTTGATCACCTGCCAGCCGTTGCTGCCTACGCTTCCACCGGTCGACGGGGAGGTGGTGCTGCCGGAGCCGCCGCTGCGTGCGAGTACATCGTACCAGGTCGCATAGTCGGTGAAGTACTCGTCGGTGTCGATACCGGTGATGCCGCTGGAGATGTAAACCCATTTACTCGGCGCGAGGTGCGGGTTCGAGCTCTTCGCATCCGCCGCCCGGATCGCGATGCCGCGGATATAGGCGGACTGCTTATACTTGTTACTGCCGGTGTACTGCTTGTTGTAGCTGCCGACCTGGATTGTGGAGCCGGTGACGCTGCCGCCCTTCGTCCGGTACTCGCCGTCCTGATCGACGTAGCTCACCACGAACTCGATCTTCGAAGCGCCGTTTTTGTTAATGCTTACAGAGGTGTCCCGCCCGCTGGACTGGGTCTTCGATTTGCTGCCCTTCACACTGTCAAAATCTGTTTCGAAGGACGGTGCCGCGAGACGGACATATGGATAGGCCTTGAACTTGATGGTCAGTTCACTGTCGTCCCAGTCGCTCGTCGTTTTCTTCGTGATTTCCGTGATGCCGTTTCCGGTCACCTGGATGCTGTTCGCGTTCGGGAAGTAGTAGCCCCGGTCTGCGGTGAGGGTCAATGTATAGCTCACCGGGTTCTTACCTGAAGCGAGGGAAGTGTCGCTGGCGGATACGGTGCAGTCGTACACCTCATAGCCATACTGGGAGCTAATGTCGATCGTCGGTTCGTTGTAGCCATCCGCGATGTTCGTGTCGCCGTCGATCGTAAAGGTGAAATTCACGGAGTTGATCGCCGTAGCTGCCAGTGCGGTGAATGAGGTCAATGCCGCGAAAACAACAGCCGAAGCGAAAAGTTTAAATGTACGGTGCTTCATAGGATGCTCCTTTCATCATAGAGTGCAAAGGCAGTCGGCATAAGTAAGCGAGAGGGCCTGCTGCGTGTCGGCTTCGCATCGAACCTGCAATTGCGAACATGATAGATAAAAATATCTTCTTCTATCATCCATATTACAGAATAAAATTCTTGATATCAATATCGCACATCTTACAGTTTCACCATAGTTTCTTAAGAAATTTCACCTCGTTTTACAGATTTTTAAGATACGAAAAAGAAGTGCCGGAAACGGATCTCCGCACTTCTTTTCTTAAGAATTTTGTAAGGGGGTCTGACCCCATAAACTTGAATTTTAGATTTTGTTTAGAAATATTTAATGGGGTCAGACCCCTTTCGTGATGTCCTGCAGCAGTTCGAGGAGGCCGTCGGCAGATCTGCCATCGAAGCTTTCCGTGAGCTGCTGTCCGTCTGCAGACCAGGTGAGCTCCAGCTTACTGTCGGTGCCGTCGAGAAGCTCCGGGTTCGGTGACTGATATGGAGCGAGTTCTGCTTTTCGCAGATAGTTCGCCAGCTCCTGCCAGCGCTCATGAGGGATACGCGGGCAGCGCTCCAGCTTGTAGATGAACATCTCATCTCCGAGCTCGAAGCGCTCACGCGTCTCTGGATCTGTATAGGAGCAGTAAAGATACGGCTGATCCGGATTCTCCTCCGTGGTCTTCAAACAGAAATCGAAACACTCGTCATGATTCATCGCACTCTGATGCCAGGAAAGCTCCACCAGAGCTGCTGTTTTCGAAAGCGCCAGCGTCATCGCCTGCTTCGGCTCCCGCGCTGACGCTGGCGCTGGCTTCTGTGCTGACGCTGCCTCTGGTTCTCTTGCTGACTCATGCTCCGCCTCGCTTTCATCCGGGGTTATATTTTCCATGAATGGTCCATCCGTAATGCTGTTTATAACAAAATGACGGTACAGGAAGAAAGCTGCTACGATGACGATCACGATTCCGCCCGCTGCAATCACCAGTTTCTTCATATGCTGCCTCCTGTTCTGCAAAGTCTGAATTCCTACCTGCATTTATTATAACATGGTATCAGCTTTTTTCTCTTGATTTTACCATCTGAGCTCAAGGCTTTTATGCTGATGTCTCCGCCAGCAGTCCGTCACATCCCTCCGCGATCTATGTCTATTATCCCCATCGCCTTTTCGATCATATCTGCTTTCATCAGCGTGTTTCATCAGCATTGCAGAGACAAGCTGGAATCTGACTTGCCTATTTTCTTAAAATCTCATGTGGAGCTTCTATTTCATTTGCCAGGGTATGCTCTGTCAATTCTGACATCAATTTCAACTTTTTATTAATCAATGGTCGCATACAATTTGGAACATGTTCCTGATGGGCTCTGTGGATTGCTACACATTCCTTACAGTTTCCGTGGTAACGACAGGCTTTCGGGCAAGGACAGTGATCTTTGTCTCTATACTCCTTACGAAATTCCGCTGCAAATTCTTCTTGCAGTCTCAGCCCCTCGACACGGTTTCCCTTATGAAATTCTACCATTGCATCCAGTTCTTTCTGGTTCCCTTCAATCTTCATGTTATTATAGCGCCTCCATTTCAACTATTCCTCATTTTTTGATAAATTCCAAGTTATCTCATAGTACCATCATCAGCGTACCTGCCCCGATCAGTACACAGCCTACAACATCCTTCACGGATACCTCTTCATGCAGCAGCAAAAATGCCAGCACGAGGGTGATGACCACGCTCAGCTTATCGATCGGCACCACCTTTGAGGCCTCTCCGACCTGCAGCGCACGATAGTAACAGAGCCACGACGCACCGGTCGCGAGTCCGGACAGAATCAGAAACAGCCAGCTCTTCCGACTGATCGATCCGATCCCACTCTGCGCATGCGTCAGAAACACCATTCCCCATGCCATCGCGAGAACTACCATCGTCCGAATCGCCGTCGCAAGATTCGAATTCACACCTTCGATCCCGATCTTCGCAAGAATCGATGTCAGCGCCGCAAACACCGCAGACAGTAACGCGAAAACAAACCACATAACCTAGCCTCCATTCAAGTCATTCATTTGCGCTTTCTGAAAGCGTATGCCCCTATCATACACCTTAGGCCAATGTCTCCGCCAGTAGTCCGTCACACCCCTCCGCTCCAGCGCCGCCTTCATCGGCGGATAAATCGCATTCCCGATCTCCTCCGTCGACGTCGCCGCCGAATCGATCACGAACTCTCCGGCAAGCCCCCGCCGGTTCACCATATCCTGAAAAATGTACTGTGCAGAAACGCTGCGACAGATGTTGCCGTGGCACACGAAAAGTATGCGATGTCTCATTATTTTTCTCCTTCTATGCCTTAAAACGACGTATTTTTGCGCTTTATGCGCAGTGTCTGCATTTGCTCGACATCTGCGTTCTTTTACAGAAACCGCATAAAAGGGCGTAAACGAGCAAAATGCGGAAGTCGATAGTAGTCAAATCGTAGTCTCCAAGGGGGTGCAGGAATACCGCGCATTTTTCGCATTTTCTATCGTTATAAGGTAGACTTCCCGTTTTTTACCCTAGGGGGTGCAAAATTTCTCTAGGGGGTTGCATTTTTAACGATAGGTCTTTATAAAAAGAAGCACAGGGTAGAAAATGCTCTGTGCTCCATATTTCACCGTATTCGATTCAGAAGCACCTCGTTCAATATACCATAGGAATAGATGAACTTCCACTTGACTTCCAGACGCTTTCATCAGCGTGGCAGAGACAAGCTGAAAATTGTTTACTGTTTCTTCTTTACAACGAAACCAATAACGAACACAATAATTGCAGGAATTACCAAAAACAAAGCATTTACTAACACCCACAAATAAAAAGGCGCAGAGTTTAGCGATGTTGAGTATTGAGTATAATCAACGATGCTCTTAATAACAAATACAATCAACAGAATGAGACTCACAATGTTGCCTATCATAGGTACTTTCTGTTTCATTCTAAACACCTACATAAATTCCAATTTGTACTGTTGATTCTTCTTGTCAATTCCATGCACACCATGGAATGTTCATCATCTCACAATACAGAGGCAGTATGCTCCAGTTCCAGCAGTTTGATTTTTTTATCAAGCCCGCCGGCATACCCCGTCAAGCTGCCATCTGCGCCCACGACCCGATGACATGGAATGATGATCGCGATGGGATTATGTCCGACTGCTCCGCCGACGGCCTGCGCTGACATCCTGGAAATCCCTCGCTTCTCAGCTATTTTATGTGCGATCTCACCGTAGCTTATCGTCTCACCATATGGAATCTTCAGAAGTATATCCCAGACCGTCATCTGGAACGCGGATCCCTTCGGATGTAATGGCGGTAGGAAATCCGGTTTCTGCCCACAGAAGTATTGATCCAGCCATCGCTTCCCTTCCAACAGAATCTCCGTCTCCTGCTCTAAGTATTCATTCGGTATCCGATCGTATTTTGAGCCTTCAGACCATAGTCCTGTCAGACCGACCTCATCTGCCTCCATCCGTATGCGCCCCAACGGCGAATCATAGTATTGAATAGATGTCATTTTAATTGTCACCTCATAAGCTATGCCAAATTCTGTTCAATAATTGATTTATAGTAGTTACCAAAGTCAGCAAGTGAATTAATAATTGGAAGCATTTTTGTTCCGAGTTCTGTTAAACCGTATTCAACTCTCGGTGGCTGTTCATGGTAATCGTGGCGATATGCCAGTCCATCACTCATCATTTGTCTTAAACTATCTGTCAAAACCTTTTGTGAAATACCATCTAGACTTCGTTGTAGCTCATTGAATCTCCATGGACGATCTTTCAAGTTACGCAAAATCAGCAGTTTCCATTTTCCTCCGATGAGAGATACTGCTGTTGCAACTGGGCATTCTGGTAATTCTTCTTTTGTTCGCATAATTCTTACCTCCGCGTCTATTGTAACACATTCAATTTTAAGTGTGCAGTTATAAAAAGGTGCGTACTTGTTTTTGTATGTGTCTCACACCATACTAATACCTGGCAAACAGAAACTACAAATTCACTATGGAGGTATTATTATGGCAAATTACACAAAAACAACGATTGGAAAGGAAAATCGAATTGAGCTGCATGAAAAGCTGTCTTTAACTGGTGCAGAAATCAGTTTAAACGAACTACCTGCAGGAGCAAGTGTCCCATTCGTTCATTCTCATAAAGAAAATGAAGAAATCTATGGAATTCTTTCAGGTAACGGCAAAGCCATAATTGATGGAGAAGAAATCAGTCTTTCAACGGGAGACTGGCTGAAAATCGCACCTGCTGCAAAGCGCCAGATTGGGAATCCCAGAAGGATCTCGTCATAAGAACTCATATCCATCTTTTTCTTTATAATCTCCGGTCTGTATTTCTTATCACTCATTTCCACACTGCTGCGGGATTTTTTATTCATCCAGTCAAGATCCGCCTTTGTATATGGAACTTTTGGCTCAATCTCAAATAAATCCGCTTTTGCTTCCTCTGCAATCATTGCTGCTACTTTTTTTGTTGTCCCGCTTGCACTGAAAAATGCGACTAAATTTTTACTCATAATAAAAATCCCCTTTCTTTGCGAATTTTTCGTATAAAAATAGATGTATAAGATTTGAATCTCTCTTATACATCTATTTTATACCTGATATTTTTATTATGTCTAATGCTTATATTGGCACGCCTTTTTAATAAAATCCCCTCTTCAGTAAGCGAAATTTTCTTCCCGCTTCGAATAAATAATATTACTCCAAGCTCCTCTTCAAATGCCGCCATTTGTCTGGATAGCGTTGGCTGGGTAATATGCAATTGTTCTGCTGCTTTTGTAAAGCTCTGTTCTTTTGCCACCGTCAGAAAATATCGCAATAGTCTTAATTCCATATTTTTTATTCCCACAACTTCCAATTTGTACGTATTTCTCTTAAACAGCTCAGAATGTGAACCAAGGCGATAAAGCATCAAAACAAGACTTTCCCTCTCACAAGCTGTGCTTTCTCCGATCTTTTCCTGTCACGATGTAGTATTGCTTCTTGTTTTCATACATTTCCGCATCTGCGGCTTTCAGAAGCGACTCAAAATCCGTGTCCTTTGTACCGCTTATCGTCGTACCGAGGGACGCGGTAGCACCCAGTTGTCTTTTTGCCGTTTCCAGTAGTTTCTGAAACGCCGGATATGTGATGTTTGGCAGAACCGCAATGAACTCATCTCCGCCAAACCGATACACATGACGCTTTCCGAACACAGATTTCAGCGTCTGTGCGGTCTGCACAATGAATTTATCACCGGCGTCATGTCCCTTTTGGTCATTTATTTCCTTTAGGCCATTTATGTCGCACATGACAATCGCCAGGGGAAAGTACTTCTCCAGCTTTTCTGTGTACGCCCAATCCAGAGCTTTTCTGTTTTTACAATCTGTGAGCTGGTCATATAATGCACTGTGCTCCAGTGCATCTGCATTATCGCGCAGTCTTATCATAAAAGAGATCATAAACTCGATCATATCTATCAGATTCGAGATCTCATGCAATTTCTCTTCGGGAGAATTATCCACACCGTAGAATCCGACCATCTTGCCGTTGATTTTGATTGGCCCTGTCACAAGGGTATTGACACCCTGAGGTTTCAGCCGTTCATAGATGGCTTCGCTTGTTTTTTTGCATTCTTCAATGTCATGGATGATGACATTGTTGGATTCTTGATATTGTGCAAACCACGCTTCAATGATGCCTTCATACGGCACATCCTGCAAGTTATCTTTTTCTTTGGATACGCCCGCTTTGCACCACTCGTAGGTGTTGTCAAACGTTCCGCGGTCATTCTGTTCAAAGATGTACGCTCGATCGGCGGTCATACGCTGTCCGATATACTCCACCAGTTGATTCAGTACTTTGTCCGGATTTTCTTCTGAAGCGGCATACCGAACCATGTCCGTGAGGAATCTCTCGTAATTCAGGATTCGTTCCTGCGATTCGCGCTTGCTGACTTCCAACATTTCCTTTTCCTTATGGTACAGGATTTTCTGGAGCTTGCTTCGCATCATCGTGGCAGTCAGAAGCATACTCAGCACCCCGTACAGAATAACATTCACTAGGTTTTTGGATAGAATTGGGGTGTGCTGCGCAAAGAAAGCAAGTCCGATATAGAGCAGCATACTGCTCAGAATCAGCCCGTTCATGACCGCCGTTCTGGCGGTAAACAGCAGCGGCGCTGCCAGTATGAACACAATGTAGTTAACAGTGAGCTCCTCCGGTGCAATCAGCGTTCCCGTAATAATGCCGAACAGCAGCAGCGCGGCAAAAAAGCTGTATACAACCAGTTTTTTCCCCAAGAAGCTTCTAATTTGACAACGAGAAATGCAAAAATAGACCAAAGAAAGGAACGTATAGACCAGATACACCCATTCATATTTTCCGATACTCAGAGAAAACACACTCACCAGCGTTATGACTCCAAAGGCAACAAGCGCCACAACAGAATACAGCCGCATGGCTTTCCAGTTTTCTTCCCATACATCCTGTTTTACTTTCTCATAATCACCACGACTAAACATAAACAACGAAACAATTTGATTCATACGTTTTTTCTCTTCAAACTCTGTTCAATTACCGCTTTACCATTTAAGGATTGGTCTATGTCCTTTTCTGGAAGAATCGTTTCTTCACATTTACCAAACACATCTTCAAATCCTTTTTAAAATGCACACTGTACATTTTTCTTAAATTCAGCAATGTCATTTTCGGACATTAGAATAAGTTCTAAGTTTATTTCTGTCAACTCCGTAAACTGTCATAAGTATCAGCCTGCTGGAGTGATTCTGGCAGGCTTCTGTTGTTCGTCGTTTTTTCGTTATCGGCAACTCGTGCAAAAATTGCACAAATTACTTTCTAGGACAAAATGCCACAACCAGTTCTTCTGTCTTACACATCATCTAGCATCAGGCCAATGTCTTCGCCAGCAGTCCGTCACACCCCTCTGCTATCTGCGCTGCGCACGCATCGAACTTCCGCGTGTACCACGGATCGTCGATGATCTCGTCCGGGCGACCGGAGTACTCCATAAGATAATGAATCTTCCCCTCCGGATCCTCCCCGAGGATGCGCTTCATATAGAACATATTCTCCTCATCCATCCCGATCAGAAGATCATACGCCTCGTAATCCGAGCGCTTCAGCTGCCGCGCCCGATGCGTACCGACCGGCACACCCCTCCGCTCCAGCGCCGCCTTCATCGGCGGATAAATCGTATTCCCGATCTCCTCCGTCGACGTCGCCGCTGAATCGATCACAAACTCCGATGCCAGCCCCCGCCGGTTCACCAGATCCTGAAAAATGTACTGCGCAGAAACACTGCGACAGATGTTGCCGTGGCAAACGAATAATACTTTCATCATATTTTTAATCATCCTTAATTATTTCTCAGGGACGTTGTACTTTAAGCTTCGTGATAACTACGTTCTACATATTCCGGCAATTCTTCTCTGGAATTAGCAGTCAAATCGCCGATAACAGCATAGAGCCAAAGCTCTATGCTGTGTGATCAAATGTATCAGATTTTAGAACAACTCATGTTCAAGTTACACGGCGGGAACGACCAGGCGTCAGATATCACTGCCCATCTGGTACGCCTGATCCAATGCTGGGCGACCGGCGATATCGCCGACTTCGTTTACGCCGCCAGCGAACACCGTGCCGGCCAGTGTGCAGCGTGGGAAGCAGTCGACCCAGCCCTGGACAGCCTTCTCGGTGCCCTCGAAGGTCTCCGCTGCGTCCTCTGCTGCAGTTGCGAGCAGGTAGGCTTTTCTGAATGTATAATCGGTATCATACAGCGGATTGGCGCGGTCCAGTATGGTCTTCAGCTGACCGCTTACACAGTAATAGTAGACAGGGGTAGCAAACACCAGCACATCGGCATCGTGCATTCTGGCGACGATGTCCACGGCATCATCATTGATCACGCAGCGACCGAGCTTGAGGCAGGCAAAGCAGCCATTGCAGAAACCAATCTGCTTTTCCCGCAGATACACTGTCTCTACCAGGTGCCCGGCCTCCTGCGCGCCTCTCGCAAAGGACGCCGCAAGCGTTTCAGAATTGCCGCCCTGACGCGGACTCGAGGAAATGATCAATACTTTTTTCTTCATTGTACTAGACTCCTTACATTCTATTTTTTCGTTATGCTCATGATAGCACCTGACGCTGGTTTATAGGGTATGACCCTATTAAGATTATTTTATGCATTTTTTATATGGTTGTTTTATATCCCATAACTTGAACATGTGTTTGCTTTATGGTAGTATAATAGAAGGTGCTATCATATACGGTAGGCGGTTAGTCCTTCGACAGAGGGACTGTGACCCTCTGATTACATAGACAAAATCTTTTGTAAAGGAGGGGTGCCAATGTTAACCATTGAAAGTCTCATTGCTGTATTAAGCTTCGGCTTAACCTGCTTTGAGCTTGGCTATACACTAGGTCATAAATCACACAAAAAATAATCGCCCCCTAGTCTGCTAAACTGAGGCGATTATTTTATCAAATTAGTATGCGGACTAACCGTCTATCGGTAGCACCTTTTGTAGTTTCATCTTAACACGCTTTTTCTCTTGTGTCAAAACGAAAAAGACACAGGACAGCATAGAGCCGAAGCCCTATGCTGTTGGATTACACATTCACCAGATTTCAGAACCACTCCTGTACATGCTACACGGAACGAAATTCTCATATTATAAAGAAAAAATTATCTCTGACCTGATGCCGCTTCGCAAAAAATGTTTTAAAACGAGGGTTCAAGCCGTAAACTTCCTTTAGGATATGGTATACTTTTTATGGAACTGTGAGCGCATCTATCTACAGCGATTGGATGTGAACGCCCTGCCGGAGACGGCGGAAAGGAAAGAATATGATGAAAAAGCCGCTTAAAATCACATTGATCTCATTGGGTGCGGTTCTTGCCGTTTTACTCGCTGGCGTGCTTGTGTTTACGGGCGTGTATTTTACCCGTTTTCAAACAGCTGGCAGCATAGAGAAGCTGACCAGTTATGACGATGGGTACAACCTTTACCGAATGGATGTAAAATACAATTACAGCCTTGACGACGTCATTAATTACGGCATTACCGATAATCAGACGATGATCGATGCCATTCTGAACGAGGCGCTTCCGATGCTCCCCGTGAGTATCAAGGTTCCCGACTTCGGCTGCACGGCGTTTACGCTGACTGACACCGACGGCGATGTCCATATGGGGCGCAACTACGATTTCAAGAATGACAGCTCGGGCATGCTTGTTTATTGCACTCCAAAGGGCGGGTATAAATCGGTCGCCTGCGCGGCACTCGATAATATATCGGCAAATGCCCCTGACGAAAGCATGCAAAAAAGGCTCGCAACCCTGACTGCTCCGTTCATCTGCCTCGACGGAATAAATGAAAAGGGCGTATCCATCGCTGTCCTGACGCTTGACAGTGAGCCTGTACATCAGGATACGGGGAAGCCCGTCATCGCGACCACGCTTGCAATCCGCCTGGTGCTGGATCGGGCGGCAAGCACGGAGGAGGCGGTTGAGCTTCTCAGGCAATACGATATGTTTGCTTCGAGCGGCAGGGATTATCATTTCTATATCACCGATGCCACAGGCGACGGCAGAGTGATCGAATACGACTGCGAGAGCAAAGCGCGTGAGTTTGTCGCAACGCCGATAAACGCCATAACAAACTTTTACGGCTTATACAAAGAAAAGGTGCTGCCGAATCAGAAAAACGGTATTTATGGTCACGGCAGAGAACGTTATGATGCCGTATTAGATGTATTTGAACAGCAAAGCGGAAATTATACGGACGATACCGTATGGGCGGCTCTGATTGCAGCCTCGCAGGAGCCAGATCCCGAAGATATCACGAGCAACACGCAATGGTCTATCGCCTACAACAACACCGACCTTACCGCCGACATTGTCCTGCGAAGACACTGGAACGATATCACGCACTACGGACTGACGACGAACGAAACTTAGTCCGCATACTGATTTGATAAAATAATCGCCTCAGTTTGCCAGACTAGAGGCGATTTTTCGTTCGAAAACATAGTCGGTATCGCTTGATAAGTCAGCTCTGAATATATAGCCAAGTCGGTCAAACTTTTTGATGTCTTCCGGATTCTCGATGCCATTTTCCGCCATGAAGCGGACCATTTCACCGCGTGCCATCTTGGCATAGGTGCCTTTCGTGACCATTTTATCGCCGGAACGCTCGCAGAAGGTAATCGTGATGTACCGATCTTGTTGTGTCAGATATTTTTCGATAGATTTCGAGTATTCTTTTGATGCCAGATTTATGATGGTTCTGCTGTCATCGATCACGGAGAGATACAGCGTATCTCCCCAGTAATCATACAGGTTTTTCGTACCGCCGATTCCGACCCTGGCCTGCATTTCAAGGCGGTATGGTGTCACGCCATCCATCGGCTTTAAAACACCATAAAAGGCGGACAGTATTCTTAGATGATGCTGTATATACTCCAGCTGATGGTCTTCAAAAACCGATGGTGCCATATACTGGTATGCGATGCCATCATAGGCGATGACCGCCGGCGTCAACCTGTGATGAAGATCCATACACTCCAGTCGGTGAAAGTTTTCGTCTGCGATTTGGTCGTTACATTTCCAGATGTCTTTCAGTTCCTCTTTGGATGTATGCTTCATCCAGTTGAGTATCTCAGCTGTATGGTCGAGAAATTCTGGTAATCCTTCCGCTTCTATGCAGTCATCATTTGAAATCATCTTTTTTGCAGGAGACAGTATAATTATCATCAGCTTAATTCCTGAAGCATTTTTTCTGGGTCATCAGCAGCCTTGACTTTATCGTTGGCTTTTATGATGACGCCATTTTCATCAATCAAATATGTGGTTCGTACGACGCCCATAGAGACCTTGCCATAGTTTTTCTTTTCCTTCCAAACATCGTATGCCTCGATTACCTTGCGCTCCGGATCCGCTAATAGTGTAAACGCTAAGCCATATTTTTCTTCGAATTTCTTGTGCGAAGCTACAGAATCCTTACTGACGCCCAGGATGACAGCGCCTTTCTCCGTAAACTGAGGATATCTCTCAGAAAAACCACATGCCTGCTTCGTGCAACCAGGGGTATTATCCTTCGGATAAAAATATAAAATTACTTTTTTACCAGCATAATCTGATAATCTGTGCATCGTTCCATTCTGATCAGGTAACTCGAAATCCGGTGCGTTCATTCCTACGTCCAGCATTATGTATTCCTCCGTCTTTGTGACATTCTTTTTATAGTGTATTACTTTGCGTTTCTCGCGATATACTCTTCCGCCATGTGTACGGCGACGGCACCGTCGGCCACCGCGGTGACGATCTGGCGAAGGGCTTTCGTCCGGACGTCGCCGACGGCATACACGCCTGGGATGCTGGTTTCCGTGCTTTCACCGGCTGCGATATAGCCGTGATCGTCGAGCGTGAGCTGTCCGTCGACGAGTTCGGTGGCGGGCTTTCTACCGACGCTGACAAACAGGCCGTCGCAGGCGAGTGTTGACTCTTCGCCCGTGACGGTATCCTTCAGGCGGACGCCGGTCAAGTGCTCGTCATGAAGCAGTTCCGTGACGGTGCTGTTCCACCGGAACTCAACATTGGCCGTATGCATGAGCTGGTCATGATAGATTTTCTCTGCACGTAAGCTGTCTCTGCGATGAACGAGTATGACCTTCTGCGCGATACGGCTGAGAAGGAGTGCGTCGGCGACGGCGGAGTTTCCACCGCCTACGACGACCACGGTTTTTCCTCGGTAGAACATCCCATCACAGGCCGCACAGTAAGCGACGCCACGGCCGACCAGGGCCTGCTCCTCGGGGATTCCGAGCACCCGGGGTGTCGCGCCGGTCGCAATCACGACCGTCTTTCCGAGATAGGTGCCGGAGCTGGTTACCACTCGCTTCGGCGTTTCGCTTAACTCCAGCTTCGAGACTTCCGCGTACTCTGTAACGGCACCGAATTTCTCCGCCTGCTGCTGCATTTTCTCGCCCAGCGTGAAGCCGTCGATGCCATCCTCGAAACCAGGATAATTATCGATCTGCTGAGACAGGGCCATCTGTCCACCTGCGGACAGCTTTTCCAGCACCACCGTGTCGAGACCGGCTCTGGCGGCATAGAGTGCGGATGTATAGCCACCCGGACCGCCGCCCACGATGATCATATCGTATACATGATTCGGATTCATAGAACTTCCCTCCTGCTCACTTTCGTTCACGTTACCTGCGCTTCTATCTTTCTATGGCGTCCTGGATGAAGTAGCCACCTAAGGTGACATCACTGACGCGATCACGCTCTTTCCATAGCGTCCTGGATGAAGTGGCCACCTGTGGCGACATCACTGATGCGATCACGCTCTTTCCATAGCGGTCTGGATGAAGCGCTCGATCGCAGCCTTCGAATCCGGCGCAACGATCGAATCGACCGCCTTTCCGCCGCGATATAAAACCAGCGTCGGAATCACTTCGATCTTCTCCGCTTCTGCAAGCTGCGACTCCTCATCGATATTTACCTTTCCGATGACAAGCTGATCACCGTACTCTTCCGCGATTTTCTCATAGGCCGGCGCGATCCTGCGGCAGTAGACACACCACGGTGCCCAGTAGTCAACTAAGACCGGCTTCTCTTCATGCATGGACTGTTCAAACTGAGCTTTATTCATATTGATGGCTGACATAGACATTACCTCCATTTTCTGTTTAACCCTGTATGGGTATCTAACTATGCTTTGTTACTATTTTTTATTAAGAACTATTCCTATTAATGTTATACTGCATAAGCCTGATTTGGTCAATAGAAAGTAATAATAATTATTGATTTTGAATGTCCAGGAAGGCTAAAACGCAGATTTTGCGAAATCTAAAAAGAGGTCTGACCCCATTACGAAATTCTTAAGATGCGTTGCTCGCCTTATAAAATGATGAATTGAAAAACGGCACCACGACAGGTTTATCCCTGTTGCGGTGCCGTTTTTTAGTTAATGGGGTCTGACCCTATTAAATTTTTCTAAACAGAATCTAAACTGAAGTTTATGGGGTCAGACCCCAATGTAGTCAACCCAAGGTCAACTTAAGATTGGTTACCAGAAGGATGATATAACAAAGGTGGCGAAAAATTGAATACCAGCGAAAAATCTTTAAAGAAGGCGCGCTTTAACAGAGCTTCGTTAAGAAACTCCTTCAGCGGTATTGATTTTGAGCAGAATTAAAACGCTACCTTTTTGTTGT
>NZ_JBKEIS010000001.1:212128-534336 GCF_046365365.1 Oribacterium sp. P9 | reverse complement strand
GTTTTGCATCGGAAAGCGGCCGCTCAAAAACGGAACAGCGACCGCTGAGCTCTGTAAACTGCATTCAGAATTGCATATCGTCGTCAAACAGACTATATTGAGCGGTTTACCTCCAGTGTTTTCAAGGGGTTCAGAGGTTTTCGCCTTCAAAAATTATTTTGGTTTTTAGCAGCCCCTATTGGGCATAGCTCCATTTCACATCACGCGGCCAATGCCTCCGTCTTCACATCATCACACTACCTCTATCAGCAGAAACTGATCCAGTATATTGCTAATTGCTAATTTAAAATCATTTGTTTTCATCTGCATTCATTTGTGTTATATTCAACTTCAGAAGGAGGTGTTTAATATGGCAAATACACTTATTCAATTTCGTGCTGACGAAACAGAAAGAATGGAAGCTGTCAGTATTCTCCAGCAGCTCGGACTAGACATGCCATCCTACCTCAGAATGTGTGTGTCGAGACTAGTGTCCGCAAAGGGCATTCCTTTCAGCATGACCATTAATCAGTCATCATCGAACAGAGGTATCGAAGCAATGAAACGTGCCAGCCGCATTGCGGAAGAGAATGGCATATCTGACATGTCATTAGACGAAATCAATGCCGAAATCGCTGACGCCAGGAAGTGAGGTGTCCTATCGTGAAATACTATGCGGTAATCGACACCAATGTATTAGTTTCTGCTGTTCTTAAGTGGAATTCCGTTCCGGGAAATATCATTGATCTTACTTTTAACGATGTCATCATTCCTCTCGTGAATCAGGAAATTCTAAACGAATACAAAACCGTCCTTCTCCGCCCCAAGTTTCATCTGACAGAACTGATCGTAACGGATATTCTTGATGAAATGAAAGCACGCGCCATCGATGTTTCAGAAGAACATCTTGACGTTGAACTCCCCGATCCGAAGGATTGCGTATTCTACGAAGTCACCATGTGTTAACTGTCAAGTAAAAATGTACAAAAAATCCTAAATAAAAATGTACAGTTTACGGTGATGGTTCCTCCTGTTCAAAGTCCTTCAACCGATAGGATTTTCCTGTGATCGATATGACATGGGAATGATGTAGAACACGGTTCAGGATTGCATCTGCAACGACTGCATCATAAAAAATGCTGTCCCAATCTCCGAAATTGATATTCGTCGTCAGGATCGTACTTTTCTTCTCATAACGCATATCGATCAATTGGAAAAACAGGTTGGAATCCTCCTTGTCAATCGGAAGGTACCCGATCTCGTCAATAATCAAAAGTTTGTAGTGATTGAAATGCTTCAGCCTCGCTTCCAGACGGTTCTCCAGCTTTGCTTTTTTCAGTTGCTGCAGAAGATCGCTGCATTTGATGAAATAGGTAATGTTATGGTGTTTTGCTGCAGCAATCCCGATGGATGTTGCCAGATGGGTCTTACCGACTCCGCTTGATCCGAGAAAGACGATATTCTCCGCCTTCTCCATAAATCCAAGAGTGCAGAATTCCTGCATCTGGGCTTCGCTCACGGAAGGCTGGAAGCTGAAGTCAAAATCCGAAAGTGTCTTTACGAATGGAAACGCCGCCGCATGAATCGTACTCTGCGCTGCAGACTGTTCCTTGAAGTCTACTTCATAATTCGTTAGTTTCAAGAGTCCCTCCGTAAAAGAAAGATTCTTTGTTCCCACATCTCCGGCGACTTCTTCCAGATGAAGTTTCATCTGGTTCAGCCGGAGTGTTCCAAGGTTCTGTATCGTCTGTTTGTAGATGCTGCTGTTATTCATACACTGCTCCTAATGCCTTAAGATTTTCCTTTGCCCGTGCTGCGATATTTTCTTCTGCAAACGAATGCGTCCTGTAGATGAGATCCCGGTAATGGTCCTCTTGATAGTTGATCTTCTTTTCCGACAAGGGCTGCAGTGCGATGAGTTTCATGTTACAATACACATGGATGTAGTCATCGTAAACCTGCAGGGTAACGCTTTTTCCAATGTATTCCGGCGGTACGGAATACTGTTTTCCGCGATAGCGGAAGAGGCTGGCGTTGTCTATGCGGACTTTATGATCGACCAGCTGATAGGGATTCCGGATGGTCTGCTGTGGTAACGGGCTGAAGGAATCCCTTTCTTTTTTCAGATACATCAGCGGAATCTTCCCGGTCCCGGGGTGTACTTTCGAGTTTTCCCTGTCGTTGATCTTTGCCAGAAGTTCCACGAATCCAAGGTAAGTCAGTCGACCGTTGTATGCGCGGAGTTCATCGAGAATCCGCATCGGCGATTCCACTTTTCCTTTTGTCTTTGGCGTGGCGGCAATACATGGCTGGACTCGGAATCCATAATCATCGGCGAACTGCTGGAAGCGAATATTTATTTTTCCTTTCGATCCTCTTGTCCTTGGCTGATCCATGACCGTTTTCATGTTATCCGTCACAATCTCTTCCGGCACACCGCCAAACACCGTAAACGCGTCATCCAGGCAGAAGAAAAGTACATCCTGTGACTTTGTCGGTACCATCCGGTAAACGCGGTATCTGGAGAAGGATAGGATCAGGACGAAGATGTTCACCTCAACCCATCCGAGATCTGTCGTCAAAAGCCTTAAGGATTCCTTCCAGTCCAGCTGTGCCTGCTTTCCCGCCGGTGTCTCATAGCGGATATAGGCTTCTGATTTTGCCGGAAGTCTTTTACGAAAGTACGCGGCGAATTCCGGTTCCCTGGAAAGGTAATAGCAAAAGTTGCTGTAAGCGCCATGATAGCCATAGTTATCGCACAGATACTGCCAAAGAACGCGGCGGTAATAAAAGATCTGTTCGTTTTCATCCGAAAGAAGTTCTCGGATGATGTCCTTGTAAGGGGTCAGACAATTGCTCGATGCCCGATGCTCTGACTTATGAAATCCATTGATATATTTATCAACAGTTCTTCTGTCCACGTCCAGTTCTCGGGCAATCTGGCTTTTATTAATTTTCAGATTGGCTGATTCCATAAATGGTCTTAACTTGTATAAGTCCTCCAGTTTCTCAATTTTCAGATTCGTTGTAACAGGTGATTTGATAATCATCGAAAAGCCTCCTTTATCAGCTTTTACGATGATACCATTTGTACATTTTTATTCCGGAACTTTTGTACATATTTAATTATGACATAGCACCATGAAGGCTCGTGAAAGCGAAGACGCACATCTGATCACTGGCAATATCAAGCATTTTCCGACAAAGCCTTTTATTGTCACCCCAAGACAAATGCTGTATCTGATTCTGGAATCTTCGAACGAATAACCTGACACATCCAGCGATGACTCCATTTTTCAGGTATCGGTCCATAAGAAAATCATAAGCAGCCCAGCCAGTGATATCCATCAGTCACTCCGCTGAGCTGCTTATAAGTTTATAGATATTTTAGAATTTGTTTATTCTTTCTTCCCGGGGCCTGGCCCCACCACTTGTCTAAGCAGTACCATCGTCTGTCAGCGTAGCTGTAATGCATTCAGCATAAGCTGCACGAATATTAGCGAGGTCAGTTGCCTCTCTAGCCTTCTCCAGCTGAGTGGTAAAGATCGGAATGCTAATAGCCACCAGCACGGCCGCCTAACACCCATCCTACTCCAAGTAGTAATAGTATGCAGTATCTTATAAAGGGTGTCAAAACAGAAATGACACCCCAAGAATGAAAATGACACCCCTACTAAAAATCTGACACCCTTAACACCACATTTGAACATGATGGGGACAGAGAACCGTCCCCTTGTCTTAGCTCTCCTTTTGCGTTTCAGCTGTGGTATCCTATATGGAGCTGATTGGTCGCAGTGTCATAACGAACCCAAACATACATTCCTTTTTTATGTAATTTTGACATTGGTAATTCAATACAGGAATTTGAATCATCCCAAATAGTACAATCTGGACATGGAGAATCGTCGTCTCCTACCCCACTGTCCTTAAAGTTGTATGCATTTTCCCAATCTGTAACGGAAACCAGAGAGCTACAATCTTTGGACAGATAATACACCCACCCAAATCCGGCAGAGTCTGCTTTGATTTCATTAAACGAATAGGTCGTTCCGTCAATTTCTACTTCTTGCAGGTTATTGGCGATTTGCACCAAAGCATACGCATCACGAATTGCAGAATGGTCAACAGCCAGTCTAGCTTTTTTCAACTGGCTCGTAAAAATAGGGATGGAAACGGCAACAAGCACAGCTATTATCGCCACTACGATTAAAAGTTCTGCAAGTGTAAATCCCGCTTTTCTTTTTTTCATTTTATTCTTACAACCTCTCCCTGGATTTATTCCTTGATTGAAAAGAAACCGTCACACCAACGTTTCTATTGTTGATGTAACGGCTTCATGGTTTTTATTCGTCAATAAGTTTTCAATCAACTACCTTGCCGTTTGCGGGCGTTGACAGTTGAGGTATGTAACGGCAATCCGGACACAGAACCGTCCCCTTTCTCCTTCGGACAGAGGACCGTCCCCCTGGCCTTCTCGGACAGAGAATCGTCCCCTTGTCCTTACAGAACCGTCCCCCCTGTCCTACTATTATTGATGTAACGGCTTCATGGTTTTTATTCGTCAATAAGTTTTCAATCAATTACCTCGCCGTTCGCGGGCGTTGACAGTTGAGTTATGCAAGAGCAATCCGGACACTAGAACCGTCCCCCTGGCTTTCAAGGTCGGGACAGAGAACCGTCCCCTGTCCTTCCCCCTTTTTTTATACCCTTGTCCTTTTTATTAAGGCTCGGTTGCACCAAATGTTATTGTAGTTTTACCAGTAGACTGAGTATATGTAACCCATGCCTTTGTAGTGGTTCCTGTTGTATCAGCTGCAATAGAAACGCCTCCAATATCCTGTGCACCAGATTGCCATTTATCATTTTTCTGTTTCATGGTTACTGATGCTTTATATACTAAAGAACCTTCGGTACCACTAGTTGTATAAGTGATATCAGCTGTACTAATCTTTGTTAATTCATCCTGTGTATCCTGCATGAGTGCAGAAGCCTGAACTGTTGCGTAGGCACTTCTGATATTTGCAGCATCTGTAGCTTCTCTACTCTTCTCCAACTGTGTTGTGAAAATCGGAATACTAATAGCCACCAGCACCGCCGCCTAACACTCATCGTACTCCAAGTAGTAATGGTTTGCAGTCTCTCGTAAAGGGTGTCAAAACTGAAATGACACCCCCAAAATAAGAATGACACCCCTATTTAAAATCTGACACCCTTGACAGACACCACATTTAAACATTAGATTATCGGAACTCAGTCGCCATGTCCATTTGAAATTAATCATAAAGATTCATACAGAGAACAGTCCTCGGCCCTTTTCCCAGTCCTTCATCAGTCACCCGCCCTAACAGATACGTGAGCAGATGTGGTATGAAATGGTCATGGACTATGTAACTGTATCCCGTTACAAACCAAATATAATAAGATTTTGTACACTATCATAGTATAAGTTGATTCCATTGCCTTTGTAGTGAAATCCCTCAGCTCCCCAAAGGCCACAGGTTTCACATTTATAAGCATTGCTATCATCACATCCACTCTCTTTGAACGCATACGCACCCGCAGGCGCCACAAACAGCGGGGCATCATCTGGATTAAAAATAAGATGATTACAGTCTTCGGCTAAAACAAAATAAACTTTCATATTATTATTATTTATCTGCTTCAATTTCAAATCATCAAACGAATATGCCGTCCCTTCTATTTCAATTTCCTGCAAATTATTAGCAACTTGCGCTAGAGCATACGCATCGCGCATTGCTGAATGATCAACAGCCAGTCTGGCTTTTTTCAACTGGCTCGTAAAAACAGGGATGGAAATGGCAACCAGTACAGCTATTATCGCTACTACAACTAAAAGCTCTGCAAGCGTAAATCCCGCTTTTCTTTTTTTCATTTTATTCTTACAACCCCTCCCTGGATCTATTCCCTGATTGAAAAGAAACCGTCACACCAACGTTTCTATTGTTGATGTAACGGCTTCATGTTTTTTATTCGTCAATGAGTTTTCAATCAACTACCTTGCCGTTCTCAGGCGTTGACAGTTGAATTATGTAGGGGAAATCCGGACACAGAACCGTCCCCCTGGCCTTCTCACCTAATCGCCTCTTGGAATGAGGTAGGACAGAGGAGGTAGGACAGAGAACCGTCCCCTGTCCTTCGTAGTTGAATTATGTTGCGAGGATTCGGACACAAGAACCGTCCCCTTGTCCTTTCCAAACCTGTCCCCCTGGCCTTGAGCTGTGTTGTGCGGATTGGGACAGGGAACCGTCCCCCTGGCCTTACCCCTGTCCTACCGGGTGCTTGGTAGTTGGGATATGTTGTGAGGATCCGGACACAAGAACCGTCCCCTTTGTCCTTCCGGACAGAGAACCGTCCCCCTATCCTTTTAGTCCCCTTTGTCCTTTTCGTCAATGAGTTGCGGGCGTTGACAGTTGAGTTATGTAGGAGAAATCCGGACACAGAACCGTCCCCCTGGCCTTCCCAATCAACTGCCTTGCCGTTCGCGGGCGTTGACAGTTGAGTTATGTAGGGAAATACGGACAGAGAACCGTCCCCTTGTCCTTCTCCCCCTTTCGGACAGAGAACCGTCCCCTTGGCCTAGAGGTATGTAACGGCAATCCGGACACAGAACCGTCCCCATGACCTTCTAACAACCTCTCCCTGGATCTATTCCCTGATTGAAAAGAAACCGTCACACCAACATTTCTATTGTTGATGTAACGGCTTCATGTTTTTCTTCGTCAATGAGTTTTCAATCAACTACCTTGCCGTTCGCGGGCGTTGACAGTTGAGGTATGTAGGGGCAATCCGGACACAAGAACCGTCCCCCTGTCCTTCCCTACCCTTCAATCAACTACCTTGCCGTTCGCGGGTGTTGACAGTTGAGCAATGTAGGGGAAATCCGGACAGAGAACCGTCCCTCTGTCCTTTGATGTAACGGCTTCTCCCTTTTCATTCATGAATGATTGTTAATCAACTACCTTGCCTTCCCGGGTGCGTGGCAGTTGAAGATTTAAATTTAATGTATGGCAATTTACCTGTCTCTTAGTAGCTTTAGATATTACTCTGCTTCCCATTCAATAGTTACTGACCCATTAGTTCCAGCTGCTGCCGGAGTAATAGTAACCTTGATAAACTTTCCTGTTGCCGCAGCTCCATCCGTCCATGTTACACCAGCAGGAAGATCAGGTGTCGATCCTTGGAATCCAGCAATCTGGGACTTACCGCACGCTTTCTCCGGTTTACCCTTTTGAACATCGCCCGTTGAGACATTATAATATCCGACATTCGTCGTATATTTTGTAGCATCTTTATATCCCTCAGTCAGCAAATCAGCAGACGCAACTGCATATGCAGCACGCAGGTTGGATGCATCCACAGATTCACGGCTTGCCTCCAAACGGCTGTTGAAAATCGGAATGCTAATAGCAACCAACACCGCAATGATAGCAACGACGATAAGCAGTTCCGCAAGGGTGAATCCCTTTTTGTTTAACTTCTTGAACATGTTTTTTTCCTCCTAGATATGTTTGTTTCCCCTTGATAGGTATGTTCATTTATATAAAAGTGTCTCACACGGATCACTTTCATATCGTAGTGAATGATGTGCACCTGCTGCGCACATCTCGTTTTGCTCAGGCGGGCGCTCCGCGCCTTGCCTGTATGCCGAGCCCCTGTCCGTTAGAACAAGTTGTACATCGTAAACATCGGCAGATAGATCGAGATCACCAGGAATCCTGCGAAGATCGCCATCAGGATCAGCAGTGTCGGCTCGAGCATCGAGATCGCCTGCTGTATTCTCCGGTCCGTCTCGCCTGTGAAGTACTCGCCGATGACGTTCAGTGTCTGATCGAGTTCACCTGTCTGTTCGCCGACGGAGCACATTTCCTTCAGTGTGCCCGGGAAGTACGCGCAGTTTTTCATGCAGTCCCCGAGCTGTTTGCCCTGCTCGATCTGTGAGATCATCGCGGCGACATTCTCCTGCAGGAGGTAGTTGTCGAGCACCTTCGAGGTGACGGAGACGGCGTTGTTCAGCGTCAGTCCGGACGCGAGCATCGTCGACATCGTATTCGCAAATTCCGCTGCGCCGTTCATGATATTGATCTTCCCGATGACCGGGAGATGCAGCTGGATCTGCCCCTTCAGCTTCATACCGCGTTCCGTCTTCGTGAAGAGCTTCCACGCGACCACCTGCGCCAGCACGACGATGACGAGGAGCATCCACCACTTCGCGAAGAAGTTCGCCATCGCGATCATCATGCGTGTCATCAGCGGCAGCTCACCGCCGAGGCCCTCGAAGACCTGCGCGAGCGTCGGGATGACCTTCACCATGATGATGATCAGGACGACGACGGCGACGCACACGACGAAGATCGGATACGTCAGCGCGGCGCGCACCTTCTCACTGTTTTTCGCGCTGTTCTCGTAGTAGCGGTGCATCCGCGCGAAGGAGTTATCGAGTGTACCGGACAGCTCACCCGCCCGCACCGTCTCGAGGAAGGTCAGCGGAAACGCGTCCTTGTATTTTTCGAAGGCATGCGCGACGGTCGAACCGCCCTGCACGTCCTCAGCTGCATCCAGCAGGATCTTTCGAAGCTTCTTATCATCCGTCTGCCGGGCGATCATTTCCATCGCGCGGCCGATCGGCATGCCGGATTTCAGCGTAATCGCAAACTGTGAGCACATCAGCGCCAGCGACCGGGTCTTGACCCGCGGGCTTCCGATCTCCATGTTCAGGAGTCCGCTCGCCGCGCCGCCTGTTCTGACCGGGGTGATACTCGTGATGACCGGGCACTTCTGCCGGATCTGCGCCACCGCCGCATACTCATCCACGGCCTGCACGACGCCTTTGGTTTCGCTCCCGTCCGCGGTCAGTGCTTTGTATGAATATGTAACCAAGCAGCTCCCCTCTCTCACTGAAAAATCGTTTTTCCGCATGCACATTACGCTGCAGAAACCACGGTTTTTGATTGCTAACTAGATTCTATCATGCTTCAAACTAAAGTCAATATCGCTATTTGAAAAACTAATAATCGTTCTTGATATTCTTAAGCGCAGCGCGTACCGTGCAAATTCTAGCCGTATTTTAACACTTTGGGCAATGTCTACGCCACTACTCCGTCACGTTCCGCACCGTTACATCAGCCGTCATCCGGCTCATCCGCAGCATGTCTGCTGTAGGCATTGGCCTCACTTACCACGCGAGCTGCAGCTTTTTCCGGATGTAATCGCGGTCGACGCCGGCTTCCTCGGCGGTCTGCGGGAGGATTTTGCCGTCCATCGCCATCTGGATGAGGCAGTTGTCCATCGTGATGGCACCCTGGTCGGCGCTCGAGAGCATGAAGCTCTGCATCTGCGGCGTTTTGCCCTCGCGGATCAGGTTCTGAATCGCCTGGGTGACGATCATGACCTCCGCCGCTACGACGCGGCCGTGGCCGTTCGCGCGCACGAGGAGCTGCTGGCTGAGGACGGCCTTCAGGGTCGTCGAGAGCTGCAGTCGGATCTGGCCCTGCCGCGCCTCCGGGAACACGCTCACGATTCGGTCGATCGAGTCCACGGCGCTGTTTGTGTGCAGCGTCGCGAAGACGAGGTGGCCGGTCTCGGCAGCGGTCAGCGCGGTCTCGATCGTGGCGAGGTCACGCATCTCGCCGATCAGGATGATGTCCGGGTCCTCACGCAGGATGGCGCGCAGGCCTTCCGCGTAGGACTGCGTGTCGGTGCCGATCTCGCGCTGATTGATGATGCACTGGTCCGGCGTGTAGACGTACTCGATCGGATCCTCCAGCGTGATGATGTGCTCGTTCCGCGTATGATTGATCTGATCGAGGATCGCCGCCAGCGTCGTGGACTTACCGGAGCCGGTTTCACCGGTGACCAGCACGATGCCCTTCTGCAGTGACGGGAAGCTGCTCACCACCTTCGGCAGGCCGAGTGTGTCGAGCGCCGGGATGTGGTTACTGAGGATGCGCAGCGCCGCCGAGACGTGGCCCTGCTGCCGGAACAGATTGATACGCACACGCTCCCCCGCGATCGTCGCCGCGCAATCGAGCTCGCCGATCGACTCGATCTTCTCGTAGTCCACCCCGGCCATCTCCCGCGCGAGGCACTCACAGTCCTCCGGTGCCAGCACCTCCTCGCTCAGATTCACGATCTGGCCGTCGAGACGGCACTTCGCCGGCAGCCCTGCAATCAGATGGATATCCGACGCGCCACGCTCCGCCGCCAGTGAAACATACTCCGCTATCTTCATAAAGCCCCCTGTTATCAATCGTCTGTAATTGCTCAGTCCGGTGCCGTCAGACCAGCATCAGAAGCACAGTACTCCGATATCGGAATCCTGTGTTTTCCTGCTACTCTCCAAGCTCACTGACTAAACTGTCACGAAAAATCACTGACATTAATGGTACAACATTCAAGCCGAAACAACAATTAAAGAATTGAGTGAATCCGACACAGCAAGTATCTAAATGATAACAGCTCAGCTGGATTTCACCGCATATTTCCGGTACTCATGCATGGCTTCCAGGGAGTATAATGGTTTCTGATATTATTTTTGAGGATGAAGAATATGGGTGAAAATAAAACAGATATGCGGTTCATGACGCGTGATGCCATCAAATATCTGGCAATCGTGGCGATGACGCTGGATCATGTCGCATATATATTTCTGGAGCCGCAGTCGCTGCTCTACCGGCTGTTTCTCTGCATCGGGACGTTTACAGGGCCGGTGATGATCTACTTCCTGATCGAAGGCTACTTCTACACACATGATGTGCGGGGATATGCGAAACGTCTGCTGCTCTTTGCGCTGCTGTCGCAGCTGCCGTTTAGTCTGGCGATCGGTGGCTTCTTCGGGAATATGCTATTCACGTTGCTCATCTGCCTCGGCGTGTTGTATGTGCATGACCATGTGACCGACGGGGGACTTCGAAAGCTTCTGTATGTACTGCTGTTCTTCGCGAGTCTCTTCACGGACTGGAATTTCCTGTCCGTACCGCTCGTGCTGTTCCTGCGCCCGGCGTTTCATCCGGCGGCGCCTATAGTGGATCACTCTGCCAATCAGTATCAAAACGGAGAAACTATTCTGATGAAGAGTCAGGCAAAAGAGCAGCAGTTTTACATGGCCCCGACGGAGCAGCGGCTAGGCATGCTGAAGTGTGTCGCATACTTTCTTCTGGTATCCTGCCTCACGAATGGGATGTTCGAGGGCCTGACGGAGGCGCTCGGCATGGTGCTGGGCTTCGTGTGCATCGCATACTTCTATAACGGTCAGCAGGCGGCGACCCACCGGAAGTTTCATAAATATTTCTTCTATATCTACTATCCGGTTCACCTTTTGGTGCTGTGGGCGCTGCACGCGATGTAAAACTTCTGTGAAACAAAACCGTAACCGTTCAGGCAGGGGATCCCAGAGGGGTGGCAACGGAGGCCATGCGTAGAGACCGTATGAAATCAAGCCGTGTCCCCTGACTATGCTGTTATACCAACAAACGCCGCCGGCCATGCTTTTCGCACAGTCGGCGGCGTTCGTTTATCGATACCTGTAATCTCCTGATCTGTCGATTCCTTTCATCACCCGCTTAGTCGATCCCCGTAATCGTCCGCATGACTTCGTCGACGGTGGTGATGCCTTCGTCGACGAGCTTGTCGGCGTTTTCGAGCATGGTGATGTAGCCGGTCTCGTGCGCGAGGCGCTGGAACTCCTGCTTGTCCGCGCCGTCGGTGATGCACTTCCGGAGCGCGTCGTTCATGACGAGCACCTCGAAGTCACCGATTCGTCCACGGTAGCCGGTGTTGAAACAGTTGTCGCAGCCACGGCCGTGGTAGAAGATCCGCCCCGGGCGCGACGGAAGTCCCGCGGCCGCAAGCTTATCCGGCGTCATCTGCTCGACCACCTTACAGTTCGGGCAGATCCGGCGCAGCAGTCGCTGCGAGATGATGCCACGCACGCCCGCCGAAATCAGATACGGCGCGACACCCATATCCTTCAGTCGGTCGATGGCCGACACCGCGTCCTCGGTATGGATCGTCGTGATGACGAGGTGTCCGGTCATCGCGGCACGCATCGCGATCTCCGCGGTCTCACCGTCTCGGATCTCACCGACGCAGACGATGTCCGGGTCCTGACGCAGGATCGCACGCAGACCCGACGCGAAGGTCAGTCCCACCTTCTCGTTGATCTGCACCTGGGTCGCCCCCTGGATGTTGTACTCGACCGGATCCTCCAGCGTGATCAGGTTTGTCGTCTCGCTCAGCAGCTCGTTCACGAGCGCGTACATGGTCGAGGACTTACCGGAACCCGTCGGGCCCACGATCATGATCACGCCGGACGTGAGGCCCAGCAGCTTATCGATCTTCGCGTCCTCGCCCACCGGCAGTCCGATGCCGCGTCGGTTCAGCTGACTGCCGTCCCGTCGCAGGATTCGGATGACGATCTTCTCGCCGTAGATCGTCGGCAGCGTCGATACTCGCAGGTCAATGTCTTCGCCCTTCAGGCGTACTTTGGCACGGCCATCCTGTGGCACGCGCCGCTCGACGATATCGAGGTGCGACATGATCTTCACACGGGAGATGACCGACTCCTGCAGGTTCCGCGGGATCGTCAGAATCTTATGCAGTCGTCCATCGATACGCATGCGGATAATCATATCCTTCTCGGACGGCTCCCAGTGGATATCGGAGGCGTTCTCGATGAAGGCTCGCTCGATGATGGAGTTGACGAGCCGGATCGTCGGTGCCGCCACATCTCCGCTCTCGGTGATGGCAGACGCCTCACCGGACGTCACCTCATCCTCGCCGAGTCCGGCTTCTGCGCGCATCTGCGCCATCGCCTGCGCGGCGCCTTCATTGCCATACAGCGTACTGATCGCATGGTCGACAGCATTGCCCGCCGCGATCATCGGCACGATGTTTTTCTTGCTGACCATCTTCGCCTGCTCGATCGCCATGAAGTTCGTCGGATCGGCCATCGCGAGGAAGAGCATATCCTTCGATACGGACACCGGCACCATACGGTTCTCGCGGGCCAGCGCCTTCGGGATATACTGCGACATCTCCGGCTTGATATCCGTCTTCGTCAGGTCGATGTAGTCGATACCCAGCTGCAGTCGCAGCGCGTCGACCATCTGCGCCTCCGTGATGAAGCCGTGCTTCACCAGCGTCGCACCCAGTCGATCGTGCTCCTCCTTCTGTATCTTCAGGGCCTGCTGGAGCTGCTCCTCGGTGATGAGGCTCATCTCCACCAGCATATCGCCCAGTCGTTTCGTTCTCATATTTCATTCTCCTTCAGCGCGTCGCGCACAGATTCTGCCCTGTCCGCGTTCCGGCGCACGGCCGCCCGGTTACGACTTCCGCTTCGCCGACGCGACTGCACATCCCGGGCGCCCGGTTTCCCCCTGCCCGATTTCTGCCGTCACTTCTTTCCGTATTCTATCATAGAGTACGGTGAAATTTCGAAGACTTACGAAATATCTTCCGATCCCATCCGAGCTCTTCGATATGAAGAAGGCATGCGCATGAATCGTCATGATCTTCCCGTCCGCACGCTTATACAGGATGTCCGCCTGACTGCCGGTGAGTGCATCGACCTCCGCAGCCTCCAGGAGATGAACGATATCCTCCTTATTGATGACATAATCCGTGATGTGGTTGCGGTAGTTCTCATCCACCAGGGCTTCGCTGCCCACGATGCTGTAGTAGAGATCATTGACCCGCACGAGCTCCACATGCTTCTCGGGATCCATCTCATAGAACGCCACCGGTCCCAGGATATGATTGAGGAGCGTATCGCTGTAGACATTGTCATCAAACATCTCCACCATGTGGATACGGTTCGCCTGATGCAGACGGATCCCCTCCGTCTCGACGCGGCCGCCCTCCCGCAGGATCTCTTCCATGCGATCGTACGGGAACGGGCGGTAATAGTAGTAGCCCTGCACGTAGTAGATGCCGAGCGCCTTCACCATCCTAAGCTGGGCCTCTGTCTCCACGCCCTCACAGACCACCGGCAGATTCAGAAGATGCGCCATGTTGATGATGGACTCCATGATCTTGATCGTCTTCTGCTCATCCTTCCCCTGCACGAATTTCATGTCGAGCTTCAGGATGTCGAGCTTCATGTCGCTGAGGGAGTTCAGGTTCGAGTAGCCGGAGCCGAAATCGTCGAGATAGATCCGGAAGCCGAGCTCGTGCAGGCGCGAGACGGTCTTCTGCACGCGGTCATAGTTATCCACATAGGCAGACTCCGTCACCTCGATCCCGATCATCTGCGGATCGATACGGTACTTCTCCTTCAGTGACGCGAAAAGCTGTGCTACGTCGATGAGCTCGAAGTCGATTCTCGAAACATTGACCGAGCAGGTGATGGTTTCGACACCCTGATCGAGCATCGCGCGCTGCCGCTCGAAGACCCGCTCCCAGATGTACTGGTCAAGCATAACCACGTAGCCGCTGCGCTCGAGGAGCGGGATGTACTCGCCCGGCGAGATCACGTGACCGTCCTTCACCCAGCGTACGAGCGCCTCCATGCTGACCGGCTTACCGCAGCTGATATCCACGACCGGCTGCGTATAGAAGGTGAATTCGCCGGCCTGGATGCCGCGCTGGATATCCCGGATCATCTCCGCCTCCCGGTCCTTCGACATAAACATGTTCGGGCGGAATACCGCGATGTTTTCCTTATGGTTATAGCGCACGGTGTTCAGCGCGAGCAGCGACTTATCGTACATATTTTCGATATGCTCGCTGCGGTCGGTGATTTCATAGATGCCGACGGACTCGGAGAAGCCCATAGTCGCATCCGCGAGCTGCTGAATCGTCTTCTGTACGATCTCTACGACTTCCCGCGTGTCCCGCTCCGTCGCGAACATGCAGCAGAAGTAATCATCCCCGAGGTAGCCCGCGGTGCCGAGCGTCGTCTGAAGCTGCTTCTTCAGCTCGTCCGCTGCCATCATAAGCAGCGCCTCGCTCTTTTCCTCGCCATAGATCGCCTCATAGAGCTTGAAATTATTGATATCCGTGGTAAACAGGAGGAATTTCTTCTCCGGATACTGTGCGAGCAGTGCTTCTGCGTTCTGATAGAAGGTAAAAATATCCGGGAGGCCAACCTTCTCTCGCTGCAACCGATCCTTTTCATTGAGCGCATCCATCCGCTCACCCTTCGCATCCGTGATATCGCGAAGCAGGACCATGAGTCCGCCCTGCCGTCCCTCGTCAGACGCAAAGAACGCGACCTGCTCTACCCAGCGGAGCCCCTTCTTCGTGTGCATGCGGAACTCGATTTTCTGCATCGCCGGGCGGCTTCCGTTGCCGAGGAAGGTCCGCACCTTGTCCCCGTTCCAGAAGTTCTCGACACGATCCGCATCCTCGCCATACACCTCCTGCCGCAGGAAGTGCTCCCGTGCCTCATAGTAGCCGAACGGCGTGGTCGGGAAAGCAAAAAGCGCCGGATTCTGGTAGGTGATCTGCGCAAATCCCTCACGAATATGAAGTTCTGTGATCATGTCATAAAACAGCTTCTCCACGTTTCTCCTCCCTGACTGCAGGTTCTTCTTACCGCCCGCCATTTCTTTCTTCACGGGCCGGCGTCTCCGCTGCACCATCGCAGTCGGTCTCTTCTATCCTGTGCCAATGCAATCGATCTCTACATCGTCACTGCGCGTCTGCTGCACATCCTGCCTGTATTCACTGCGGATGTGTTCGATCTCTACATCGTCACTGTGCGCTCACGCTCTGATCGATCGCCCGGAACAGCTCCAGTGTGCTCGAAAAAGCGAAGCTGCGATCGCCCTCGATCCAGGCAGCGACACCCTGCCAGCTCGCATGCTGCCGCATCTCCGTCCGCACGAAAATGCTCGCGAGACGGCCACGCTCTCCCCAGATATCCCGCGGCGTCTGTTCCTTCGACAGCTCCGTCAGCCGTTTCTCTGAAACAAACGCCCGTGGTGCCGCATCACTCCGATGACGGATAAACACCCGCATGCCCTGTGCCGCCTCCGGATAGTCCCACGCATCGTAGAGCGCCTCCATCTTCGTCATCAGCTCCATGCAGGACGCAAATGGAATCGCCTCCGCACTCCACGGATGTATGAGACGCCCGCTGAACTCCTGGTTCTCATACGCATCGATGAGCACCGCGATTAGATTGATGCCATACAGTCTGTCCATTTATCCACACCTCTTCTGTCGCGCCCACGCTGGTAAACCAATTTACAAAGTCACTTGTATTCTACTTGTTCCGGCCAAAAAAGTAAATCTGCGATATTTAAATATCTTCGCGCTTCTTACGAAATCGTTCTCGAAACACAATCAAAAAAATCCAGAAGCTGGACTTCCGGATGTTTGTACTATATGAAGATTCCTGGTCTGCTTTTCGAAGCCCCGGTGAAATGCCTAACATCCACCCTGTCTGCAAACCGCTCTTGAAAAAGAGAGAAGAGGCATCCTGCGAAGCAGCTCACATCTCTTCGTCGTCTTTTGGATCGCTCTCATCCAGCGCCTGGTCCATCATCTTGAGAAGCTCCAGCGCCGATCGGAAGTGCTGTGACCGTCCCTTATCTGCCCAGGTCACCTTTCCCTGCCAGCTCGCATTCTCGCGACAGCAGACCTCGACGATAAATGTCCCCCTGTGTTTCTTTGCTCCGTTCTCTTCCATGCTGCATCCACCTGTTCGATCGTCATCTGCGAAACCATCTGTGCCTATCCCATAAACCAGGATTCATATCCCCCGAAAAGGATCGCTTACGCCCGGCACATCCTTAATATGATTAGTATAACTTATCTTCTCTTAAAAAATCCATTAAATCATGCTCAATCTTTGCAAATTTATGGGGTCTGACCCCATAAACTTCTGTTTAGATTCTGTTTAGAAAAAATTAATGGGGTCAGACCCCATTAATTTTTTCTTAAGATGGCGGTCCGGCACGCAAGACGGATACGCAGACATGAAGAAAGCGCCCATGGCTTTTATCAGCCATGGGCGCTACAGTTCGTTTTTTTTCACTTGTCATGCGACTCGTACCGGCGATCAGTCCATGCCGAACTCCTGTGCCCAGTAGGTCTTGCCGTTCTTTACGGCTGTGCTGACAGCGACGGTTGTAAAATCCGGCTTTAAGATGTTCGCCTTATGCTCTGGAGATGCCATCCACGCGTTTACGACTGCGTCTGCGGTGTTATAACCATCTGCGAGGTTCTCACCATACATGAGATCCGGATTTGCAGTGTACCAGTCAGATCCATCTGGTCTTGTGTGAGAGAAACGGACGGTAAGCTCGTCTGCTCTTACATCTGCAGATGCTTCGAGAGAAGCATCATAGCGAAGTGTGTTTAAACCGTTTGCTACGCGGATTTCGTTGACCTTTGCAATCACCTCGGCTTCGGTGTTGTTCTGTGCGAAACCGGTCATGCTCATCATAATGCCTAAAAATGCAACAACGAATAAAGTTCTAAGAAGCTTCTTCATCATTTTGTCCTTCCAAGTGCAACTGGCTACCCGCGTGGGGCCCTGTAGCTTTGCGTCGCCGGATTGCTCCGGTTTTGCTATTTAAATGAATCAGGCACAAAAATCGGCACCGGGAACTCTCCCGCTGCCAATTAACCTAGAACCTTCTTTGAATTAATTCTTGATTCGAGAACTAACCTTCGGATTTCTCCATGAAGATTGCAACTGGCTGCCCCCCTGTGGGGCCCTTTAGCTTTGCGTCGCCGAATTACTTCGGTTTTGCTCAAATGAGAACCTAGGTCGGATTCTCACCGTTAAAGAGACGCGAGCACGAAGCTCCTTTTTTTCCTCTTCACCTCTTTACAATATTTATTCTACCATTGTTTTGATTTATAGCAAGACTTTTTCGTAATTTTCGGAAGTTTTTCTGGCAGGAGCCCAGGAGGGCCGACAACAGAGGCCATACGAAGAGGTCGTGAAGAATCAAAATTGTCCCCCTTAGAACCAGTTGGAGTAATTTTTCCTTAGCACTCTCTGCAACACTGAGTTTTCATAAAGAAAACTCAGTCGTTTGCAGAGAGCCTACTGGTTCTTAGGGGGACAATTTTAGAGTCTTCCGAGCTCGCAGTACTGTGCCTCTGTTGCCGGCCCTCCGGGGTTCCTGTCAGAGAATTCAGATTAATCCATCTTATACGCGCCCTCGAGTGCCGCATGCACGACGAAGCGCTGATTCCCGCCGGAGCGTCCGATACAGGTCGACAGGGTGAGCAGTGCCGGGCGCTTCGCGAAGTCGATGGTATGTTCATCGATGGCGAGTGTCGACTTCGAAAGACAGCGCTTCACATACTGATCATAGCCATCCGTACCCTCGAAATCATCGTAGGTCGCACTCCCCTCCGTCGTCTCATAGAAGGAAAAGATCCGGTACTTTCGCACATATCCCTTCGTATAGACATAGATATACGGATTCGAAGCGCAGAGCCCCGGTTCCTTCTCAAACTTTTTCAGCGTACCGAACATCGAGCCGTTTTTCATATTGTGACCGAAGAAAAAAGTATTCTTCGCGCGGAAATCATGCGGACTCAGACAGTCATAGAAAATCGTACCGGCGAAGTTCTGCTTTCCCTCGAAGGTCTTATGGAGATAGTCGACATTGTCACTGGAGTATACGACCGGATACCTGAGCTCCAGCACCGGGATGTACAGAACACAGGCAAAATCCGCATTTGTGTTCAGCAGCGCATCGTAGTCGATCTGAAGAGACGGATACGGCAGTGACTTCACGCCCACACTCTCTCCCGCAGCGCCATCTGCGTTTCCGGCGACTGCATTGGCCTCATCCGCATCCCCGCCACGGATATAGTCCGCCGCGAGATCCGCGTACTCATCCCCCGCCGCCTTATACTCCATGTAATCACGCAGGAACAGCCCGCCGAAAATCAGCATCGCCGCCACCGCAACCACCGGCACCATATAGAACAGAAGTCCCCCGATCCCGGACGATTTCTTCTTTCCTCCCTCACTCATCTCACCCGAAGCCATCACACATCCCTCCTGGTTTTCAAGGCATAAATCGATAACATAAGAATACGTCTATCTCCAGTTTTACGTCAAGCCAGCCATTTATGCACGACCTCACATCCAACGACGAATTACTGTTCAAACGCAGTTAAGTCAAGACGTAGCGAAACATGGTAACCGCTCAGAACTTCGGCTTCGGCTGATAATGAATCTCATTCACGTTATACACCGTCACGAACGCCTTCGGATCGACTTTCATCACGAAATCCATCAGTCGACGGAACTCATGCTTCGTCACGATCGCGATGATCTCCGTGTGCTTCTCGAGATTGTAGGCGCCGACCGCCTCATAGAGCGTCGCACCGCCGATCTCGCGGATGATGAACTGCCGGATCTCCTCGCAGTGGTTCTGCGACACGATGCAGACGCGCTTTTTGATCGTCTGACCGAAGATGAAGTAGTCGAGGATGATCCCGTTGAAGTAGGTGCCGAGCAGACTGAGCACCACCGTCTTCGAGTCATAGGCGAGCGCACTGGAGAGGGCAATGATGACGCCCGCAGCGGTCATGGCCTTCCCGAGCTCGATATGAAAATACTTATTCAGCAGCTTCGCGACGACATCGAGCCCTCCGGAGGAAGCATTGTCGTTAAACAGGATACTGCAGCCGACCGACACGACGATGCAGTACGCTACGACGTCGAGTGTTGCATCGCCGGTGAGCGAAGTGTAGTGCGGGAACAGCAGCTCGAACAGACCGAGAATCAGCGGCAGGATGATCGAGGTATAGGCGGTTTTGAAGCCAAATTCCTTTCCGAACACCGCATAGCCGACGATCAGCAGGATGCCGTTCATGATCATCGTGAGCTGCGAGATGCTGAGCGGCACGAAGTGCTGCAGCACGATGGCAAGACCCGAGATGCTCGACACCGCCGCATGGCTCGGAACCAGGAAGAAAAAGACCGCAGCGGCGATGATCGTGCACGCAACGGTCATCAGCAGGAGATCCTTCAGGATCAGACGATAAGAGAGATTCTGTTTCATACATTTCCCTTTCATGATTCAGGCCGCACCTGCGCTTCGCATCCGCAGGCAGCCTGAAGAGGTTTATATAGTAGATAAGCGCGACATCCAGACCCCCGAGTCCGACTCAAACGGGGCGCACCCGCACTTGTCTCTGCATCCCATAGCACGCATCAGTATAGCATCCGTCCGCCCGGCGTGCCCACAGGTATTTTATCATAACTCCAGAGAAATGCATCCATAACCGTATCCGTTTTCTCGACGTCAGACCACAATATATAGTGATGTGCCGTCTCAAATATCCCCTATTTACTAGGTATGATATGGTTAGTCTTGGCTAAAAGAATTTTTCAAAAAAATACATTTTTTGAAATTTTTCAGGTTGTAGTTTTCGAAAATCTATATTAATATACAGGCATAGGTCGTACGGAAGTACGAAAACCATTCAATTAAATTTTTATTCTAGGAGGAATTTTATCATGGCACATGTTATTTCTGATGAGTGCGTTAGCTGCGGTGCTTGTGCATCTACCTGCCCGGTTGAGGCTATTTCTGCTGGCGACAGCAAGTATGTTGTAGACGCTGGTACCTGCATCGATTGTGGTGCTTGCGAGGAAGCTTGCCCAACAGGCGCTATCCACGCTGAATAATTAGAAGCGATACGTAAAAGTAAAAGAGCGATGGTTCGATGAACCATCGCTCTTTTTAGTTCAGTGAAACGCCCCGGAGGGCCCCTTCACCGAGCTTAAAATCTATCCACCTTCAGCTCAAACTCCTCCGGCATGAAACGCGGGCATACATTATCCCTCGTGGAAATCACCGAGCTTGCGAGACGCGCACCGATATGGCAGGCCTCGCCGAGGGTCTTTCCGTAGGTGAGACCGATGGTCACACCGGAGAAGAATGCATCCCCGGCACCCGTCGTATCGACGACGGCGACATTGATCGGCGGACAGATGCCGAAGCTTCCATCGATTTCCGCATAGACCGCGCCCTGCTCGCCCATGGTCACGACCATACGTGGATACTGCGCAGATTTCACCTTGCGACCGATGATCGGCGCCAGCTCCTCCGGTGACAGCTTCTCATAGTCATCAGAGAACAGCAGCCCGGCCTCCTGCGCATTGCACACGAGACATGCGGTTCGCTTCATAAGGTCACGACGCTCCATTGCGATGGACATATTCGACACCACCGCATAGACCTGCTTATGGTACTTCTCCGCGAGGTCCAGGATCTGCTTCAGAATATAGGACTCCATATCGATGTCGACCGTCACGGCATCTGCATCTGCGATGATCTCATCGCCCTGCTCCTTCAGAATCGTCGAGATCTCTGAGAGATCCGGACGCTTCGAGATCGACGCGACCACATCCCCGTTATGTGAAAACACCGCGAGCCACGTACCGAGCCCATCCTCGGTGCGACGGATGTAGCTGGTATCCACCTTATGCCGGTTCAGCTTGTTGATGACATCCGTACTGATCCCGGAGTTATCCACCACACTGACGAAGGTCGGCCGCAGCTCCACATTCGCGATATCCTCCGCCACATTCCGGCTCACACCACCATGCACCTCGCAGACCGTGCCTGCATTTCGCCCAGCCGGCACGTACTTCCCCTCCGGATACCCCTTGATATCCACGAACGTAGCCCCGATCACGACGATTCCCTTACTCATGCTTACCTCTCCCATACTTCTTTACTGAATATTGACTCGAAAATTATACGATATATACGGAAAAACACAAGTGGGGAATTCCCGTCGCGAGTTTATAAAAATTTAATGGGGTCAGACCCCCTTACGTAAGAGGCTGGCCCCATGATTGGAATCACGCGTTTCTGCGCTTGAGCAGACAGATACACTCGCAGTTGTTCGTGCGCGGGAACATGTCGACCGGGCAGAGCTTCTCGACCTCGTAGCCGGCGTCCTGAAGCGGCACGAGGTCACGGGCGAGGCTCTTCGGCTTGCACGCCACGTAGATCAGGCGGTCGACGCCGTAGTCGATGATCTTTGCGAGCGCCTTCGCATGGATGCCGTCCCGCGGCGGGTCGAGGATGATCATATCCGGGCGCGGTGCGTCCTCGTAGCTGCCGTCCTCACGGATGAGGCGACCGCCCTCCTCGATAACCTTCAGCACATCGCCGGCGATGAAATCGCAGTTCTCGATGCCGTTCAGCTTCGCATTCTCGTGCGCAGCCGCCACAGCCTCCGGGACGATCTCGACACCGACCGCCATGCTCGCCACGGAGCTCATCAGCTGTGTGATCGTACCGGTGCCGGAGTAGAGGTCGTAAATCACCGGCTTTTTCACCGAAGCTCGCGCCGGATCGGCCGGGCCCGGCTGACCAGCGTCCACACCTTTCTGCGCAGTGTCTGCCCCCGCGTCGCCTGCATTGACTGCGGCCTGCTGCGCCGCCTGCAGCTCCGTAAATCCGGCATACTCGCGCACCTTCGTGTAGAGCTTCTCCGCACCGAGGGAGTTCGTCTGGAAGAAGCTGAACGGGGTGATGCGGAAGCGAAGTCCCAGGATCTCCTCATAGAAGAAGCGTTCGCCGTAGAGTACCTCGGTGCCCTGGTCCTCGACGATATCCGCCAGGGTGTCGTTCTTTGTATGCAGGATACCGGCGAAGGTACCCTCGATCTTTCCCTCGGCCTTCAGCTGCAGCAGTCGATCGCGCCAGCCGGCGAGCACCTCCTCTTCGGAGAGCTCCGGCTGCACCCGCACGAAGCGGTCTGCGGTCGGACGGGTATGCTTCTGCTGGGCCTTCGGGCTGTAGCGTCGCTCGAACCACTCGTCGAGTCCCTTCTGACGCTCCGCGATCAGCTCCTCGGATGCCGGCACACGCTTCGCACTCGCCCAGTTCGTCGAGGTCACGAGATCCACGAGGATCTCGCCGGTCTTCACTGCACGGCGGTAGAGCAGATGACGGAGGTAGCCCTCCCGTGTCTTCTTATGAAGGTAGGTGATGTCCAGCTCCGCGAAGTATGCCCGCGTCGCCTGCACGATCACGCCCGCATCCGGATGCGTCAGCTGGCAGACATCCGCATCGATGATGTTAAAGAAACTCCGCTTCTGGTGGAGTCCCAGCGTCAGCTCCCCGCCCATCCGGCAGTCGCCGAAGGAAAACTCCATCTTATTCCGGTAGCCCTCAGAGACCGGTGACGGCACGATCGGCTCGAAGGTATACGCATTCGAGCGTACCACCGGCTCAAACAGTGCATGTAGCGTCTCCTCCTTCGTCTTCAGCTCTTCCTCGTAGCTCGTGCCCTGATAGAAGCAGCCGCCACAGATTTCCGCATTATCACATACTCTCATACTCTTCATCCTTCTCCATCGCGGTGCGGCCCATGCCTGCATCCGCGTTCCTGACTCTTTTTTGTGATCACACTCTACCACATCTCACGACAGAAAAACAGGGCCGGCCAGCGCCGACCCTTTTGTAAATCGTATAAATCTTCAGTCCTCGTCCTCGAAATCATCCGCATCATCCTCGAAGTCATCATAGTCCTCGAGGTAATCCGGCATCATGAAACGATAAACGGCATACGCGATCCCTGCGACGGTCGCGACACATCCGATGATGGCGAGCACGGTGAGGATCGTCTTCTTCAGACGCTCATCCTCCTTCTTCTCCTGGATGTACTCCTGCAGCTTCAGCTTCTGAAGCAGAAGCTCCGCGTGATCTCTGGCATCATCCTTATATGTTCTGACACTGTCCGCGAACTCTCTTGCATTTGTTCTCAATGCATTCATATCCAGCTTCTCCATATGGCACCTCCTGCGCTGTTTTTCTATTAAGAAAAGTATACCATCGCCGACCCCGTTTGACTACGTTTTCACAGCTTTTTCAGCTTCGCGAAGCTCGCGAGCATCTTCTTCTGGCCAGCGGTATCGAAGTTTACCGTCACGGTATAATCCTTCTTTCCGTCCTCGATGGCCTCGACGGTACCTTCTCCGAACTTGATGTGCTTCACACGATCACCGACCGCATAGTCGAGGGTCTCGAGCTTCTGGATGCCGGTCTGAACTAGACTCTTCGGAATGCCTGCGCCCTTCTTCCGGGCTGCACCTGCCCCGCTCTTCGCGAGATAGCCGACTGAACCCATGCCCTGCAGACCATGGCTGTTCGCCCCGAAGCTGCCGGCACCAGCCCCGAAGCTGCTGCCACTGCCCGATCCATACGCGCCCGATCGTCCGACGTAGCTGCCGGAGCCTGATCCACCGCCGTAGCTGCTCGAACTGCCTCCACGGCTGCCATAACTGCTGCCGGAACCATATCCGCCGGAGCGTCCGCCCTTCGCACCGAAGCGTCGTGCGCCCCCGCCGAAGATATCCGAGTCGCCATAGTCGTCATCCTGGAACATATCGTCGTAGCTCTTCAGCAGCTTCTTATCGCAGAGCTCATCCGGGATCTCATCGATGAACTTCGACGGCTTCATCCGCTCATACGCGCCGTTCAGCATACGGCTCCGCGCAGAGGTCATCACCAGCTCCTCCTGGGCACGGGTGATGCCGACGTAGCAGAGACGACGCTCCTCCTCGAGATCCTCCGGATTTCCGATAGACGCGAAGCCGGGGAAGAGTCCGTCGTTCATCCCGACGAGGTACACCTTCGGGAACTCGAGTCCCTTCGCACCATGCAGCGTCATCAGCGTCAGAAGATCCTGTCCCTCGTCCTTCCGGTCGATATCCGCCACCAGCGACACATCCTCCAGGAACTCACCGAGCTTCGGCGCGTCGCTCTGTGCCTGATAGTCCGCTGCCTTACTGATGATCTCCTCGATGTTCTGAAAGCGGGTCTCGGCTTCGATCGTTCCTTCCGCCCGGATCTCCATACCGTAACCGGTATCATCCCGCACCGACTCGATCAGTGCCTGAATCGAGAAGCTGTCCTCCTCACCCGGCTCCGCCTCGGTCTCGAGGTAACCGGCTCTTCGGAGCTTCTCCCGCCAGTCGTCCATGCGCTCGACGAACTCCGTCAGCTTCGTGCCCGCCTTTCCGCCGATCCCGATCATCGGTGCACGCTCCGCCGCCTCGAGCAGGGTGATGCGATGCTCCGCAGTCGATGTATCTGCCGCATAGCTCCGGAGCTTCTGCAGGGTCGCCTCGCCGATGCCGCGCTTCGGCACGTTGATGATACGCTCGAAGGCGACATCATCCGCACCGTTCGCGATCAGCTTCATGTACGCGAGGACATCCTTGATCTCCCGGCGCTGGTAGAAGTTGACACCCCCGATGATCTGATACGGCACGCTCATCTTGATGCACTGCTCCTCGAGCAGTCGCGACTGCGCGTTCGTCCGGTAGAGCACCGCCTGGTCATGATACGCCCTGCCGCAGTTCCGGGCCTCCCGGATCACCGCCTGTGCTTCATCATTGGCTCCCTCAAACTCCTGGAAGCGGACATCCGGACCGCCCTTTTTCTCGGTCCACAGCTTCTTCTGCTTCCGGCCATGATTGTGGCGGATGACCGCATTGGCACAGTCGAGGATCTTCTCGGTGGAGCGATAGTTCTGCTCGAGCTTGATCACGCGTGCACCTGGGAAGCTCTTCTCGAAGCTCAGGATGTTCTCGAGGTTCGCACCACGGAAGGCATAGATGCTCTGGTCGTCATCGCCGACGACACAGAGATTCCGGTACTTCTTCGCGAGCGCATGCACGAGACGGAACTGAATATCGTTCGTATCCTGGTACTCGTCGACCATGATGTAGCGGAAGCGCTCCTGATAGTACTGAAGCACCTCCGGCTCCGTCTCGAACAGCTCCACGGTCTTCAGCAGAAGATCGTCGAAGTCGAGCGCGTCGTTCTGATGCAGCTTCTTTTCATAAAGCTCGAAGCAGTCCGCCATCTTCCGCATGCGCAGGTCCCCGCCGCTGGCCTCCTCCTTTCGGAACTCGAGCGGGCTCACGCCCCGGTTTTTCGCACCGGAAATCACCGACAGCACCACGCGCTCCTTAAACATCTTCGGGTCGATGCTGAGCTCCTTCAGCACCTGCTTCATCAGCGTCCTCTGATCATCCGTATCATAGATGGAGAAATCCGATTTGTAGCCGAGACGATCGATATAGCGCCGGAGGATGCGAACACACATCGAGTGGAAGGTCGATACCCAGACCTCACGCGCCTGCGTTCCGATCAGCCGGTCGACACGCTCCCGCATCTCCCCCGCCGCCTTATTCGTGAACGTGATCGCAAGGATGTTCCACGGCGCGACACCACAGTTCTCGATGAGGTAGGCCACACGATGCGTCAGCACACGCGTCTTCCCGGAACCCGCACCCGCCAGCACCAGCAGCGGCCCCTCCGTGCAGCGCACCGCCTCACACTGCTCCTTATTCAGAATCTTCTCCAGATTTTCCATAACTCTCCTAAATCTCAGATTATTTATCAAAACGAATGTGCGGAAATTATAGCACACAAGTTCATCCGAGTTCAAGCGAGGAAGCCAGTGTATCCTGCGTATCCTGTTATCATGATACGTTACAGTCCCCGCCCGCCTGAACAGTAACCATGGCAGTGTCTCCTTTCACAGATTACGTGTAATTTGCTTGAAAGTCCGGGGCGGCGGTGTTATACTACTTTTGCGAATTAAAGCATGAAAACTCACGCGTTGAAACTGAGAACTGGTAAAGCGACGTGCGGATTTCGTGCTTAAGTAATATACAGGAGTTGTTAACAGGATGAATAGTAAGTTAAAAACAAAGGAAGTTGATCATTTATTTGATGCAGTGCTGACACTGGAGTCGAAGGAGGAGTGCTACAAGTTCTTCGAGGATGTATGCACGATCAACGAGCTGCTGTCCATGGCACAGCGCTATGAGGTGGCGAAGATGCTGCGTGAGGGGGAGACCTATCTCAACATCGCGAAGGCGACCGGCGCGTCGACGGCGACGATCTCCCGCGTGAATCGTTCGCTGAACTATGGTGCAGACGGCTATGATATGGTTTTCAGCCGCCTCGGACTCGAGGATAACATGAAGAAGAAATAGGATGAGGCAGGAAACCCCCGTTCCGAAAGGAGCGGGGGGTTCTTTACTTCTTCATCTTCGATGCGCGTTCGGCGGCCTGGCGCTCGAGGTCGATGTCGTGGAGCTGATCTGCGATCTTCTCCATGAGGAGCTTCTTCAGGTAGATGTCGGTACCGATCTCACAGAGGAAGAGGAAGAGCTGGAGCTCCTTCCGGTCCTCGTCGGAGAGCTGCTGGAAGCGAGGGTCGCTTTCCTTAAAGGTTTCCTGCGCATTGACGCCCATCTCGCTGACATCGCGGAGCGTTTTCGCCTTCACGGCCGGCTCGAGCTCGAAGATCTCATCGTAGATGTCCTTCAGCTTCGCATCACCGTGACCGTCGAAGTACTTCTCCTTCAGCGGGCGGAGGATCGCCTCGATATCGTTCAGCTGCAGGATGCTCTTATAATAGTAGATAAACAGCAGGATCAGTATATGCTCGCGACTGTAACGCTTCTTATCCGGTGGCGGCAGAAGCTTGTTCTTCGCATAGTTGTTGATCATCGTCTTCGTCAGCACCTTATCCTCCGGATGCCGCTTGATGGTCGTGAGGTGGCTGTCCATGAAGCCGGTCAGCTGATCCATGTAGAGCTCGAGGTTCGGGATGTCATCGGAGGCGATGTGCCCGATCGACTGAAGATATTCCATTAAATTCTGAAAAAAATGTTCGTCCATAGTAGCGATTATAACACATTCACACCCGAGCAACAAGACATGGTTTTCTAAACCATGTGGGTCGTGTGCATCATGGTGGATATCGTTTCGGCCTGAAAAACGTTTTAGCGGGGGGTGGTAGAAAGTGACGGATTATAAAAAAAGGAAGTCAATACACATAAAATCTGTACACTGACTTCCTCTTCATATGATTAAATATTACTTCTTTTTCTTGATACCGAGAACCTTTTCGGCGTCGTAGCCTTCCTTCTTCAATGCATCCTTCAGCATGAAAATGGCTGATTCATCCCATTTGCCATAAACTGTGACCTTGGAAATTGCATCGTCGAAGTCTTCCATTTCTTCTTTTGTAAACTGAATCTTCGGTACGTCCATATTTGCTCTCAGGAACTCTTCCTTCATAGCACCTGCAATCGGAACGATCACCTCATCCTGGTACAGAAGCCATGCAAGTGCAGCCTGCGCATACGAGCAATTCTTTGCCTTTGAAACCTTGTCCAGAACCTCAAGGATCGGCTGGTTCTTCTTGATCGATTCATCTGAGAAACGATCCGAGAAACGCTTTGCATCATCACCGGTAAATGTCATACCCGGCTTGATCATACCAGTGAGGAACCCTGCTGCAAGAGGCATGAATGGTGTATAACCAACTCCAAGCTCATGACATGCCTTGATGACGCCATTCTGGAGATCACTTCTCTCCATTAGAGACATTTCATTCTGCACTACGCCGAGTGGTGTCACTGCATTGGCTCTGCGGATCTGGTCTGCATCTACACGGGACATGCCCCATGTACGGATCTTGCCCTTCTTGATGAATTCGCCCATATAACCAGCAACTTCTTCAAGCGGCACATCATCTGTAACACGGTGCATCATATACACATCTACATAATCTGTATCAAGTCTGTCCAAAGAAGCATCAAGTCTTGCTTCGATCTGCTCTTTTACAGTTCCCTTTGAAGAATCTGTAACCGGCAGAATTTCCGGATTGTACTTGGTAATGATCGTCACTTCGTGTCGGATGGGCTTAAGCGCTTCACCAACAAGAATTTCATTCAAGCCATCTGCATATGCATCTGCCGTATCATAAAGTGTGCAGCCAAGCTCATGTGCAAGACGCATCAAACGGATGCTCTCCTCCTTCTTTGGTGGTATACCATGACCATGGGAATAATCCATGCAGCCAAGTCCCATTTCACCGACTTCCAGAGGTCCTAATTTTCTTTTGTTCATTTGTATCACCGTTCCTTTCAAGTTTTAACTGATACTTGAATTTAACCATATTGCTTTGACTTTTACAGCGCTGAACCTTAATATTAATGGTGTCGTTATTTAATATTTTGAGATTAATATAACAAAGAGGTTTTACAGTGATCGCTACTTTTGATGATGAGATTCTTGAAGCCATGGATAAGCTCGGAAGGAATTTTCCTATATTGAAATGGGACTTTCGTCCGGATGAACGCTTTGGTACGAGCGATCTGGTCTCTCACTTTCTTGGTGACAGAAATGAAGATGTCATGGTAAATCTGTTTAAGGGAAAATCACTGAATGAGGATTTTCACCGTCAGGATTTTTTCTTTCTTCATTTTGCTTTCCACGGAGACTATGAAACCCGCAATGAAAAGAACAACCGTAGTATCCTGGTACATGAAGGAGATTGTTATATCGGGCAGCCGTATAGCGGATATGCGGCAAAAGTAGCTTCTGATGAAGATACGATCATCATCGGTATCTTGATCCGACAGGAAGCATTCCTGAAACAATTTCTGAGTATCTTTTCTTCTGATACAACTATGCTCACATTTTTCCTTGAACCGGAAAAGAACAAATTCTCGGATGAATTTCTTCATTTTCCCATCCCCAAGGAATCTCTGATTTGGCGACTTTTGGGTATTCTGATCCTGGAATATGCAAGAAAAACAGCTGATACGCAGAAAATCATCAAACCTTTGGTTACTTCACTATGCATGGCTGTCTCTTCTGAATACACACGGCAAAAGTTTCCGGAAAAGCTATCGCTTGCTGAATCAATCGAAGCGTATATCGATGCGAATTCAGACTCCGCATCCTTATCTTCGACGGCAGCTCATTTTGGTTATCATCCTGTATATATATCAAAGCTGCTTCCAGAAAAAACCGGTCTGACTTTTTCTCAGATATTAACTAGATCCCGCATGAATCGTGCGGAGATCCTGCTTTCACGAACTGATTTTTCGAATGAAATCATCGCTTCTATGCTGGGGTATGGTAGTAACAGCAATTTCTATAAAGCGTATAAGAAATATTACGGACACTCCCCAAGGAAAAGATCATAAAGGACTACTAGCAGCTATCTCTTTCTTGAGAGATGTGATCAGAGCCTTCTGCGGTGTTTAGCGATTAGCTCCACTCTATCGGTGTCGGCCGTCTGGTGTCGAAGACGCTCTGCACATCCATGAGATCGCTGAGCTTCGCGTCTTCGCCGCAGTAGTCCTTCCAGAGGCGATAACCGTCAAGATTCCGGCGGCCCTGGCGCATAGCGTCGCCGCTGATCTGCGTCCATGCCTGCGTGGAGTCGACGTTACAGAAGTAGCGGAAGCCCGCCTTTTCGAGCATCTGGAACTTCTCATTGTCTGCACTGTACGGGCGCCAGTCACCGATATCCGCACCGAACGGATAGAGGATGATGTCACACGGCTCCGGCATCAGCGTCTCGACATTCCGCTCCCAGCGATCCGTGTCCCGTGTGAGATCCGCGAGGCTCCGGTTCGTGAAGTTGATGTGGCCCCAGCTGTGGGAGGCGAGCTCGTAGCCATCCTCCACCAGCGCCTTCATCAGCGTCTTCACCGTCTCCCGATCCGCCTCGATGTTCGGGTTCGCTGTATTCTTCGGATCATAGTTCGGTGAGCTCGCATCATAGGTCTCATCCGTGCGATAGCCGAGCACTCCGTTGTAGCCCGTGAATGCCATGATCGCCTTCGCGCCGCGATAAGAGAAGTCCGGATGCTCGTCGATGAAATTATCGAGGATCGGAACGATGTCATAATCCCCGATAGAGACATTGCCCGCAGCATCCGTATACTGCAGCTTCAGCTTCCCGTTCTCATCGAGCACCATCTTATCCGCAAAGCCGCGGCCCTCCATGTACTCATAGTAGCAGACATCGTCCTCCGACATCACGAACGGCTTCTTCCCCTCCGGCAGCATGATCTTCTTCGACACCATCTTCTCCGTGCCGTCGTCCTGCTTCTGCACCTCCGCGATGTCGTGAAGCCCCACGAGCACGTAGCCGCGCTCATACATCTGCTGCAGGATCTTCTCGAACTCCGGGATGGTCGTCATGACCTGATTGAAGTCCTTCCCCTGCCTGTCATCGGTAAACGCGCGCTCCGTATCCACCGTCAGGATATGGAAGAACACATGCGTGATCTCACTGTTGTCCGCCGCCACCATCGTCGCTGCGGTCGCCTGATAGCGCTCGATCCGGCTCAGCGCCTCCGGGTCCTCCTTATAGTCGGAGTTCGCCAATGTCTCTGCCGCGGCATCATAGTCATACATCGCAGCGAGTCGATCTGCCTTCGCAAAGAGTGCTGTCCGCGCATCCTGTGGCGCAGCAGCGGTCTCTGTTTCGCCGCCGTTCTCTCCCGAAGTCACCACCACCGTCCCGTCGCCTGCATTGGCTTCATCCGACGCATCGCTGCCCGGGTTCAGCACACTCTCCTGCGTCTCGCCCTGCTTCCCGAAGTGAAGCTTCCCACCGAGCGCACGCACACCGACGACGAGCAGCAGGATCACATCGATCAGAATAAACAGCGCCAGGATACGGTAGAACCACGCCTTCCGCACCCGCGCACGGTACCGCGCCTGACGCTCCGCCCGACGCGCCGCGAGCCGCTCCTCATACAGCCGCTCCATCTCCTCCGGATCCCCGTCTTCCGAATCCGCGTCATCCTCGCCCTCATACGTATCATACACCGGCTCACCCGTCGCGACATCATACGCATCATCTATATCCTGAATATCAAGATCCGGATCCGAACCCTGCCCCACATTTTTCTCTCTCATACCATTTTCCTCATATATCGCTTCATAAAGTGATGTTGAAACAGCACATCACCGCTGTCAATATTTAGTATTTTTCATAAAAGTGCAAACGCCCACAAATACTGTTTTGTCAATTATAGCCATCATATCGCAGATACATTACTCAGGCAACAAACACTTCCTTAATTTTCCGAGTCAAGTGAGAAGCAGTGAAATGTCAGGCAAAGCCCCGGAGGGACGGCAACGGAGGCCATACGTAGAGACCGTGTGAAATCAAGCCGGGTCCCCTTAGCGGCACTTGGTACTTTTTTCCTTAGCACCCTCTGCAACGCTGAGTTTTCATCAAGAAAACTCAGTGATTGCAGAGGGCCTAGTGCCGCTTAGGGTCCCCGGCTTAGATTGAACCGGTCTCGGAGTACTGTGCCTCCGTTGCCGTCCCTCCGGGGCTCCCTGCCTTTTCTGAAACCCATTCACACCTAGACTCCCGATTGACATGTCATGCCCGTCTGCTATAATATCTAGTATTGAAAACTATGTGTTGTTAAAGAGGCGAAGCATGAACTATAAGGTTATAGGTGACAGCTGTTGTGATTATACCCCGGCACTGAAGGCGGATCCGCATTTTACGCTCGTTCCGCTCACGCTGGAAATCGGAGATTATTCCGTCGTGGATGACGACCACTTCGATCAGCTCGATTTTCTGAAGCGTGTACACGCCTCACTGATCGGACCGAAAACCGCCTGCCCGTCTCCGGAAGCCTATATGAAGGCGATGGAGGAAAGTGATGCCGATGAAGTATATGTCATCACCCTCTCCGAGCATCTCTCCGGCTCCTATCAGGCCGCCGTCATCGGAAAGCAGATGTACGAGGAGGAGCACCCGGACGACGGACGAAAGATCTATGTATTCAGCTCCGATACCGCATCGGCCGGTCAGCTAAATTTCTGCCTTACAATTAAGGAATTAAAGGAAGCCGGAAAAAGCTTCGACGAGGTCGTCACCCTCGTAAACGAAAAGATCCAGACGATGAAGACCTATTTCGTGATTGAATCCCTCGACACCCTCCGGAAGAATGGACGTCTGTCTGCCGTGAAGTCCTTCCTCGCATCCGCCCTCAACATCAAGCCGATCATGAGTGCCAACGGCGGTGTCATCATCCAGCTCGAGAACCAGCGCGGCATCAACAAGGCACTGAAGCGTATGTGCCAAATCGCGGTTGAAAAGGCCGGCGGTCCAGAGAAGACCGCGCTTCTCCGTCTCTGCATCACGCACGTGAACAACCCGGCCCGTGCCGAGCTCGTAAAAGAAGAGTTTCTGAAGCTCGCATCATTCCGCGAGATCGTAATCACCGACGCCATGGGCGTCGCCACCGTCTACGCAGAGGACGGCGGGATCGTGATCGGACTTTGATGTTTTTCAAAAAAACGAACCCCTGGAGATTTCCAGGGGTTCGTTTTTATTTTTTCAACGGCTCGGACCTAAGCTTCTGCGCCCGTCTCAGCAAGCGTTGTTTCATCAGAACGTGATGTTCTCATCAAACAGCGAAAAGAAATTATCGGCGTCGCTCTCCGGATGTGCCGTGAGATCGATTTCCTTCCAGAACGGTTCACGGAAACGGACGATATGTTCATCCGCGTACGCCGTATACTGCTTGAGAAGTGCATTCGAGCGGATCGTTTCCTCTAGCTTTTTCTTCCGCTCGAGGGTCGCCGCCTCATCATAGGCGTCGATACATTTCAGGATATAGTACTTGCCATCCTGCTCGATGATATCCGAGATCTGTCCCTCCTCGAGGGCGAAGGCCGCCTGGTAGATGGCGTCCTCCTTCTCAGACTTCGCGAGCGTCTTCTCGATGTTCGGGTCCTCGCTGTTCTGACGCGCGTAGTAGGAGAAGTTCGCGCCCGAAACATTCACCTGCTGCAGAAGCTGCTCTGCGAGAAGCTCATCCGAGACCACGATTTCCTGCACACGGATGATCTTCGCATCCGCATCCGAGACCTCGGAATCCACATCCGAGATCAGGTACTCGGCGGTCTTGCAGGCCACGAAATACTCGGTATAGATCGAGATGACATCCTCGAGCGTACAGTCACCCATGAAGGCCATATCCTCTGCGCTCAGGCCGTCGTAGAAGTCGTGTGCGACGGTACGGATCTTCTCCATATCCGTCGAGGTCGCGATGATCCCCTTCTCGGTCGCCAGCAGATTCAGCGTCTTGATGTCCTGAAGAAACTCCTTCATCTTCGCAACGAAGTATGGACCGTAGGTACTCTCCTGCTGGTTTTCCACCGGCAGATCCCAGATTTCCGCACCGAGCTGATTCTGATAGCGGTTTCGCTCGGAGCCGATCACGATCATCGCCTGTGCCTCCGTATAGCCGTCGACATCCTCAGTTTTACCCGTGATTTCGATACCCTTACACGAAATGAAGCTGCATGCCATCAGCACGCAGCTCAGTACAAGCACTGTTTTCTTGAAAAGTCGTTTAAACGTCATTCAGTAGTTCTTTCTTTTAATAAAAGCCGCGCATCCAGAAGGCCGTCGCGATGCCGAGGATCGCCCCCATCAGCACCTGCAGCGGTGTGTGGCCGACATACTCTTTCAGCTTCATCTGAAACTCCTCCGGCTTCCAGTTAAACGGGTTATCCTCGAGGATCTTATTGAGAAGCACCGCCTGCTTTCCGGTCTCCATGCGTACGCCGGTCGCATCGTACATGACGACGCTGGCCAGGATGAAGCTGACCGCGAAGGCCGGCGACTGGAGTCCATACTGGAGTGCGGCAGCGGTCGTCAGTGCCACAACCGTAGAGGTGTGGCTCGACGGCATCCCACCGGATCCGGTGAGACGCTCCCAGCTGATGCCGTGGTTAAGATAGGCATCCAGCGCAGTTTTGATCACCTGCGCGAGAAACCAGGAAACCACCGCCGAAACCAGCATATAGTTCTGTAATAAGTCATCCAAAAAATTCATCTAGTATGTTCTTTCTGATTAGTACCCTATGAGCCAGTCATACAGCTCCTGGTACTTCATAGCGCTGGTCTTCCAGGAATAGTCCGCAGCCATCGCACGGTCCACGAGCTTGTTCCACTCACGCTTATGGTCGTAGTATACGCTCTCGGCATAGCGGATCGTGCCGAGCATCTCATGCGCGTTGTAGTTCGAGAAGGAGAAGCCGTTTCCGCTATCCTCGTACTCGTTATATGGCTGTACGGTATCGCGCAGACCACCGGTCTCACGTACGATCGGAACCGTTCCGTAGCGGAGGGCGATCAGCTGGCTGAGTCCGCACGGCTCGAAGAGGGACGGCATCAGATATGCATCGCAGGAAGCATAAATCTTATGGCTGATTTCATTGGAATAGTAAATCTGTGCGGATACCTTATCATGGTACTTCCAGTCATAGTGACGGAACATGTTCTCATACTTCTCATCCCCGGTACCGAGCACCACGAACTGGATATCATCCTGGCAAAGCTCATCCATGATGCACTCGACGAGATCGAGACCCTTCTGGTCGGTGAGACGGGATACGATACCGATCATCATCTTGCCCGGATCCACGTTCATGCCGAACTGCTCCTGGAGTGCCTTCTTGTTCTTCGCCTTCTCCTTCCGGAAGTTGCGTGCGTTGAACGGCTTTACGAGGTACTTATCCGTCTCCGGATTCCAGTCATCATAGTCGATGCCGTTAACGATGCCGCGGAGATCATGCGCACGTGCACGAAGCAGTCCATCGAGGCCCTCTCCGTAGAACGGCATCTTGATCTCCTCCGCATAGGTATCGGAAACCGTCGTGATCGCGTCGGCATACACGATACCACCCTTCAGGAGGTTACCATCCTTCTTACACTCGAGCTTATCCGGTGTGAAGTAGTAGTCGGACAGCTGGGTGAAGCGCTGGATCGTCTTCACATCCCATACACCCTGGAACTTGAGGTTATGAATCGTCATCACCGACTTGATGGAGCGGTAGTACTCTCCGCCGGCGAAGCGGTCATGCAGCAGTACCGGAACGAGACCGGTCTGCCAGTCGTGACAGTGGATCACATCCGGATGCCAGTCGAGCAGCGGCAGCGCAGACAGCGCTGCATAGCAGAAGAAGCAGAACTTCTCGAGATCCCAGTACCAGTCACCGTATGGACGGTCACCGGAGAAATACGACTCGTTGTCGATGAAGTAGTAGGTCACGCCCTGGTGCTCATACTTCAGGACACCGACATAGCGGTCCTGTCCGAGATAATTCATATAGAAGTGGGTCACGTACTCCATCTTCTGGCGCCACTCCCACGGGATGCACATATACTTCGGAATCATGACACGACAGTCATAGTACTGCTTGTCGATGGTCTTCGGAAGCGAGCCGACGACGTCCGCGAGTCCGCCCGTCTTGATGAAAGGCACGGCCTCCGATGCGAGCATGAGTATGTTTTTCATTATAGTCCTCCGGTCCATATTTCTTAAATAGAAATATAAATTATAGATAGCATCTATTTTAATCCTTCATCAAGCGCTACGCAAGGCTTTTAGCTTCGTTCGGCCAATGCCGTCGACCGGCACGCACTCACCGTCGCGCCAGCTTCTTCAGCTCCCGCGCGTTCGCGAGCACTGCGTCCGTGATCTGGCCACCCGCAAGCAGTCGCGCAAGCTCAAGAACGGATTCTTCTTCCGAGAGCGCATGGATCCTGGTATGTGTATGGCCGTCGGACACCGACTTCTCGATGCAGAAATGCTGATCGGCCTTCGCTGCGATCTGCGGCAGATGCGTGATCAGGATGACCTGGTGAAGCTGTGCAATCTTCCGGAGCTTCTCTGAGACTTTCTCTGCCGTCCGACCGGAGATACCGGTATCGATCTCGTCGAAGATCAGGGTCGGGATCTCATCGCTGTCGGCCAGCACAGTCTTGATGGACAGCATGATACGGCTGAGCTCACCACCGGACGCCACCTCACTGAGCGGTCGCAGCGGTTCACCTGGGTTCAGGCTCACGACAAAATGGGCCTCATCCATACCATTCGCCCCCGGCTCCTTCAGTGCGCTGAGCGGAAGCTCGAAGCGGATATCCAGGAAGCCCATCTCCGACAGCTCCTGACGGATGCGCTCACTCAGCTGCTTCGCGCCCTTTTCACGGGCCTTCGTGAGCTCTGCACAGCGTGCCCGAAGCACGGACTCCGCCTTTGCCACGGCCTTCTCGCAGCGTGATCGTGCCGCATCATAGTCCTCGAGCTCAGCGAGGCGCTGCTTCTTCGCCACGAGGGTGTCCTCCACCTTCGCGACAGTTCCGCCATACTTCATCATGATCGAGCGGATATAGTCGAGCCGCTCCGTCACCAGCTGGAAATCCTCTTCGTCGTACTCGTTGTCCTCCATATAGTGGTCGAGCGCACGCACGGTATCCTCGGAGATCGAGGAGAGGTCATACAGGCTGTCGCTGACGTTCTGAAGCGCGCTGTCGTACTGAAGCGCATCCTGCATCTCGTGGATCGCCGACGAGAAATCAACGCCGTCGAGGATTTCCCGCGTCCGTGCGACCGAACCGTAGATGCGCTGCGCATTCTGGTACTTCCGGTACTTCTGGGCGAGTTCTTCCTCCTCACCCTCGCGCAGTGCCGCCTTCTCGATATCGTCGATCTCAAACTGCAGGAAATCAAGCTCCCGCTGACGCTGCGCCTCATCCATGTCGAAGCCGGCGAGCTTCTCCCGGAGCGCCGTCCAGTCATGGTACTTCTCTGCGATCTCCGCACGCAGTGCCCCGGTCTCCTTCTGCTGGAAATCGTCGAGGATCTTCAGATGGTAGCCGTCCCGGAGGAGCGACTGATGCTCATGCTGCCCGTGGATGTCGATGAGGAGCTCTGTTACCTTCCGGAGCTTCGCGAGTGTCACGGTCTCATCATTGATCTTGATTTCCGAACGCGTAGCGGAGATCTTCCGGCGGATGATGAGCTGCCCGTCCTCCGGCTCGATGTCGAGCGCCCGCAGCTTCCCGACGAGTTCCTCGCTGAAATCACCGAAGACAAGCTCCACGAGTCCATACGGTTGTCCGCTGCGGATCATGTCCCGGCTGGCCTTCGAGCCCAGCGCAAGATTGATGGAGCCGATCAGGATCGACTTTCCGGCACCCGTCTCACCGGTCAGAATATTGAGCCCTGGCTCGAACTCCACCTCGGCGGAGTCGATCAGGGCGAGATCCTTTACATGAAGATGATATAACATATGCGTTTCCTCCGAAACTTCCGTTATATGTAGTAAGACCGGACGCCGTAGCGCCCAGTCTGCATGATTCTTCCACCTGCGTACGCTGCGGAGATTCTCTGTACCTGGATGCTCCGTCAGCTCTTCTCTCCGAGGAGTCCTCTGACCTTATGCATGATACGCTCCGCATCGTCACCATTTTTCGTTGCACACATGATGGTATCATCGCCGGCCAGCGTGCCGACGATTTCTTCGAAGCGGAAGTGATCGAGCGCCGCCGCGACCGCGTTCGCCATACCGGACATGGTGCGGATCACCAGCAGGTTTCCTGCCGTATCCATACTCATCAGCGCCTCGCGCAGTACACGGATATACTTATCAGCGTACGCCTGCTCCTCCGGCTCCAGCAGCTGGTAGTACTGTACGCCACCCGGTCCCGGGACCTTGCTTAGCTTGAGCTCCTTGATATCACGAGAAACGGTCGCCTGCGTCACCTTATAACCTTCCTGGTTCAGGATATCCGCCAGCTCCTCCTGCGTTGCAATACGTGTATGCTGCACGAGATCGATGATTTTCTGGTGTCTGGATTTCTTCATTTGTAAACCTCTTCATGGATGCTGCCGCTCCCGGCAGCGCTCGTATCACCGGTGTCCCCACGTCCCTCGGACGCACCCGTGGTCTTTCAGCCGGGCATCTTCGACGCCCGCGTACATCAGTCTTCGTCGTCCATCTTCTCGCGCAGGGTCTCCAGGAAGCTGGACGCGCGAAGCTTCACGAAGGTGGTCATCTCATTCGCACGCCGCACCTTCACGACGTCGCCCGGCTGCAGACGCACGATCCGCTCACCGTCGAAGGCCACGATTTCATTTTCCGATTCGATGCGCACCTCGATATGGCTGGTATCCGGCAGGATCACCGGTCGGCTGTTCGTCGAGTGGGCGCAGATCGGCGTCATGATGATGACCCTGGTCTCCGGTGCCGCGATCGGTCCGCCCGCCGACAGATTATAGGCCGTCGAGCCGGTCGGCGTCGCGAAAAGGATGCCATCCGCTGTATAGTGACTGAGCTCCTCGCCATCACAGAGTACCGTGAAGCGCAGCACGCTGATGCCCTCACAGCGTGAGATCAGGATCTCATTCAGCGCGGTTCCGCGGCGGATCACCTCGCCATTTCGACGCACACTGCCATGCAGCATGGCGCGCACATCGCGTGTATAGTCATGGGCGAGGAGCCGATCAAGCGCACCCGGGATCTGGTCCGCCTGCGAGACCTGGGTCAGATACCCCAGGTGGCCTGCATTGACCCCGAGCAGCGGTGTATCCTGTCCGCGCAGCACGCCCGCGAGACGAAGCATCGTGCCATCACCTCCGATGGAAATGATGGCGTCCGCATCCGAGAAGTCGTCCCGTGTATACTCACCGTACAGCGCCTTCACCTGCACATCCCGCGCCTCGAGGTACTGCCGGATGCTCTCTGCATAGCGGCAGGAGTCCGGCTTTTTCGCATTTACTACCAGTGTGATATTCATGTCTCATCATCTCCCGAACCAGAGGATCCTCTATCCGCGCGCATCGCCCTCACTTGATGTCGAGCATCGCGTGGGATGCCTTTACGACCTCCACCGCACGCGCATGCAGCCACGCCGGTGCCGGGCTTTCCTCCCCCTCGGTCGGCCAATGCTTCGGATCCGCTGCATCGTCACCGCCGGCCGCGTTTTCTTCGTGCTCCGCTGCGTCCGGCTTCTCCACCGTCGCGTCGGAAACGGTCATATCATCGTTCTCCGTTGCGGTATCCGGCCGGAGCATCAGCTCTGCGAGGTACTCGATATTCCCCTCCGGTCCCTTGATCGGACTGAAGGTCAGCTCCTTCAGCATGAAGCCGAGGGCATAGGCGGCGGTGATGGTCTTCTCGATGACCTCGACATGGACCGCCTTATCACGGACCACGCCCTTCTTGCCGACCTGCTCTCTACCCGCTTCGAACTGCGGCTTGATGAGGCAGACGACCTGACAGTCCTCGGCGATCAGGGTCTTCACCACCGGCAGCACGAGCTGCAGACTGATAAAGCTGACATCGATAGACACGAGCCGTGCCTTCTCTCCGATATCCTCCGGCTTCACATAGCGGATGTTTGTCTTCTCCATGCAGACCACACGCGGATCGTTTCGGAGTTTCCAGTCGAGCTGGCCGTGGCCGACATCGATAGCGAAGACCCTGACCGCACCGTTCTGCAGCATGCAGTCGGTGAAGCCGCCAGTGCTGGCACCGATATCGAGGCAGACCTTGCCTTCACAGGATACGCCGAACTCGCGGATCGCCTTCTCGAGCTTCAGACCGCCACGGGAGACGTACGGAAGCACGTTACCGCGGACCTCGATCTCGGATTCCGGATCGAAGGTAGAGCCGGCCTTATCTTCCTTCTGGCCATCGACATACACGATGCCGGCCATAATGGTGCGCTTCGCTTTTTCTCTGGATTCTGCCAGCCCTCGATTGACCAGCAGCACGTCAAGTCGTTCTTTCTTCACTGATGACTCTTTCCGGGCTGTGTTCTGCCCTTTGTATTCTTCTACGCCCGGGTCGGCGATGCACATATTCTGGCGCATCTGTCCCCGTTCCGGCGCGTTTTCACTTCGTTTCGTCCGCCGGTTCAGCGCCCGCGGAGCTCTCTTCGTTCCGCTCGTCTGCATTGGCCGGATCCCCCGCCGGAACCACGCCCTCCTGGCGGAGCCGCTCGATGATCGAGTCGCTGTCGATGCCGAGGTAGGCGCGGAGCTTCGTCACATCGCCGTGCTCCACGTACTTGTCCGGGAGGGTGATCGTCACGACCTTCACCTCCGGATGATGCTCATGGATATACGCCTCGACCTGGATACCGAAGCCACCCTGCTTCACGTTCTCCTCGAGGGTCACGATCGTGGTATGGTTTTCTGCGAGACGATCCAGCATATCCGTATCGATCGGCTTCACGAAGCGCGCGTTCACGAGCGTCAGTTGATGGCCGTAGGATACGGCCTTTTCACGTATGTGCTCCGCCGTGGAGACCATCGAACCGACGGCCACGAGGGCGATATCACTGCCCTGATAGAGAAGCTCGGCGCGGCCATGCTCGATCGGTGCCGCAAATTCACGAAGCCCCTGGTAAGCCGCACCACGCGGATAGCGGATGCTGATCGGCAGCGGATACTTCATCGCAAATGCCAGCATCGCTGTGAGCTCATCGGCGTTTTTCGGTGCCATCACCGTCATGTGCGGGATGTGCGTGAGATAGCTGTAGTCGAAGATCCCCTGGTGCGTCTCACCGTCGGAGCCCACGAGGCCGGCACGGTCGATGCAGAACACGACCGGCAGCTTCTGGAGGCAGACGTCATGCACGATCTGGTCGTAGGCACGCTGCAGGAAGCTCGAGTAGACCGCAAACACCGGCTTCAGGCCGTTGCTTGCCATACCGGCGGCACAGGTGACGGCGTGCTGCTCCGCGATGCCCACATCGAAGAAACGATCCGGGAATTCCTTTGCGAACGCACTGAGCCCGGTACCGTCCGGCATCGCGGCGGTGATGCCGACGATTTTTTTATTTTCGCGGGCGAGACGGCACAGCGTCTTCGAAAAAACAGAGGTGTAGCTCTCCTTCGATGGCGAGAGCGCCTTTCCGGTTTTCTGATCGAACGGAGAAACCCCGTGATAGTGCGCGGGATTCTGCTCTGCCGGTGCATAGCCCTTGCCCTTCGTGGTCAGGACGTGCACGAGCACCGCGTGGTCGATCTTCTTCGCCCCCTCGATGGTCCGCTCCACCTCACGGATGTTGTGACCGTCGATCGGCCCGAGGTAGGTGATGCCCATATCCTCGAACAGCATGCCCGGAATGAGGAGCTGCTTCAGCGAGTTCTTCGCCCGCTGCACCCGCTTTACGAGCTGTGGTCCGACGCCCGGTACGCGCATCAGCGTACTGCCGACATCGATCTTCAGCTGATTATAGCCACGGTTCGAACGCAGTCCGTTCAGGTACTTCGACATACCGCCGACGTTTCGGGAGATCGACATCTTGTTGTCGTTCAGCACGATGATGAAGTTTTTCTTCATCTGGGCTGCGTTATTGAGTCCCTCATACGCGAGGCCACCGGTCAGCGCGCCATCGCCGATGACGGACACGACGGTATAGTGCTCGCCCTTGATATCGCGGGCCGCGGCGATGCCGAGCCCGGCGGAAATCGAGGTGGAGCTGTGGCCCGTACCGAAGCAGTCAAACGGACTCTCCGCCCGCTTCGGGAAGCCGCTCATGCCATGATACTGCCGGAGTCCGTCGAAGTTTTCCTTTCGACCGGACAGGATCTTATGAGTATAGGCCTGATGGCCTACATCCCACACGATCTTATCCTCTGGCAGATCGAGGGCCAGATACAGCCCGATGGTCAGCTCCACCACCCCGAGATTCGAGGCGAGGTGGCCTCCGTACTCGGAGGTTTTCTCTATGATAAATTGTCTGATTTCGGACGCGAGTTTTCTGAGCTGATGATCATTCAGTTTCTTCAGATCCTCCGGTCCATGTATATCATCCAGTAGCATACTTTTCACTTATCCCGGTGCACGTTTCGCCGCTGTCTCTGCTCCACGTTCCGGTACAGCGTCACGAGCATCCGCCTGCAGCGTCCTGCTGCCACGTCCGCCTGTGAACGCATTCTCCTTTTTACTTTTTCCGATGAATCAGCTCTTCGGTGAGTGCGATGAGGAACTGACGGGCGTCTTCATCGACCTCCAAAAGGCTCTTCAGTCCCTCGATGGCTTCCTCCGAGAGACGCTGCACCTCGGCCTGGGCCGCCTCGAGTCCGTGAATCGACACCCAGGTCGTCTTGTTGTTTTCCTCGTCCGAGTGGATCGGCTTCCCCAGCACCTCCTGTGTGCTCGTCTCGTCGAGGATATCATCCTCGATCTGAAAGGCCACACCGATGCTGCGGGCGATGCCTTCAAGCCGCCGAAGCTCCATCTGCGATGCATCTCCGAGAACCGCACCCATCATCATGGAGGCCTCAAGCAGTGCCCCGGTCTTCAGCTCATACACAAACTGAAGCTGCGGCTCACTGAGCGGCTTTCCGGTCATCTCGACGTCGACGGTCTGACCGCCGAGCATGCCATCGACACCGGACTTTCCGGCGAGGATAGCCGTCGCCTTCAGTACGGCGTTGGCAAACTTCGATGATTCATCTGGACTGTCTATGTCACCGGTCACGGCCGCACGGGAAAGCTGGCGGAGATACACCTCCGTCACCCGCTGAAAAGCATAGAGGGAGAGTGCATCCCCTGCAAGGGTGCCCATGTCCTCGCCGAACCTATACCAGGTCGATTTCTGACCGCGACGATACTGGTCCCCGTCCATACACGGAAGGTCATCATGGCAGAGCGAGAAGGTATGGATCATCTCGATCGCACCCATGAAGGCCTCAACGATCGGCTGCATAAAGCGGTCCCAGTCAGCGCCCTTCCGGTTCTTATAGAGCGCATAGCACTTCTGCACGAGGATCGGGCGGATCCGCTTTCCGCCGGCGGCCACGGAATACTGCATCGCCTCCAGCACGGTTTTCTGCTGTCCCTCTACCTTCGGGAGCTGCGCGAGGACGATCGCGTCGACCTCCGCGACTGTAGTTTTCAGTTCAAGAGAGAAATCCTTCATCATCCAGCACCTTTACCTGTTTTTCGATTCGATCGATACTGTCATTTGCACTCCGGAGAAGCGTCACACCCTTCTGATACATATCAAAGGTCTTCTCGAGACTCTCCTCACGGCTCATCTTCTCGACGAGCTCGTCAAGCTCTGCAAACACCTCCTGGAGAGGCTTCTGTTCCTTTTCTTTTTCTGCGGCGGCTGCCGCACTCTTTTTCACCGGCATAACTATCCTTTCCGAATTTACTTCGTCGTCGTGATCTGCTCCACCCGACTCCGGAAGCTTCCGTCCTGAAGCTGCGTCGTAATCAGCTCACCGATCGCCAGCTTTCCGACCGAGTCCACGCGATGTCCCTCGGCATCCTGCACATAGCCGTAGCCACTGCTCAGCTTCCGAAGCGGACTCACGGCCTCGAGCTTTTCGGTCCGGAGCGCAAGCCCATGACGGGCGCGGTCCAGTGTCTGCGTCATCCACATCGGCAGCGCATCGTAGCGGTGCAGCTGCTCCTTCGCGTCGTGCAGTCGCTGAAGCATCTGCTCCCGGAGGCCGCTGTAGCCCGCCAGCCGGTCCTTCGCCTGCTGCAGCTGTGTCTTCATCTCTGTGCGTAAGCCGTCATAGCGGCGTGCACGGTCCTTCGCGTCCTGCAGCTTCTCCCGCATCGCATCGCGGAGCTGCGTCTCGTACTGAAGGCTCCGCTTCTGGTACTCCTTCAGGATGCTGCCAGGGCTCAACTGGTTGAGCCGCAGCTTCTCCATCGCGAGCCGCTGACGCTCATCCTGTATGCGCTCGTTCATCACGCTCCCAAGGGTCGCATGCCAGCCTGCCATCTCCTCCATCAGCTTCTGATAGTCGAAGACCGCAAGCTCCGCGCCTGCACTCGGGGTCGGTGCACGGAGATCCGCGACATAATCTGCGATGGTCGTATCCGTTTCATGGCCGACCGCGCTGATGATCGGGGTATCCGCCTCGAAGATCGCCCGGGCCACGGGCTCTTCGTTAAACGCCCACAGGTCCTCGATGGAGCCACCGCCACGTCCGACGATCAGCACGTCGAGGCCCAGCTGGTCCAGTGTCCGTATCCCATGTACGATAGACGGAACCGCCCCCTCCCCCTGCACCAGTGCCGGGTAGAGGACGATCTCCACATATGGATTCCGTCGTTTCGAGATCTGGATGATATCGCGGACAGCTGCGCCGGTTTTCGCGGTCACGACACCGATCCGCTGCGCATACTTCGGGATCGGCTTCTTATACATCGGATCGAAGAGTCCCATCTCCTCGAGCTCCTTTTTCAGCTGCTCGAAACGGATGTAGAGATCTCCGATCCCATCCGCCATGAAGCGCTTCGCGTAGATCTGGTAGCTGCCGCCACGCTCATAGACGCCGGCACTGCCCGTACAGAGTACGCGCATGCCATTCTCCAATTTAAACGGAAGCCCCGCACGGTCACCGGCAAACATGATACCGGAGATCTGCGAAGCTGCGTCCTTCAGTGTAAAGTAAATATGCCCGGTCGGATGGTATTTCAGGTTTGAAATCTCACCCTGGATCGTGATATTTTTCAGTGCGAAATCCGATGAAAACATGTTTGCGATATATCGGTTCACCTGGGACACAGTATATGCACGACTGTCTTTATTCATAGGAATCCTTTATTCTTATCTGTTGCGGTTCACGATGATCTGAACGCCCTTACCGGCAGTCTTCTTCTCCGTGAGCTCGCCCTGCTGCTTACGTGGTGCCTTCACGCTTCGCGTCGATACGCGGTCGCTGTTCACAAGACGTGCCAGGACACCATTGACGAAGGAGCCGGACTCGTCGCCACCATACTTCTTCGCGAGCTCGACCGCCTCGTTGATGGCTACCCTGTCCGGGACCGTCTCGTCATACTCGATCTCATAAAGTGCGAGACGAATCGCCGTCAGGTCGGTCTTCGTCATACGATCGGTCTTCCAGCCCTCGGCAGCGGAATCGATACGCGCATCCAGCTCCGGGAGCTTCGCGGTGATCTTCTCCACCTCCGCCTCCAGACGCTGCTGGTCCTCCTCGCTCAGATTCTCGATGTGCACGACGCCATCGCCATCCTCGTAATCCGGGGACTCGAAATAGCGTGCGAGCTGCTCCGGAATCTCCTGCCCAGGGTAGAACTGTGTGCAGAACAGGAGCTTAAACTTATGATCTCTTTCTTCTCGTTTATTCATGATTTCCTTACCTATACTTTATTTCAACTCACTCGTTCTCAGCATTGACCACACCGGCGATGCGGATGTTGACATCCAGCACACTGAGACCGGTCATGGACTCGATGGCCGAAGCGACCTTATCCTGTACGTTTCTCGATACATCCGGGATGGAGTAACCGTACCTTACGTTCAGGCTCAGCTTCACGGAAACGTGCCCATCCTCGATGCTGATGCTTACACCCTTACTGAGGTCGCGGATACCCATTCTGGAGATGATCTCGCCGGACCAGCCGCCATACATGGAATCGACACCCTTTACCTCGGTCGCTGCGATGCCTGCGATGATCGCGACGACCTCATCCGCGATGACGATCTGACCATGCTCATCCTTCTCATATACAACATGTGTTGCTCTCTCTTCATTCTGTTCCATATAGAACCTCCGTATGTACTGCACCCGGGCATAATCCGAGAATTAAGACTAAACTATGGGAACATGATACCACAAAACATGCATAAAACCAATGTAAAAACATATTTTATGCATCCTGTCAACTTATCTCGATTGTAGCAGTTTTATATGATTTTAAACAGTAATATGTGCCTTCAGCTTATCAAAGGTCTTCTCGCCGATCCGTTTCACGTTCATGATTTCTTCCGGAGCGGCGAAACCGCCGTGGGTTTCGCGGTAAGCGATGATGTTTTTGGCAGTGGAGGGGCCGACGCCGGGGAGTGCGTCGAGTTCTTCCAGAGTGGCGGTGTTCAGGTTCACGCGTTTGTCTTCAACCGGCACCACCGTTGGATCAGCGGCCGATTCCGTCTGCGTTACCATCATCGAAGCATCTGTTACGTTCACAGCAGTGCTCGGTATGATCTGCGTGATCTGGTTTGCATCAGGCAAAGTTTTTTCTGTCGATTCCACCTGGCTTTCCATCGGCGTTTCAATTTCCTGTAGGATGGTCTGGCATGTTTCATCGTCTGTCGTCTCCGGCTGTAGATAGCTCTCGATTTTGAACTTCGTTTCCTGTACTTCTTTATCTTGATTTCTATTTGTTTTCACTGTTGATTCGTCCACGTTCGTCATGATCGCTGCATTCGTCACCTGGCCACGCTCAACGGTCATATAATAGAGGCCGGCGATTGCCATAAGGATGATCATCACGGTCTGGCGGATTTTTGCCAGTTTTTCTTTTCGTTTATGCTGCTCTTTCGCAGTCAGCGGATAATTTCCCATCTCTGTTCCTTTCTGTTTTCCACATTTCAAAGACACGCTGTCCTCCTCCCACAACGTCCTTTCGTTAATCCCACTGTCTGGGCAATGTTGCCGAAATCTTCATGTTGCCGTCCCTCCGGCCCCCTGCCGGAACTGTTACAAACTTCTACATCTTCGTCGTTTGATCGTGCATATCCGCTATTGACATGACTTTCCTCTGTTTTATAATGGTGCTTGATTGCTAGGGGCGCTTATGCTGAGAGGATTCTTCATAGAACCAACCCTTCTCACCTGATCAGGTCAGTACCTGCGTAGGGAAGCATGACAGCATTTTTCTGCTGTCTATATTCTGCCCCTCCTGGCCAAGTCACGGATGATCCGTGCGATTCAAAGGAGGTTTTTTTATGTCAAAAAATGTCAAGGTTCTGGTTTACTGTGCGGTATGCATCGCACTTGCGACGGTCACCTCGATGATCAAGGTGTTTGAGTTCCCGACCGGTGGCTCCATCACCCTGTGCTCGATGCTCTTCGCGATGCTGCCTGGCTTCTTTTTCGGTCCGGCGATCGGCATCGCGGCGGGTGTAGCCTATGGTATCCTGCAGTTCATCATTGACCCATACGTACTGACACCGGTACAGGCGATCCTCGATTATGTGTTCGCCTTCGGTGCATTCGGTATTTCCGGTTTCTTCGCAAGCCATAAGAACGGTCTTCGCCTCGGCTACATCGCTGCCTGCATCGGAAGATACGTCTTCGCCTTTCTGAGCGGCTGGGTATTCTTCGGTGAGTATGCCTGGGAGGGCTGGAATCCGGCAGCCTACTCTGCGGTCTATAATCTCATCTACATCGGTGCAGAGGCGGTCATCACCCTGATCATCCTTTCGATCCCGGCGATGTCCACTGCCATCCAGCGCACGAAGCGCAGTGCACTGCAGTGACACGATATCCTGTTCTGCTTATCCACCATCGGTTCACCCGACTTCATGCAGCGTAGAAATGCCTCTGCGGGATATCTTTAAAGACCTTTACACCGTACAAAGTACGGATCGACCGGCCGACGGATGTGCTGTTCTATCCAAGGCCTTTACGCCGTATATATAGTCCACGATAAAGAGTGTCGCATACCGCGGCGCTCTTTTTTCTTTGCAGTTTTATCCAGCCGAAGACGCAGCTTCTGCACGCATGGTGATGCCATGCGTGCATTATGAAGTTTTAAATTTTGAGAACCGGACAGAAGAAATCTGCCCGTGATCGACACCTATTTGTCAGATACACTGATTCTACACGAACCGCCGAAGAAATACAAGAAGCCATCAAAAATCGGCGCCTGTCCATGCTTTTAATAAATCTCAGATATGCATTCCGTCACAAAAAAACTCGCCCGAAGGCGAGTTTTTTCTTTATCACTCGGGGCCAGATCAGGCTTCTCCGACTGAAATCCTGCCAGCAATATCCTCTGCGGTCATGGTCGACAGTGCGTCGATGAGTGCGATGTGGTAGCTTCCACTGCCGCGTGGGGCCGTCTCCTCTGCGATTTCACCGGCGATGCCCATAAATGCGGTAGCGACTACCGCTGCGTGGAAGGCCGCCTCGCCAGATGCCACCGCCAGGAAGGCAGCGAGCAGCTCGGTCGCCATGCAGCCGGTGCCGGTCACGCGCGACATGCGCGGACTGCCATTCCTCACGAAGCAGAGTGCATCCCGTGAAGCGACGATGTCCTCCCGGCCGGATGCCACGAGGATCATCGGAAACGCAAGCGTACGGAGGTAGTTCTGCATCCCCTGTGCCAGTGCGTCCCTGGAAAGTGCCGGATGCGCTGCATCAACGACCGCATCCACGCCCGTGCCGGTGTCTGTACCGGCGAGGAGTGCGTGGATCTCCGAGTAGTTTCCGCGGATAGCCGTCGGCTGCAGCTCAGAGAGCATACGGTGGAGCGCTTCGCGTCGGAAGGTCGAGCCGGAGATCCCCACGGGATCGATGACCCGCGGGATGCCCTTTTCCCGCGCCGCCTGTCCGCTCAGGAACATCGCGTCGAGGTATTCTGTGGCACCGAGGTTCAGCTCCAGCGCCTGACTGCCACGGGTGATTTCCGCCGCCTCCCGCGGATCATGCGACATGACCGGGCGCGCACCGATCGCAAGCAGGACGTTCGCGCAGTCGTTGACCGTCACATAATTCGTGATGGAGTGCACGAGGGGCGCGGTGCGCTGAATCGCGTCCATCCATGTATATATCTGATTTCTGAAGTTTTCGTCGATCATTCGTGGCTCCTCACTCCCGCCGGCTCCTGCCTGTCACTCGGCCTGCCGGCTTTTCCGTCATCCGCCGTACTGCTTCCGAGGCCAATGTCTCCATCCGGCGCCGCCCGGAAAGGGCCGCACGACGGGTGTCCATGGCACGCTCACTTCAGCATTTCCTTCGCACGCTCGAGGAAGCCGGTCTGGCTCAGCGCTACGGTGATGATCACCGCGATCAGGGTACCGCCGCAGGTGCTCACCAGGAACGGAACGACGAAGGTGAAGACGGCCGCCTTCGTGTTGCCCATGATGAAGGCTGCGATCGGGTAGGACAGGATGCCACCGATGATGCCGGTGCCGAAGATCTCGCCGACATAGGCTGCCGGAAGCTTCCGAAGCTTCTTATAAAGATAGCCAGACAGGAAGGCACCGCACATGGAGCCCGGGAACGCAAGCAACGAGCCGAGGCCCATCAGATTTCGGATGACACTGGCGATGAACGCCGCTGCCACGCCGTAGGCCGGGCCGAGAAATACCGCGCACAGCACATTGACGAGGTGCTGTACCGGCGCACACTTCGAGCCGAAAACCGGCACAGAAAAGGTCGAGCCAACCACCGCGATGGCGGCAAATACAGCCGCGAGGGCCAGCTTCTTCGTGTTTACACTTGTGGTTGCTACGCTTGCCGCAGCAGAATTTTCGTTACGCATCATGAATCTCCTTTTACAATCTAAGCATCGCCGAAGGAAGGTTCACCTCACCGCCTTACGAGGCCGTGTTCTTAACTGCCTGAGATCTGACCGCCTGCAGCCGGACCTCCACCGAGGTCGTTTTGCTGCTTCGCGGGTCAGCGGCTCAGACAGATGCCGAATAATCGCCCTGGATCCTGAAGCCGTGGTCCATCGGACCGCTGCCCTTTCCGAGATCCAGCATCGCATTCAGTGCGCCGGAGATATAGTTCTTCGCGTACTGTACGGATGTTTCGAGATCATATCCCTTGGCCAGATTCGACGCGATCGCTGAGGACAGCGTGCAACCGGTTCCGTGCGTGTTCGAATTCTCGATTCGTCTGCCGTGGAACCAGGTCACCTGCTCTCCATGCACGAGCACATCATTCGCATCGTCCAGGCTGTGGCCGCCCTTCGTAAGCACGGCACAGCCGAACGCTGCGTGGATCCGCTTCGCCGCTTCCACCATATCCGCGGAACTGCGAATCGTCATCCCGGACAGCACCTCACTCTCCGGAATGTTCGGTGTGATCACCGTCGCAAGCGGCAGCAGCTTCGACTTCAGTGTATCGACCGCGTCGTCACTGATCAGCTTCGCCCCGCTGGTGGCGATCATCACCGGGTCCACCACGATGTTTCTGGCCTTGTAGAATGTGAGTCTTTCTGCGATTACCTCGATGAGGCTACCAGAGGAAACCATTCCCGTTTTCACTGCATCCGGATAGATATCCGTAAAAATCATATCGAGCTGATCCTTCAGGAAATCAGGCGTCGACTCCATGATACTCTTTACACCGGTCGTATTCTGGGCAGTCAATGCCGTAATCGCGCTCATCGCATACACATGATTTGCGAGCATTGTCTTGATATCTGCCTGGATGCCGGCGCCTCCACAGGAGTCACTTCCTGCGATTGTTAATGCTGTATACATAGTACTCCTCCACACGCATTAATTTTGTATAGCGACCTGAGGTGGTGCCCCCAACCTGCCGCTGTGATGTATTTGAACGCTTAGCGCGGTCAAACCGTTAAAAGTGTCCGTCGGAACGTCTGCCACTGTCCATGCAGAGATCAGACATTCTTCCAGTCAGAAAGCGAAACCGCTGCTCTTCTGTCGGACGCCTCGTCACCGGTCGGTGACGATGTCATCTGCGATCGCCCGCAGCGTCCGCGCCGCTTCTGTGATGTCCGCTGCACCGAAGAGACTGCTGACGACGGCGAGTCCCGCAGCGCCATGGGCTTTCAGGGCGCCTGCATTGGCCGCACTGATCCCGCCGATGGCCACGACCGGAATCTGAACCGACGCTGTGATGGCCCGGAAGGTCTCGAGCGGCATCGTCTTCGCATCGAGCTTCGTGCTCGTGCCGAACACCGCGCCGGAGCCGAGGTAATCCGCGCCGGCCGCTTCCGCTGCCTGCGCCTCCGCCACCGTCCGCGCGGTTACGCCGATGATCTTCGCCGGACCGAGGCGACGACGGGCTTCCGCCGCCGGCAGATCACTCTGCCCGACATGCACGCCGTCGGCGTCCAGCTTCTGCGCGAGGTCGACATCGTTGTTCATGATGAACGGTACCCCATGCTTCCGGCAGACCGCCTGTACGGCCCGCGCGTCCTGCTCGAGCCGCGCGCCCGTAAGTTCCTTTTCACGGAACTGCACCATGGTCGCACCACCGAGGATCGCCTGCTCGACAGCCATGGTCAGTGCCTCTGTTTCGGAGGTCGAAGACTGCTTCAGGCAGTGCCGATCGGTGATCGCATATAATCGAAGTAAATCTCTATTCATAATTGTGTTTCTTTCAAATCACAAACAAAAAAGGCTGCCCGATCGGACAGCCTGGAATACGCGTGCAAAAAGCCCATCTCCCTACGTTGGCATGATCCAAATCAGGTTTCCAGGGTCCGGAACGCACAGTTCCTATCTCAGCCGGTTCTGACCGACACCCCCGTGTACTTTTATTAAACTTCGTCATTATAGCACGGGACAGGACGCTCAGCAAGGGCCCGACGGGCGGCAACATATGCCATACGGAGAGATCGTGTAAAATCAAGCCGGGGCCCCTTGCTGAATCACAGGGTTTTCTTTTGCGAAAAAATCGAGTATTATGACATCGAAGAATCACGAGAAAGAAGGAACATACGATGACATCAGGGGAGACGACGATTCGGACATATCTGGAGCGATTAGGTGCGCGGGAATCCGTGCCGGGCGGTGGAGGCGCGAGTGCGCTGGCCGGTGCCTATGGTGTAAGCCTCGGCATGATGGTCTGTGCATTCACCATCGGGAAGAAAACATATGCGGAGGTTGAGCCGCGCATCCGGGACATCGAGGCGCGGCTCGCGAAGCTGCGTGAGGCCTTCCTGGCGCTCTCCGACGAGGATGAGAAGGTGTTCCTGCCGCTCAGTCAGGCCTATGGCCTCCCGGACAGTACGCCGGAGGAGAAGGACTTCAAGGAGACGACCCTGGAAACCTGCCTGAGCACCGCATCCATGACACCGATCAAGGTGATGGAGCGGGTCTGTGAAGCGCTCGACTATCTCGGCGAGCTGGAGGCGCATGGCTCGAATCTCATGCAGAGTGACGTCGGTGTGGCCGCTGCTTATCTCGGCACCGCCCTCGAGGGCGCGGTGATGAATGTCTACATCAACACGAAGATGATGAAGAATCAGAACCGTATGATCGAGCTCAATGAATACGCCCGAAAGCTGCTCATGGATGGTCGCGCGAAGAGTCGTCTGATCTACGAGGCGGTCGAGGATAAGGTGAAGCCGCAGTACGATCCGGAGCTGGACCGCATCGACCGGAACAAGGTGGACTTCTCGTAAGAGAGATGGCCCGGAGCCCTGCAGGCTGTTTCATAGCAGACAGCTGCATGCCCCGCGTAGAAGTCCCGAGCTACTCTATAGAAGAAAATCAAACAGATAAAACGAGAGAAAGTGTGAATATATGCAGGAATTAAGAGGAAAAATCATCGCAGATCAGATCAAGGGCGAGTGCCTGGACTTCGTCGGACAGTACAACGGCATCCTGCCGGCGCTGGCGATTCTACGTGTCGGCCACAAGGAGGCCGATCTCAGCTATGAGCGCAGCATCAAGAAGCGCTTCATGGATTTCGGCCTGGAGGCGAAGGACTATGAGCTTCCGGAAAACGTATCGAACGAAGAGTTTCAGCAGGTCTTCGACTTCATCAACCAGGATCCGGAGATCCACGGCATTCTCGTGATGCGTCCGCTCCCGAAGCAGATCGACGAGGCAGCGATGCTTCGCAAGATGAATCCGCTGAAGGATCTCGACGGTATCACCGACACAAACGTCGCCGGCGTCATGCGTGGCGATGCGGATGCCTTCGCACCATGTACGGCCCAGGCCGTCGTGGAGATCCTGAAGGGCCATCAGATTGAGATGGCCGGCAAGGAGGTCTGCATCATCGGCCGCTCCATGGTGGTCGGGAAGCCGCTCAGCATGCTGCTGCTCCAGGAGAATGCGACTGTGACCGTCTGCCACAGTAAGACCGAAGACCTGAAGGCCGTGGCCAGCCGTGCGGATATTCTGGTAGCGGCCATCGGTAAGGCGAAGTTCATCAGCAGCGGCTATGTGAAGGAGGATGCAACCGTCATCGACGTCGGTATCAATGTCGACGAGGCCGGCAATCTCTGCGGCGACTGTGACTGGGATCAGATCATCCTGAAGGCCGGAGCCGCTACCCCGGTACCAGGTGGTGTCGGCACCGTCACTACTGCTGTCCTTGCGAAGCACCTCGTCCAGGCCGCGAAGCTTCAGATGAAGCTCGCACCGATCGACGACAGCGCAGATGAATACCTCTCCTGATGCTATACAGGACACGATTTCCGTAGACACGTTGCATGATTCGAACCGAATTCATGCCTGCAATACCAAAAATAAACCCCGGCGGACTGCTCCGCCGGGGCTTTCTATTCCTATCTTCTTCGATATGCCATTTCGATCGTCGATGCCTCATGCCAGCTCTGCCAGCACGGCTTCCAGTTTTTCCTTCATCGCGTCGATGTGCTCATGCTCGATGACGAGTGGCGGCACGAAACGAATCGTGTTGTGCTCCGCCGCGATCAGGATGACCTGCTGCTCGAGCAGCATCTTCCGGACGATCTCCCCAGCCGGTACGGATGGGGAGAACTCGAGGCCCTGAATCAGGCCCATGCCACGGTGATCCTTCACCATCTCCGGGAAAGCGGCCTTCACTTCATCGAGGGCCTTCCAGAGGTACGCACCCTGTGCCTTCGCGTGGCCCGGGATATCTGCTTCCTTGAAGACATCCAGCACTGCGGATGCCGCGGCGCAGACAAACGGATTTCCACCGTAGGTGGAGCCGTGGTCACCCGGCTGCATCGCATGCGCAGCCTCGCCACAGGCGAGGAAGGCACCGATCGGCACGCCGTTTCCGAGGGCCTTCGCCACCGTCAGGACATCCGGCTTCACGCCGTAGGCCTGCCATGCAAACATGGCGCCGGAGCGGCCCATGCCACACTGGATCTCATCGAGGATCAGCAGCAGATCATGCTCATCGCAGAGCTGCCGTACGCCCCGGAGAAAGTCCTCCGTCGCCGGATAGATACCGCCCTCACCCTGGATCGTCTCCATGATGATCGCACCGGTGTTTTCATTGATCTGCGCCTTTACGGAATCGAGATCGTTGAAGGTTGCGAAGCGCACACCTCCGATCAGCGGCTCAAACGGCGCACGGTAGTGATCCTTGCCGGTCACGCTGAGCGCGCCCATGGAACGACCGTGGAAGGAGCCCTGCATCGCGATGATCTCGCAGCCGGCCCGGCCCTTATTATAGTGGTAGCGACGCGCGATCTTCAGCGCGCCCTCGATCGCCTCGGTACCGGAGTTCGTGAAGAACACACGGTCCATTCCGCTCGCCGCAAGCAGCTTCTCCGCCGCCTCGATGGACGGCTCATTGTAGAAGAGATTCGACGTGTGCAGCAGCCCCCGGTCGATCTGCTCCTTCATCGCCTGGTCCACCAGCGTGTTGCCATAGCCGAGCCCTGCCACCGCGATGCCCGCACCGAAATCGAGGTACGCATGTCCGCCCGCATCGTAGAGCTCGACACCCTTTGCGTGATCGAACGCCACCGGAAAACGATTGTAGGTCTTATACAGTACCTGCTCGCCTTCCGCTACGAGGCGGTCATTCACGATATTTCCCTTCACGATGGAATCATCCATAAATTTCATTTCTTTCACCCCTCATCTGTCTATCCGCCGCATGTTTCGGCCAATGCACTCTCACAGCACCCGCCCGCACGGGCACTTCCGCCACGATGCGCAGCACCTCTTCCCTGAAATTTTCAGAACCACGCGTCGATCGACTTCTCGATCATCGTGCCGATGCCCTGGTTCGTGAATATCTCGAGGAGCAGACAGTGCGGCACACGTCCGTCGAGGATATGCACACGGTTTACACCCTTCTTCATCGCATCGATACAGTTCTGGATCTTCGGCAGCATGCCGCCGACCAGCTCACCGGCATCCATCATCTCCTGTGCCTGCTCGATGGAAAGCGTCGTGATGAGGGAGCTCTTATCGTTGAAATCCTTATATACACCCTCGACATCCGTAAGGAAGGCGAGCTTTTCGGCGTGCATCGCTGCCGCGATCGCGCAGGCCGCGTCATCCGCGTTGATGTTGTAGCTCTGGCCACGCTCATCGAAACCGATCGGACAGATCACCGGGATGAAGCCGTCGCTCAGAAGATCATCGATGATGGTGGTATCCACACCGACGATGTCGCCGACGAAGCCGATATCCTCTCCCTTTGAGTACTTCTTCACGCACTTCAGGAGATTTCCATCCTTACCGGAGATACCGACGGCCTTGCCACCGAGGTTGTTGATGAGCTGCACCAGGGACTTGTTGACCTTGTTCAGCACCATCTCGGCGATCTCCATGGTATCCTCATCCGTCACGCGGAGTCCGTTCACGAAGTGCGGCTCCATGCCGACCCTGCTGATCCACTTCGAGATTTCCTTGCCGCCGCCATGAACGATGATCGGCTTCAGGCCGACCAGTTTCAGGATCGCCACATCCTGCATGACATGCTTCTTCAGATTCTCATCCGTCATCGCGGATCCGCCGTACTTTACGACGACGACCTTATCCTGAAATTTCTGAATATATGGCAGTGCCTCGACAAGGGTCGCCGCCTTATCCATGATCCTGTTCTCGATTTCCATGTCAGCTCCTATAATCCGCGTTGATGTTTACGTACTCGTGGGTGAGGTCACAGCCCCAGGCCGTGGCCTCCTCTGTGCCCTCGTGCATCTCGATGAGCGCGGTGACCTCCTGGTAGCCGAGGATCTCGGATGCGTAATCCTCATCGAAATCGACCGGTACACCCTGGTGGAAGACCTCGATCTTTCCGATGTCGTTGACGAAATACAGGTTCACCTTATTCGGATCGAAGCTCGCGCCACTGTAGCCCATCGCGCAGAGCACACGGCCCCAGTTCGCGTCGCGACCATAGATCGCCGCCTTCGTGAGCGTCGAGGAAACGACAGAACGTGCGATTGTCCGGGCCTCCTGCTTGTCCTTTGCCTGGGTGACATGAACCGTGAAGAGGTGGGATGCACCCTCCCCATCGGCCGCCATCTCACGTGCCAGGGTCTTCGACACCTGGAGGAGCGCGGTCTTGAAGGTCTCATAGTCCTCGCCCTCCGTATCGATGATCGGATTCTCCGCAGCACCGTTTGCGAGGATCACGCAGGTATCATTCGTCGAGGTATCGCCATCGACGGAGATCATGTTGAAGGTATCAACGACGTTCTCGCTGAGGGCCTTCTGCAGCAGCTCCTTCGTGATCGAGAGATCGGTCGTCAGGAAGCAGATCATCGTGCACATCTGCGGATGGATCATGCCGGAGCCCTTCGTCATACCGCCGAGGTGGACCTTCTTCCCGCCGATCGTGAATTCGAGTGCGAACTCCTTATTCGTCGTATCGGTCGTCATGATGGCCTTGCTGGCTGCGGTAGCGGCTGCCTCGCTCGCCTCGAGCTTCGGTACCATCTCGGAAATCGCATTCTTCATCTTTTCGATCGGAAGCTGCAGACCGATGATACCGGTGGATGCCAGCAGCACGGAATCCGCAGAAATCACCTGACCGAAGGCCTCCGCGGTCGCGTCGGCCTCCTCCTTGCAGATATCCAGTCCCATCTGACCGGTGCAGGCATTGGCGATACCAGAGTTGATGACGGCGGCATGGACCGGACGGCCACTGTCGACCAGTTCACGATCCCAGAGGACCGGTGCCGCCTTCACCACGTTGCTCGTGAAGGTACCGGCCACGACGCATGGCTTCTCGGAAAAAATCATCGCCATATCATCCCGACGCTTCGACTTGATCTTCGCAGCGGTCGCCGCTGCCATAAACCCCTCGGCAGCACAGATGCCACCCTTGACTGCTATCATTCCCATGACTACTCCCTTTTCATATCTGTTTTATATCCATCGATATCCTGCGCGGACAGGTGGTGGATGTCCTTCCGTCATCAGGTCAATGCTTCCGGAATCTCATCCTCACCTGTCCACCGAATGGATGATTACTTGTTATTTGTAAGATTCTGTACCTCGAGCAGCTTCATCGCACGTACCTTCTCTGGAAGACCGAAGAGGGTGATGAAGCCGGAGGCATCGTGGTGATCATACATGCTGCCCGTCGTGAAGGACGCCAGTGACTCGTTGTAGAGTGAGTACGGTGAGGTCGTGCCGGCCTTGATGATGTTGCCCTTGTACAGCTTCATCTTCGTCGTACCAGTCACATACTTCTGAGTGCTCTGGACGAAGGCCTCGAGTGCCTCACGAAGCGGATCGAACCACTTGCCCTCGTAGACGACCTGCGAGAACTTCACATCCACCATGTTCTTGAACTCCATGGTCTGACGGTCGAGGATCAGCTCCTCGATCTGCTTGTGTGCCTCCATGAGGATCGTAAGACCCGGGGTCTCATAGACGCCACGGCTCTTCATGCCGACGACACGGTTCTCGACGATGTCGATGATACCGATCCCGTTCTCACCACCGAGCTTGTTGAGCTCGAGGATGATCTCCTTCACGGTCATCTTCTGTCCATTCAGCTCGACCGGAACACCGTTCTCCCACTTGATCTCGACATCCGTATCATGATCCGGTGCCTTCTCCGGTGTCACCGACAGCATCAGCATATGATCGTAGTTCGGCTCCTGAGACGGATCCTCCAGCTCGAGGCCCTCATGCGAGATATGCACGAGGTTCCGGTCACGGCTGTAGGAATTATCCTCGGAGAAGGTGAGCGGGATGCCCTTCGACTTGATGTAGTTGTACTCATCCTCACGGGACTGGAAGGTCCAGATATCCGTCATACGCCACGGAGCGATGATATCAAGATCCGGGGCCAGTGCCTTGATGGCCAGCTCGAAACGAATCTGATCATTTCCCTTACCGGTTGCACCATGGCAGATCGCCTTCGCGCCCTCCTTCCGTGCGATCTCGACCAGCTTCTTCGCGATCGCTGGACGCGCCATCGAGGTACCGAGCAGGTACTTGTTCTCGTAGGTCGCATTGGCCTCGAGACACGGAAGCACATAGTTGTCGCAGAAGTCGTCAGTGATATCCTCGATGTACAGCTTCGACGCACCCGAGATCTTCGCACGCTCTGCCAGACCATCCAGCTCGTTGCCCTGCCCTACATCGACACAGCAGCAGATCACCTCATAGCCGAAGGTCTCCTTCAGCCACGGCACGATACAGGTCGTATCGAGACCACCGGAATAAGCCAGAACGACCTTCTCACCCTGCGTGTTATTCTTTGGTACCAGATTACTCATAATCACTTCTCCTCTATAAAACGCCCCCGACGCATAAACGCATCCACGGAAGCACCCCTCATTTACGATGCCGTTATCATACGCCATCAAAAAACAGATTGCAAGCGCAAATTTGTATATTTATGCATTAAAAAATGTATTAATTTCCGTTTTTATGCATATCAAATGTATATTATGGCCGATATAACTCATTAATATACACCTTGCAAATGAATATGGCCCGGAGGACCGGCAACAGAAGCCATACGAAGAGGTCGTGAAAAATCAAAATTCCACCCCTTAGAAGTACTTGGAGTGATTTTCCTTAGCACCCTCTGCAACGCTGAGTTTTCATAAAGAAAACTCAGTGATTGCAGAGGGCCTAGTACTTCTTAGGGGTGGAATTTTAGATTTTTCCGAGCTCGCAGTACTGTGCTTCTGTTGCCGGCCCTCCGGGCTCTTTCATTCATTCGTAGTTTCGAGCAGTGCCCCCGGCGCGCCCAGCGTCTTCCGGTTCCGCACACAGGTCTCCAGCGAAATCGCCTCATAAATATCCGGATCGATCTCGTCACATACTGTATGATACTCATCGATCGTCAGATCATCTAGCGCACAGCCCTTCTGCTCACAGAGCAGCACCAGCTCCCCGACGATGCCATGCGCCGTACGGAACGGCACACCCTTCCGCACGAGATAATCCGCCACATCCGTCGCATTCGTGAAGCCGAGCTTCGCCGACTCCTCCATCCGCGCCCGGTTCCAGCTCATGGTCGCCAGCATATCCTTCATGAGAATCACCGAATTCTGCACGGTATCCATCGCGTCGAACGCGAGCTCCTTATCCTCCTGCATATCCTTATTGTAGGCGAGCGGCAGCCCCTTCATCACCGTCAGGAGACTCATCAGCGCACCATATACCCGACCGGACTTGCCACGGATCAGCTCCGCGATATCCGGATTCTTCTTCTGCGGCATGATGCTCGAGCCCGTCGAATACTTGTCCGAGATCTTCACGAACTTATACTCGTTCGAGTTCCAGATGCAGATTTCCTCGCTGAGACGGCTGAGGTGCATCTGGATCGTCGCGAGATCGAAGAGGTACTCGAGGAGATAGTCACGATCCGACACCGAATCCATCGAGTTCTCGGTCGGCTTCCGGAAGCCGAGCTTCCGCGCAGTGAAGTCGCGGTCGAGCGGGTAGGTCGTCCCGGCGAAGGCACCGGCACCGAGCGGACACTCATTGAGTCGGTCCCTGGTATCCCCGAGCCGGCTGACATCGCGCAGGAACATCGCACGGTACGCGCCCATGTGGTGCGCCAGCGTCGTCGGCTGGGCCTTCTGGAGATGCGTGAAGCCCGGCATATAGCTCGCCCGGTTCTCCGCCATGATCCCCTCGACCGTATCAAGCAGCGCCTGCATATGCCCAATCAGTTCATCGATGTGGTCCCGCGTATACATCTTCATGTCGAGCGCCACCTGGTCATTCCGGCTCCGTCCGGTATGCAGACGCTTGCCCGGCTCCCCGATGCGCTCCGTCAGCTCCGCCTCGACGAAGCTGTGGATATCCTCGGCGTCACCCTCGATGACGAGCTTCCCGTCCTCGATATCCTGCAGGATCCCCTTGAGACCTGCGATGATCGCCGCACTGTCCTCCTGCGAGATGATCCCCTGCCGTCCGAGCATCTCCGCATGTGCGATCGAGCCCGTGATATCCTGCCGGTACATCCGCTTGTCGAAGCTCAGCGACTCGTTAAATTCCTCCGTCCGCTGATCCTCCGCCTCTGTAAATCGTCCACCCCAAAGCTTCATAATTTCCCCCTCCGGACGTTTCCCGTCCTTTATTCTTCATGAATTGCGATGATCTCGAGATCCGCATCGTCTTCGTTTCCGTTCGTATCCTCTGCCAATGCTTCCGGCGTCGCATCGTCACCATCCGCAGGCGCCGCTGTATTCAGGTCATCCTCCGCCTGAAGTTCCTCCTCGAACACAGCTGCTTCGTCGTCCTCTACGACCGCATGTTCCGTGGTCGCAGACGGATCAGCATCTTCATCCTCCTGCGTCAGCTCCTCATATTCCCGGAGCCCGTCGCTCAGCAGTCCGAAGCGCCGTGTGATCAGCCAGATCGCCAGCAGCATCACGAGGCTGAGCACCGTGATGAGGCCGCCGAGGACGAGGCCCTGCGGCATGAAGCGCAGCTCGATCGTATGCGTGCCCGGCGTGAGCTCTACCCCGAGGAAGGTATCCTTCACCTCGGTGATGTCGGTCTCCACACCGTCCACGAAGATCTTCCAGCCCGGATCATACGGGATGCTCGTCATCATGACGCCACCCTTCTCCGTCGTGATCGTCCCGGAAAGCTTCGTATCCTTCCAGCTCGTGAGCTCCAGGCTCTCGTCCTGCAGCACATCCTGCAGCGCGCGCAGCGCGTTGTAATCGAAACGATATACATCCGCCGACACGCTCTGCCCCTCGGTCTTACTGTGCAGGGTCACGGTATCGCCAGCCTCAAGATAGCCGAGCTCCAGAAGATACCCGCGGTCGACATTGTTGAAGCTCTTCTCGGTGTAGCCGTAATTCGCGCTTACCTGCTTCACCGCCGCGTTGTTCACGTAGGCATAGTACTCCCCTGCCTGATCAGCCGTGAAGCTGTAGTCCGCGTCATAGAACTCACCCAGCACACTGTCCATGACCGGTGCACAGTCGAGGGCCTCGCACAGACTGTTCTGCGCCAGTGCCGGCGTGCCGGCATGGGTATCCCAGGCATCCAGCGCCGACCCAGGCAGCATATAGCCGAGCGGCAGTGCGAACTCTGTCTGGTAGATACTGGTCATACCGGAGCTCGCGATATAGCTCAGTCCCATCTCTCCCAGTGCCTGCGGTTCCTCGGAGTAGATGTCGTATTTCACAGACATCAGCATATTCATGAGCGGCGTGGAGCCGGTGATCGAGTAGGCGTTCGTCGAGGACTCCATGCCCATACGCTTGAAGAAATCCGAGCAGTGAGCGTACGCCGTCGATGAAAAGAGCGATACACTCGGGAAGTTCATCCAGGCACCGTCGTCCTTCGTCTTCCGCGTGATCTTCTCGAAGCGGTAGAAGCCGTCATCCTCTGCACGAACGGCCTGCACGAGCTTTTCGACATCCTGATTGTCACTGACATACGCCGTACGTGAGGTCGTCGTCACCGAGGTCACGGCCATGTTGAGGGTTGCCTCCACGGAAACGACCACCAGCATCGCGATGGCCGTCCAGCGATGTGTCCTCTTCGTGCGTGTCCGCTCGGTATAGAGGAAGCCGTAGTACAGAAGCACGAACAGACCGCTCAGATAGAACACACTGAAGTGGATCGCATCATCCGTCACGACCTTCTGCGTGACGAGGAGAAACGCGATGGCCATCCCGAAGGAAGCATTGACCTCCCTCGCAGAGGAGGCTGCCCGATCGAGCCAGGCCTCGTAGCAGAGCACGAGGATAAGGAAAATATATATGAAACTCTGGCGACATGGAAGTGAATTCGGGTAATGGAAGCCATGCCAGATGAAATTCAGGATGTTGACGCTGAAGCTCAGATAGAAGAAAACGAGCAGGAGGCCGTTTACGATCTTCTCCCGAAGCCCGATTTTCCGGTTCATGAAGTACAGCGGCAGCAGCAGGAACACGAGTGCGCCGGCGTAGATGTTCGGCCAGTGATCGAGGCCCTGCTCCGTCTCAACGAATGGCATATGCCGCGCGAACATATCGATGATCGTGAAGTACTGCGTTGCGGTCTGCGGGAAGTTCACGTCACTCGACGCCGTCATCTGCAGCGCATAGATCTCCGGCAGCAGTGTCACCGCTGCCAGTCCGCCCGCGATCAGAGAGTAGATCCCGAAGCGCAGGACACGAAGTCCCACGACACGTGCATCTCCGATCCCCTCGAGAACATTGAGACAGATGAAGTAGATGACCATGAAGATGCAGGTCATGATGGAAATATAGTAATTCGAAAGAATCGAGAGTCCCAGTGCGATCACATAAAGCATCGCGCTCTCCCCCCGCACGAGACGTTCGAACCCCAGCATGATCAGTGGAAACAGGATGATGCAGTCGAGCCACATGAGATTCCAGCTGTACGCAGAGATATAGCCGGACAGCGCATACAGAATCGCGATGAAGCTGCAGCCGAGTGTCTGCTGCGGAAAGCGGCGACGCAGGTACCAGCACATCGCAACACCTGCGAGCCCGATCTTCACGACGATCATATAGGTCATGAACTCGAGGATCAGTCCCTTCGGGCAGAGGAGCAGCAGCCAGTTCAGCGGGCTCGCGAGATAGTAGGCGTAGAGCGCGCTGAAATTGATGCCGAGACCGACATCCCAGCTGTACAGCAGTGAACCGCCATGATGGAGCTTATACTGAAACTCCGAGAAAAACGGCGCATACTGATGATACATATCGGTACGCAGAAAGGTTTCCTGTCCGAACGGAAAGATCCCCCGGAAAATAAAAATCAGAATCATCGCCACGACCGGGACGACAAACGCGATCAGGCAGGCTCTCCTGCCCTGCTTACTGTGCTTTTCCATCTTACAGCTCCTTTATGCATGTCTTTTTCCGGCGCCATGCAGACCTCAATATCCTCATATCCACAGTATGAACGAACAGGCTTCCGGCCATCACGGCGCTTCATCCTTCGCCTTCCCAAACACGAGAAACTTACTGAAAATATAATTCAGCACCGTCACGACCACCTGCACCAGCAGCTTCGCCAGCTTGTCATTCATGCCGAGCAGTGTCACCGTCACAAACATGATCAGCATATCGAGCAGCAGTGTGCCCACACGTGACATGTAAAAGCGGGCCGCCTCCGCACGCATCTTCGTACTGTGACTCTCAAACACGAATTTCCGGCTCATAAAATACGCGAAGGTCACCGCCGCGACCCAGGACAGAATATTCGCCAGCTGCAGCAGCAGCGGATTCCCCGGATCCAGCACCGTCAGCACGAGCCCATAGTAGACCCCGAGACTCACCACGGTCGTCAGCACCCCGACGATCAGGTAGTGCACGATTTCCTTGTAACGCGCATATAAACTCTGAAGCAGGTTCATAATAATCTCCTTTATGATCATCAACAGGGTAGAGTATACATAAATCCCCCATTCTTCGCAAGAAGACGGCATCACGGCTTCGGCAGGCAGGGGCCACGGCTTAGAGTTCACCGATCTCGGAGTACTGTGACTCCGTTGCCGCCCCTCCGGGTCCCCAGCCTAAACTGTCACCACCATCACAACGAAATGCAATTAAATTGTGTGAAACTGACTTTTCGAAAAGGAATTTTTGATATAAACTATATGTAAATTATGGTTAACTGCAAATGCGCACCGCCCCGAAGGCGTGCGTCTCATTCGCTGGAAAGGACGAATGGAGAAGAATTTGAAAAGAAGGAGGACCTAGATATTCATTACCTCGAGCAGGCTGAAAACATCCTCTATATGGAGCTCTCCATCATCTTCGACGTGCCGAAGGACGAAGTTCCAAAGCTTATCCACCAGACGCTCGTACAGGAAAATGCCATTTAAAAAGGACCCTCATGGGTCCTTTTTATTTATGATATGGCTCGTGCGCATTGATCTTAAACGCACGGTACACCTGCTCGAGCAGGATCACCCGCATCAGCTGGTGCGGAAAGGTCATGCGGCTGAAGCTGAGCTTTCTGTCCGCACGCTTCAGCACGGCCGGACTAAGTCCCAGTGAACCGCCGATGATGAAGCTGATGTCCGAGCGTCCGCGCAGCATCAGCTCCTGCACCCGCTCCGCCAGCTGCTCGGAGCTCAGCATATCCCCCTCGATGGCGAGCGCGACCACATAGCTCCGATCACTGATCTTCGCGAGGATACGCTCCCCCTCGGTCTCCTTGATCCGGGCCTCCACCGTCTCCGGCGCATGCTCCGGTGTCTTCTCATCCGCAACCTCGATGATGCTGAGATCACAGTATGCAGACAGCCGCTTCGCATACTCCTGGATCGCATCCCGGAGGTACTTCTCCTTCACCTTTCCCACAACAATCAGATTAATCTTCATATATCCTGCCTGTCCCGATACCGAAAAGGCAGGGAGCCTCGAGCGCTCCGGATTTTCGGAGCCTCATCCGCTTCCTGCCTTCATCCTTATAAATCACTTACTTCCGTTCGATTGCGTCCGTAGGTTTTCGCCATGCCTATCATCGTCTGTACGCAGTGACCGTTCGAGTCAAACTGGTACTCCTGACCGTCGATGATATAGCTCTTATAGTAGCCTGCCGTATCACTTCCATACATACCGCTCGGAATGCCGGTCGTCGGATCGCTTCCGAAGTAGTAGTACTGCATACTTCCGTTCGTCGCCCGGATCTGTGCCCAGCCGCTGATGACCTTTCCGGCATCCGGGTTGTTCCGGGCCATGTTATCATACTGTGCGAAGAACCAGCGGCCGCTCGCATCCTGGAACCAGCCCTCGACCATATCGCCCTGCTCGTCGAAATAGTAGAAGCTCGCACCGATCTGTACCCACTTATGGGCGTAGGTCCACTGTGTGCTGGACGGTGTCAGATACAGAAGACGCCAGCTCGTCCCGGTATTCTCCCAGGCGAACTTGCTCTTCTGTGTCGCAGCTACCTCCTGAAGCTCGACCGCGCTTGCAGGGTGCTCGGCCGCCATAGCTGCCACTGGCGCAGTCATCGAAAGGGCCAGTGCCAGAGCGACACCCACTATATGTGTACGTTTCATGATCTGTTTCCTCCCACGTTTACTTTCTGAGGGCAGCGAGACGCTCGGTCACCTGCTGAAGAAGCTGAGTATTCCGCTGAAGCTTTTCACGCTCCTCCTCTACCTTTTCTGCCGGTGCCTTCGAAGTGAAGCGCTCGTTGTTCAGCATACCGGTGGAACGACGGATCTCTGCTTCCCACTTCTGCTTCTCCTTCTCGAGACGCTCAATCTCCTTTGCGATGTCAACGAGATCCGCAAACGGGATATGGATCACCGCATCCGGAATCGCTACCGTTACGGCATCGTCTGCGATGCCTGTTTTATCACTCTGAATTATAACATCCGATGCATAGGCGAGGGTAGCGAAGAATACCTTACTATGTTCGAACGTTTTTCTTACGCGCTCGTTCTCGGTCACAACGTAGGTCATCGCCTTTCTGGACGGTGCAACGTTCATATTCGTACGAACATTACGGATCGAACGTACGGCTTCCTTGATGGTCTCGATCTCCGCCTCATCCTCCTGGAAGTTCAGTGTCTCACTGAACTCCGGCCACGACTGACACATCAGCGGTGTCTCCGGGTTCTCGAGGGTATCGAAGATCTCCTCGGTGATGAACGGGCAGAACGGATGCAGAAGCTTCAGCGACGTGATCAGCACATGCTTCAGTGTCCAGAGAGCGGCTGCCTTCGTCTCATCCTCTTCGTTCCAGAGACGTGGCTTCACCATCTCGATGTACCAGTCACAGAACTCCTCCCAGATGAAGTTCTGTACCTTATCGAGGGCGATTCCGAGGTCAAAGGCTTCCAGATTACGGGTCACATCGGCAGCGAGGCTGTTCACCTTGCTGAGGATCCACTTATCCGCCATGGTCAGGTTCGCCGGCATCGTCTCCGGAAGATCTGCCTTATCGAGGTTCATCATGATAAAGCGGGACGCATTCCATACCTTATTCATGAAGTTTCTGGAGGCCTCGACTCTCGACCAGTAGAAACGCATGTCGTTACCCGGTGCATTACCGGTGAGGAGGGTCATACGAAGGGCGTCGGCGCCATACTTCCGGATGACCTCGAGCGGATCGATACCGTTGCCGAGCGACTTACTCATCTTCCGTCCCTGATCATCACGTACGAGTCCGTGGATCAGGACCTTATGGAACGGAACCTTACCGGTCTGCTCGAGCCCAGAGAATACCATACGAACTACCCAGAAGAAGATGATATCGTAGCCGGTCACGAGTACATCCGTCGGATAGAAGTATCTGTACTCCGGGGTATCCTCCGGCCAGCCAAGGGTCTCAAATGGCCAGAGTGCACTGGAGAACCAGGTATCGAGGGTGTCCTCATCCTGTCGGAAGTGATGTCCACCGCACTTCGGGCAGCTCTCCGGTGCCTCGGTCCCGACCACCATCTCACCGCAGTCCTCACAGTAGTAAGCCGGGATACGGTGTCCCCACCAGAGCTGACGGGAGATACACCAGTCCTTGATATTCTCAAGCCAGTGAAGATAGGTCTTACTGTAGTTCTCCGGAACGAACTGGAGCTCGCCGGTCTCGATGGCCTTGATCGCCGGCTTCGCCATCTCCTCCATACGTACGAACCACTGCGGCTTGATCATCGGCTCGACCGTGGTACCACAGCGGTCGTGGGTACCGACATTATGCTTCGTCGGAACGACCTTCACCAGCAGACCGAGATCGGTCAGATCCTGTACCATGGCCTTTCGTGCCTCATAACGGTCCATGCCATCATACTTCGATCCCGGGCAGTGGATGGTCGCATCATCGTTCAGGATCGTGATCTCCGGCAGATTGTGACGCTTGCCGACCTCGAAGTCGTTCGGGTCGTGTGCCGGTGTGATCTTTACAGCACCGGTTCCGAAGGTCATATCCGCATGCTCATCACCGACGATCGGGATCTCACGATCCGTAAGCGGAAGCTTCACCATCTTGCCGATCATGTCCTTATAGCGCGGATCCTCCGGATTGACGGCGACGGCGGTATCACCGAGCAGAGTCTCCGGACGGGTGGTTGCGATCTCGATCTGACCAGAACCATCCGCCAGCGGATAGAGGATATGCCAGAAGTGACCTTCCTGCTCCTCGTGGTTTACCTCTGCATCACTGAGGGAAGTGTGGCAGACCGGACACCAGTTGATGATTCTGGAGCCCTTATAGATATAGCCCTTCTTATACAGATTGATGAAGGTAGTCTGAACGGCGTGTGTGCAGCCCTCGTCCATGGTAAAACGAAGTCTGTCCCAGTCGGCGCTGGAGCCGATCTTGTGGAGCTGGTTGACGATTCTGGACTCGTACTCCTCCTTCCACTTCCAGGCCTCCTTCAGGAAGCCCTCACGACCGAGCGCATGCTTATCGATGCCTCTCTCCTTCAGCTGATTGGTGACCTTCACCTCCGTTGCGATCGCCGCATGATCACTGCCCGGCTGCCACAGTGCTTCATAGCCCTGCATACGCTTCCAGCGGATCAGGGAATCCTGCAGTGTGTTATCGAGGGCATGGCCCATGTGCAGCTGACCGGTAACGTTTGGTGGCGGCATCATGATGGTAAACGGCTTCTTGTTCGGGTTGACCTCCGCATGGAAATAGTGGCCCTTCAGCCACATGTCATAGATGCGGTCCTCAACCTCCTCCGGGTTGTACTGCTTTGCAAGTTCTTTCATAATCATTTCCTTCTTCTATCTATATTCTGAGATGGGTGATGGTGTTCCGGTCGTCTGCACTACCTGATCTTCCGCAGGGCGGAGACGCCACTTCTTTTATACCTTCTCGCGGTATTCCTTTTTCCACTTAACCAGCCAGAGCTTCGCTTCCTTCCGGAATTCGCTGCGATCCCGCTGGTAGACGTCGTCGATCTGGCGGACATGCTCGGAATCCTCTGCCTGTGTCAGTACATTATCATACTGAAGCTCCCAATCTGCAAGCATTTCCGTATCGATATGGTCGATATACTTTTCGATCGTCTTGACGGACGGTTCGAGCTTCGAGATGAAGTAGAGCTTACGCAGCGGTTCCATCGCCGCGGTCTCGACGAAGACCTGCTCGAAGATATCCGATGCACGGCGGAACTGCATGACCGTCACGCAGGCACTGCCGAGCTTCATCTTGACGAGCATGCTGTCCTGATAGTGCAGCGACTCGGTATAGGCCTCGATCGCCCGGCCATAGCGGCCCATGTGAAAGTATGCATCGCCGAGCAGATCATAGAACTGGTCACGATCGATGTGACGAAGACGCCTGTACTCGGTCTCGAAGTAACTGATCTCCTGCTGCGTGTAGTAGTTGCTCTCACGGAGAATCATGAGCAGCAGACGTTCCTGGAGCTCTCCACCTTCACCGGAGCCCATGTACTGCTCGAGCTTCGCGGCGAGGATACCCATGTGCAGCTCATCACGGATCCAGCCACTCAGCTTCCGGTCCACGAGATCGGTCGGCAGCATGATCGGATAGTGGTAGATCACATAGGAAAGCTCCTGGATCGACCAGAGATTGATATCCAGTTTTTCATAGTAGAACGGGTGCTGTGCACACCTTGTACATAGTAATAAGCCCATATTTCCCGCCTTATTTAAACCTTGTCCGCGAGGTCGATCTCCTCGGTGATTTCCTGTCCGCTGGATGGGAAGAGGTCACCGAAGCCGAGATCCTGTACGGTGACGCGGAGGGTCTCCGCATCCACAAACTCCGTCGACATGCGTATCCTCGTCGTACGGTTCTCCCGCTTCGGGAAGAGGTCGAGCATCATGCGAAGACGGATCGGACGACGTGGATGGGCGAGGGAGGTGACCTGAAAATCGATGTAGTCCTGGTCGTCCTCGATCAGCTCATAGGAGGTTCTCGAGTCCATCCAGTTCGTACCGGCCTTGACGATCGGCAGATTTTCTTCCTTCTCGTTGATCACGACACGTGCAGAGATATCCGCACGCACGCGTGTATCGCAGAGAATCGTGTACTCCTCGCTCTTTCCCTCATCGATGTTCCGGGCATGAATCTCTGCACCGATACAGAAGAGTCCCGGCTCGATCAGCACACGGCGACGATTGCAGATGAAATTCATGAAGTTCGTCGCGAAATTCGTATCCCGGAAGCCGCGCCCGCAGAGAAAGACCGCAGAGTAGGCGTCCTTCCCCAGTGTCCGCTCCGCAACGGTCGTCAGTATCCGGTCGGCGATCTTCCCGCCGGAGGTCGTCTTCAGGATATCGAGGTTGAAGGCCTCCGTTTCTGCCTCCGAACCAAGCAGCGCGAAGCGACGGGTTCCGCGGGATACATGCATCTCATAGTAGCAGAGACACTGATTATTTAATTCAAACATGCCCACCTTACGATTGTAAAGGCTGGAATCCTGGTGCAGCACGAAATGCGCGAAGCTTTCCGTATGGCTGATGATGTGCAGGTTCTCCTCCCGGACACCGGTCCGGAGGATGGCCTCCTGCAGCTTCTCCACCATGTCGCGGCTTGCCTTTCGGATCGTGACGACGACGATGTCTCCGCTTCGATCCTCCTCGCTCGGATCCTCCTCTGTCCGGAGGAGCTCCTGAAAGTAATGATAGACGATATCGATCGCCGTATACTTCACGCGCGAGATGGTGGCCGTCCCGTTTTTTTCGAGCAGGCTGACCAGTTTATCGACGATCACACCATAGCCGGCGAGGGTTTCCTTATAGGCCTCCTCTCCGACCGTCCAGCGATCGTCCTTTTTATGTTTGGCGATGACTGTCGGCAGCGGTTTCGTTACCGTCTCATCATTGATACAGACATTCGTATAGTCATCGTCCAATGAAATTCCTATATATCGACTCACAGAACTGCTCTCCTTACTCCACACTCTTCGCTTCCGTCATCTCCTTCGTGAAAAGGGCCTCGATGACGGCTTCATTCCGAACATAACGGTGCATGGCCTCGTATAACTCCTGATCCTGGTCCTTTCCGATCAGTCCAGACATCTCGCTCAGAATATCGTAGGTGTCCCCCTTCAGGCGCACGGTACCGTCCCAGGCGATGCTGCCACTGGTCGCCGGCACCTGGTCCTTCGTAGATTCATAGATCTGGTACTCTGCGCGCTCTCCGGCAAACAGTGTCACCGGACGCACATAGATATTCTGATAGATTCTCACGATCTCTTCCTCCTCGAAATCCCCCTGATCCGGGAGGATACGGAGATACAGAGACGGGCGGATATCCTTATGACCATGGTACTCGATATAGTACCGGTCCATCACGCTGTCCGGAATCCGCACGAAACGGTACAGCGTTCTCGTATATGCAAAAATCAGCTTCTTCCGGATCAGATAGTCCATCGTATCCTGAAGCACGAGCTTTTCTTCTCCGTTCAGATCCTTCTGCTCGGACATGTGCTTCGACATCGCCAGCAGATAGATCACCGGGACACGCTCCTTATAGCGCTCATCCCGCACGATGCCATAGATATCCGAGAACACCTTCTCCCGGATCACCCGACCATCGATGAAGTAATCCACCGCGCGCTTCGTGATATAGGCACGCAGCAGCACATTTTCCGCATCCGGGAAGCTCCGGTAGAGCTCGAATACATCGTCGAGCCCCTGCTCGGTCCGGCTGAACAGCATCTGCGCCAGCAGACGTTCCGCCATCTCCCGCTGCCCGTCCGCCTTCAGCTTCTGTCCACGCAGCAGAATCGCCAGCATATCCCCGGACAGACCGTTGTAGTACTCCATCAGATAACGCAGGATCGTCCTATCCTTCGTGCCGAGCGTAAACAGATCGTAGCCGAGATCCATGAGCTCCGCTGAACGCGTATGACGCTCCGAGGCGACAAGGCTTCGTACCAGCTTCTCGAGGTACGGACGATCCAGATCACGCTCACCGCTCGACAGCATCCGGCGATAGGCTTCCTCAAACATATTCTGTCGGATCAGTATCTGAAGCAGCATCTTCTGCTCACTGTGGTCGAGCTCCTGCTGAGGAATCTCCGCAAGGAACTGCTTCTCCTCCTCACTAAGCTCCGTGGCCGAGTCCCGCAGCTTATCAAGATATCTCAGAATCACATTCAGAAGATAGGCGCGGTATGGTCCGGCGAGTGGCATCTCGTGTATCACTGATTCGAGAAGCTGCAGCTCCTCCGCACTCTGGATACCATTTCGTGCGATGCGCCGTGCCCGGGCAAGCTTCAGCATCGGCTGCTCCGGCACCACCTGGAAGCAGCGCTTCTCGAGCTCCGGCTTCTCCATGATCCGGGTCTTCTCATAGCTGATATCCGTGTAACGGTCTCCGTACGCATCCTGGAACAGCAGCACACTGTTCTCGAAGAACAGCGGAATATACGCACTCCCCTCCTTCAGCGGATAGAGCTCCTCCCGCTGAAGCTCCAGGTAGCGCACGACGACATAGCGCATCCGCGGGTCGCTGGTCGACACGCGATAGGCGCGAAGAATCGCCGGCAGTACCGTACCGATCCGTTCGTCCACCATATCCACGAGGACCATACGCTCATACAGCACACTCAGACGCTGGTCGAAGGCCGACTTCAGCAGCTGGTCGATCGTGAACTTCTGGATCTTCTTCTCGAAGCGCTGATAGATATCCTCCTCCGCGCCGAAGTTCATCACGACGTTATAGAACAGCGGCAGCTTCATGTTCTCCGGGATATCGTACTCATAGGCGAAGTAGAGATAGACCTCGCGTGGCAGACGCCCCTGGTAGCCCTTCGGCATCGCATACATATAGTACTCGTACAGCCGGGTGATCTGTGACTGCATCTCGATCGCCCGCTGATAGATCCGAAACGCCAGCTCCGTCGTCGCACCTGCACGTATACAGCAGCCGGCCGCCTCCTCGATGAGCTCCGCGTCCTCCAGCGCTTCCACCGGTACGTCTGCTCTGTTCAATGTCTCCTTCGTGCACCCACTCTCTGCACGAGGCATCCGTGTCGTCGTCTCCTGCTTCGGATACCGGATGGCATACAGAAAGGCCTCGAGTGCATGTACCCTGTCCGGCCCCTTCCGGAGGCCATCATAGAGCGCACGAAAACGTGCATCGTTCATAAACGGTGCACGGACGAAATCATCATATTCAAATACACGGAGAGCCGCGCCCCCGTTTGTCTGATACAGCTTTACAAAGTCTTCCGGCGTACGTAAGCCCGGAATCACCTCGGCCGATGCGTAGGAACGAACCTCGAAGGCAAACGGAATCCGTGTTTCTCCACCGTTTGATACGATGCACAGTCCCCCCTCGATATGATCGCCATCCTCCAGCGCACGTGCGTCGACGAGCGCACTGATGCGGGTACGCAGTCCGAGAAAGGTATTCTTCTGAATCGTCACATATGGACTGTCCGAGTAGATCAGGCCCTTCAGAAGGATGCCATTCTCAGATGTCAGGGTCAGATCCAGTTTTAAGGTCTCGCCCGCGCAGACCATGCCGTGGAAGGCCGTATCGCTGAGACGAAGCTCGGGGCAGGCCAGATCGACGATGCCCCTGGCCAGCTTATTTATGCGTTCTTTCATAATCAAAAATCTCCATGAACGTATATTTTAACACAGAAAAGCCATGTGTAAAAGGGTCCGTCACATTGAAATACCCCCTCTTTCCTGTTATTATAATGAAATATAGAACGATAGAAAGGGCATTTTATGATTACCGAGCCTTTAACCCTGTATAAGCTGATGATTCTCTATCTGCTGAAGTCCATCAACTACCCGCTGACGAACAATCAGCTGAGTGCTTTCTTTCTGGATTATGAGTACACGACCTACTTCACCCTGCAGCAGGCGATATCCGCACTGGAGGACGCGCACCTGATCACCGCCCATACGACGCGAAATGCGACGCGCTATGAGATCACACGGGAGGGCTCCGAGACGCTGGAGCTCTTCGGCAGCGATATCTCGTCGGGTGCGATCGAGGATATGAACAAGTTTCTGAAGGCCAACAAGATCAAGCTGCGTCAGGAGTCCTCAAACTATACAGACTATGAGCAGGATGATAACGGGAACTATATCGTGCATATGGAGGTCCGGGAGGAAAGCTCCATCCTGTTCTCTGTCGATATCAATGTTCCGGATCAGGATTTCGCCGAGCGCATGTGTGCGAAGTGGGCCGCCAACAATCAGGAGATCTACGCATATATCATGAAGCAGCTCCTGAACTGATGTACAGGGTATAATCAAATAATTCCGCCGAGGGCCGTCTCAGAATACCTCTGAGACGGCCCTCGGCGGAATTTTAATTTATGCCTGTGCCGGTGCCTCGGACTCCGGTGCATCCAGAACCTCTACGGCCTGGTGTGTCTTCTCGGAGAGAAGCTTCTCTACGGAGCAGAGCTTTACACAGAGGCAGAACAGATTCGCCGCGATCTTCAGATCATCGACTGGCGGATAGGTCGGCGCGATACGGATATTCGTATCCTCCGGATCGTGATGATACGGGAAGGTTGCGCCGGCATCGGTCAGCTTTACACCGGCCTTCTTGCAGTGGTCTACGACCGCTTTCGCACAGCCCGGCATGGTATCGAAGCTGATGAAATATCCACCGTTCGGCTTCGTCCACTCACCGATACCGAGACCCCCGAGCTCCTTCTCGAAGATGCCCTCTACGGTCTCGAACTTCGGACGGATGATATCCGCATGCTTGCGCATATGCTCGATCATGCCATGGATATCCTTGAAGAAACGCACATGACGAAGCTGATTTACCTTATCATATCCGATGGTCTGGTGCTTCATCTGGTTACGGATATCATCCAGGTTGTTCGAGCTCGTCGCCAGCGCTGCGAGGCCGGAACCCGGGAAGGTGATCTTCGAGGTCGAGGCAAACTTATAGACCATATCCGGATTACCCGCGCGCTTACACTCGGCGAGGATCTCGATGAGGTAATCCTGGTTCTTATCATAGAGGTGATGTACACCGTAAGCGTTATCCCAGTAGATACGGAAGTCACGTGCAGCCGGCTGGAGACGTGCGAACCGGCGCACGGTCTCATCGCTGTAGCTGTAGCCCTGCGGGTTGGAGTACTTCGGAACGCACCAGATGCCCTTGATGGCGTCGTCTTCCTTCACGAGCTTCTCGACGATATCCATATCCGGGCCGGTCGGTGTCATCGGGACGTTGATCATCTCGATGCCGAAATACTCGGTGATACTGAAGTGACGGTCGTAGCCTGGTACCGGACAGAGCCACTTCACCTTATCGAGCTTACACCATGGCGTGGAACCCATAACGCCGTGGGTCATCGATCTCGAAATGGAATCATACATGACATTCAGTGAAGAGTTTCCATAGATGATGATGTTGTCCGGGTTGTTCTCCATCATATCCGAGAGCAGTTCCTTCGCCTCTTCGATACCGCCGAGTACACCGTAGTTACGGCAGTCGGTACCGTCCGCACAGTACATATCACAGCCGCTGGTCAGTGCATCCATCAGGCCCATGCTGAGATCCAGCTGCTCCTTACATGGCTTACCACGGCTCATATCGAGGCTCATCTCCATCGCCTGATACTTCTCGTATTGCTTCTTCAGCTCGTGAAGCTCCTTCTCGAGCTCGTCCTTCGTCATCTTCGTGTATGATTTCATAGCGAGATCCTCCTAACGGTGTGAACACAAACAAAACAAAAAAAGTATAATCAAAAAGCCTGATGCATGCAAGCATCAGGCTGTCAAACATCGATATATGTTCTGCGTCCGTATTCGGTAAAATTACAGCAAATCCGCCCGAAAACAGCAGATACCGACACGGGAAGTGCCGACAGAGGTTTGTCACATCCGTAGTCGGACCGCGTGCTTCTCAGCCGGTCGTCGACGGGACACCGGTGCCGCCGGCAGCCGTGTTCGCCGAGAGCTCATCGATCCGGGTCCGCAGAAACGCGAGCTCGCGGGTCGCATCCGCATCCCCCGGATAGTTTTCGAGGAAGGTCTGGACCGCCTCGTAGGCCTCCGTCCACTGTGCCGTTTTCTCGAGGTACACGAGCTCATCGAACTGGTAGTCCTTATCATTCGTGAGGCCGGCGGCCTTCGCCTGGTCGAGGCTTTCGCGGGCCACGTCCATATCACCGTCATTCAGCGCCTTCGTCGCACTTTCGATGTACTGTCGCGCGTCGAGCTGTGTCTGGAACTGGAGATATACCTCCTGATCTCCATTCACCTCACGCAGGGTTTCGATGATTTTCCGGGCCGCATCATAGTCACCGAGCATGTACTCGGCTTCCGCCTTATACAGCAGGATGTCATACTGTTCGGCACCGACCCGGCCCTTGCTTCGCTCCATCGCCTCATCGAGGGTCGTGATCGCCTCTTCATATTTTCCTTTTTCCACGAGATCGATGCCCTGCAGGCGGAGCTCCTCCACCCTGTTTCCGCAGCCGGTCAGCAGCAGGGCCACGCATCCGACCCATGCGGCCGTCTTCATTGGCTTAAGCATATGCATCACCTGCACCTCAGTTCTTCCCGGTGGAGCCGAAGCCGCCACGGTCCTGGTTACCGAGGGCGTCCACCTCTTCAAATACGATGTGCGGCTGATGCTCGAGGATGCGGAACTGGCAGATCCGGTCGTTCACATGCAGCTCGGTATCGCGGGTCGCATACACCGGCATCCGGATGATGTCGTGATCACCGCAGTAGCTCTCGTCGATGATACCGAGAGAGTTCGTCTGAATCAGGCCGAAGTTCTTAAAGGTCGAGCTGCGCGGTGCGAGCAGCATCTCGTAGCCGTCCGGCACCTGTACGGAGATGCCCATGCTGATGAGGCGGAACTCGCCCTTCTGCAGGGTGACGTTCTCTGCGACACGGAGGTCGATCCAGTCGCTCTTTCCGGCGATGTACTCGAGCTTCTCGATCTCATCGGAATGATATTTGATACGCATTGTTTTTTCCATCATGCTGTCCTTCCTGTGAAGCCGCCTTCATCTGATCTGAGGCGGAGCTGTACGCTGTATACATGCGAGGTTCAATCACTGTGATCCTCCGCCGGCATCTGCCGGCGGATCGTCCCCGCTGTCTGCCGTTCCTTCTTCCGGCGCTGCCTCCTCGGCATGGCCCATGATATCCACGACCTCGTCATGGACCTCCTGCTTGATCTCTGCCTCGACCTCCGGATTCAGGTCCGGAAGCTCCTGGATGGAGCTCACGCCGAAGCGACGGAGAAACTCCTCCGTGGTCGCAAAGAGCGCCGGTCGTCCCGGTGCATTGAGGCGTCCGACCTCATACGCGAGCCCATACTCGACGAGACGGTTGACCGCATGGTCCGAGCTGACGCCACGGATACGCTCGATCTCCGCCTTCGTGACCGGCTGCTTATAGGCGATGATGGACAGGGTTTCCATCACGACGTCGGTCAGTACCGGCTTCTTCGGCTGCTTCGCCACACGGATGAGTGCCGGATAGCAGTCCGGATCCGCGGCCATCTGGTAGCGCTTCTCGAGCCGCCTGATCACCATGCCGCCCTTGCGTTCCTCATACTTGGCGATGAGCCGCTCGACCGCATCCTGCGCGATCTTCTTTCCTGCATTGAGGGCCGTCGCGATCTCATCGAGGCCGACGGAGCGTCCCATCGTAAACAGCAGCGCTTCGACGATGCGCTCCTCCTCGAGAAGATCTGCGGAGAACTCCTGATCGATTTCCTCGGCCAGCTTCTGTGTTTCCGCATCGAGTCCGACGGAGGCATTGTCCTCCTGTGCTGCTGCGGTGCCGGTATCTGCCGTGGTGGCCGGCGTCGCCGTTTCCACCGTCGTATCCTCCGCCCTCGTCTTCTGCTCTTCCTTTTCCATCAGTCAAAATCCTCCAGTCCCTTCATGTCGAGCTCGTCATCCGAGCCCTCCGGGCGTTCCACCTCTGCGATATCGAGGTCACCGAACGGCTGCTCCTGTACGGCCGTGATGCGACCCATCTTCATCAGCTCCAGGATCGCCAGAAAGCTGACGACGACCTCCATCTTATCCTTTTTCTCCGCCACCATGTGCCGGAAGGAGACGCGATGATGACCGCGGACATACTTCAGCACATCGCGGATGCGGCCTTCCAGCGAGATTTTTTCCCGCTTGATCACACCGAAGCGCGAGCGTACCTGATCGACCGACTCGTCTCTCCGCTTCATGACATCCTCGAAGATCTTCCGCATACGTTCGAGGGTCACATCCTTCAGCAGTGCATCGAGATCGATCGGCGGTACATATTTCTCAACCTCCTTCGGGATCGTCGGCGGCTTATAGAAGTAAAGCTCTGCCTGATCCTCCTGGTTTTCGAGCTGCTCTGCCATGTACTTATACTTCCGGTACTCGAGCAGACGCGCAACGAGCTCTGCACGCGGATCGACCTCCTCACCGGTCTCCTCATCCACCTCCTTCGGAAGCAGCATGCGCGACTTGATTTCGAGAAGCGTCGCCGCCATCACGAGGAAATCCGAGACGAGATCGAGATCTTCCTCCTCCATCGTCGTGATGTAGTCCATATATTCTGCCGTGATCTGCACGATCGGGATATCGAAGATATCGATCTTATCGCGCTCGATCAGATGCAGCAGCAGGTCCAGCGGACCCTCAAATTTTTCCAGTTTAAATCTTAATTCCTGTGCCATTCTTTTTCCTGTGCAGGGCCGGTGCCTTCCGGCAGCAGTGTGATCACGGAGATCTCCGGCTTATCGTTGATGCGGATGTTGATCGAGTGTGTACCGAGTCCGCGATTGATGAGCAGTATGCCCTCTCCCTCCCGGAAGATGCCGGCGCACTCCCGGACGAAAAACTGAAACTGTGGCGTCATCAGCGCGCCGATCCCTGGAATCCGGATCGTACCTCCATGGTAGTGACCGCTGAGGACCAGATCCTCTCCATGTCGCAGTGCCTCATGCCCATACATCGGCGTATGCAGCAGCATGATCGAAAACTTCGATCGGTCCGGCGTACCGACCTTCGCGCGGATCTCCTCTTCCCGAAGCGGCTTCCGCGGGTGCGTCAGCATGTTCCGGAAGTAGCTGAGATCCAGGGTCAGTCCACTGAGTTCGAGCTCATCGAGCACCACACAGTCATCATCCAGTACATGGACGCCCTTCAGCGCTTCCTCGAGTCGTGCATAGTCTGCCCGGGCCATATCCTGTATATATGTATCATATTTCGCCCCACTCGTGCAACGCACGATTCCGGCTTTCTCCCGCAACCGTGCCTCATGGTTTCCGATGGCATAGTAGGTCGGATAGCGCTTCCGGATGGCCTCCAGAAAGCGGCAGCTCACCTCGACACTGTCCTGGTGTCGATGGCCTGTCCATGGCCGGACCTTATGACAACGGATGAAGTCACCGCCGATCAGTATGAACTCCGGATGCTCTGCGTCGATCGCTTCCAGCAGGCGCTGATTATCCTTTCCGAACTCAACCTCATGAAGATCCGAGAGGAAAACGAAGCGATGCGGCCGTCGGATACGACTGGAACAGAAGCTGTATCTTTCCGGCATCAGTATACTTCTTTCGTGCTTTGATATAGTTGCAAAAATGGCTGGTATAATCAGCAGTAATAATATAATGAGCATTCTCAGCATTCTCTCCCACCCTCGTTATATATAATAAATTTAAAGAACATTATTTATCTGTTTGATATCCTCTCCTCAGCCAAATCCTATTTCTGAAAACCACGCTCGCTGGCTGTTTCAAACCGGTTCGATGTGCCTTTTATTTTCCGATACAATCCCAGGAAAAAATAAAAGAAGGACGGTATCCACCATGAGCTCCAAGCGAAAGCGTTCATATGACAAAATGATTTCCTACGCGCCTTTCTGGCGTACACTGCACAGAAAAAATCTGACACAGTATGATCTCGTCGCACATATGAGCATCTCCAGCAGCATGATGCAGCGTCTGCGTTCGGACGCACCGATTTCACTGAAATCCGTCGCCATGCTCTGCGACTATCTCGACGTCGTTCCGTCGGAGATTTTCACCTTCCTGCCAGAAGAGGTTCCTACCCTGCAGGATCTATAGAGCGTCCGGGACTCGAGGCGACGACACGACCGGCTGACGAAAGTCAGAAGACATGCATGAGAAAAGAGCTGTCTGCGGAGATCATCCAGCAGACAGCTCTGCATTTATACGCATTCGGTATCGGCCGACTCCGCCGGATGCTGGATCCGGTGCAGGATATCCATGAACTCCTTACCGGTGATGGTCTCCCGCTCGATCAGGAACGCAGCGATCTGGTCCAGTGCCTCACGGTTCTCACTGAGGATCCGCTTCGCCTCCTCATAGCAGGACTTCAGCACCTGCATCACCTCCTGGTCGACGGCTGTCGCGGTATCATCACCACAGTTCATCACTGTCCGTCCGGTATTGAGATACAGGGACTCTTGACTCTCGAGACCCATCAGTCCGAAGCGCTCCGACATACCGTACTGCGTTACCATCGCACGTGCCAGCTTCGTCGCCTTCTCGATATCGTTGGCAGCGCCGGTCGTCACCGTATCAAATACGATTTCCTCTGCTGCACGACCCGCCAGGAAGGTCACCAGCATCGCATGAAGCTCTGCCTTCGTGTTCAGATACTTCTCTTCCTCCGGCACCTGCATCACATAGCCGAGTGCACCCATGGTACGTGGTACGATGGTGATCTTCTGTACCGGCTCCGCATCCTTCTGAATCGCGGAAACCAGCGCATGTCCGACCTCATGGTAGGAAACGATACGACGCTCCTCCTGACTGAGGATACGGTCCTTCTTCTCCTTACCGACGAGCACGACCTCGACCGCCTCGAAGAGGTCCGCCTGGGATACCTTCTTACGGCCATGCTTAACTGCCGTGATGGCTGCCTCGTTCATCATGTTTGCGAGATCTGCACCGACCGCACCGGAGGTCGCCAGTGCGATCTCGTTGAAATCGACGGAATCATCCAGCTGCACATCCTGTGCATGCACCTTCAGAATATTGACACGTCCCTTGAGGTCCGGCTTCTCCACGACGATACGACGGTCGAAACGGCCCGGACGCAGCAGTGCCGGGTCGAGGATTTCCGGACGGTTCGTCGCACCCATGACCATGATCCCCTTCGAGGCATCGAAGCCATCCATCTCCGACAGCAGCTGGTTCAGGGTCTGCTCGCGCTCCTCGTTTCCACCGAAGCGGGTATCTCTCGTCTTACCGATGGCATCGATCTCATCGATGAAGATGATGCACGGTGCCGACTGCGTCGCCTGCTTAAACAGATCACGCACACGACTCGCACCGACGCCGACGAACATCTCGACGAAATCCGAACCGGACAAACTGTAGAACGGCACCTGTGCCTCACCGGCCACGGCCTTCGCAAGTAAGGTCTTGCCGGTTCCAGGAGGGCCCACCAGCAGGGCACCCTTCGGAAGCTTCGCACCGATGGCCGTATACTTCGTCGGATTATGCAGGAAGTCGACGATCTCGATCAGCGACTCCTTCGCCTCGTCTTCACCGGCCACATCCTTGAAGGTGACACCGGTCTCCTTCTGCATATACATCTTCGCGGTCGACTTGCCGACACCCATGATGCCGCCGTTTCCGTTTCCCATGCGACGCATGGTCATATTCATGACGACGAAGATCAGAACAAACGGGAGGACGATGCTGATGAGGGCCTCCATGATAAATCCGGAATTGTCTGGTTTCTTCTTATAGATGACGACCCCATGCTCGAGCATACGGTCCACGAGCTTCTGCGCGTCTGCACCGACCGGCACGACATAGTAGCGGACATCCACCTGATTCAGGTACGGACTGTATTCACCGGTGCTGTCCGACGGCATCGACGCACCCTCCTTCGGGATGATCGTGATATCACTGTCGCCCCACTCCACCTTCTCGACCTGATCACTGTCGACCATCGTCACGAACTCTGTATAGCTGATCTCCTGCGTCACGCCCGTAACAAACGCGCCACGAATCAGCGTATATACGAAAAAGGTGATGACCGCAGCGATGATCAGAATCATAAATGTCTGACCCGAATGCCGGAAGCCTCGGTCGTCGTTCCCCTGGTTGTTATTATTCTCCATCTGTTCTCCATTTCTTTCACCCGCCGGAATCCTGTCCACCGGATGGCCCGCTGCATCTTTCCTCGGAATCCTCAGCACATATCATGCGCAGAAAACTTCCATTTTTGCAGTAAACATAATTATACGGAAGCCCACCCCTAAAATCAAGATTCCCCGCATGTTCCGTTCACAAAACATAAAGACATAAAGAGGAGCCCGTGGGCCCCTCTCTCAGCTTATCGTTCGATTTCGTGAATGAAAATACCGGAGCGAAGCTTCGGCTCAAACCAGGTGGACTTCGGCGGCATCAGCAGATGATGATCCGCGACATCAAGGAGTTCCGTAATCGCCGTCGGATGCATCGCGAAGGCGACCGCCGGACCGAGCTCTTCGAGGCTGCCATCCATCGCGTGTGCATAGGTATGCTGATTCACGCGCTTCTCCAGCTCTCGAAGTCCCCGGATCCCACCGACGAACTCGATACGCTTATCGGTACGCGGATCCCCGATCCCCAGCAGCGGTCCGAGAACCGTATCCTGCAGAAGCGATACATCCAGTGCCTTGACCGGATCGATAGACCGCGCCGACAGCAGTTCCGCGCGTGCACGAAGCAGGAACCACTCACCGCCGAGGTACATGCAGATCTCGCCCTTCACCTTCGGAGAAATCGGCTGTGTCAGATGGAACACCTGATAATCCTCCTCGATGGAGAACATGAAATCCTCCGGATCCATCCCATGAAGATCCTTGACGACACGGTTGTAGTCCATGATCTTCAGCTCCTTATCCGGGAACAGCACCGACAGGAAGTAGTTAAACTCCTCCGTGCCATCATAGTCCGGATGCGCCTCCCGACGTCGGAGACCGACCTTGACCGCGCTCGCTGCGCGATGATGGCCATCCGCGATATAGGTCGCCGGCACCTTCTCGAAAAGTGCCTCCAGCGTCGCTACCCGCTCGCTGTCTGCGATTCTCCATACCCGATGAGTGACGCCATCATCCGTCACGAACGCATAGAGCGCCGTTTCCTTCTTTACCTCCTCCACGATCGCCTGGATACCGGCATGTGCACGATAGGCGAGGAAGATCGGGCCCGTCTGCGCCGAGCAGGTATCCACATGGCGGATACGATCCTGCTCCTTCTCTTCCACCGTGTTCTCATGCTTCTTACAGATCCCGTTCAGATAATCATCGATCGAGCTGAGCGCGACGATACCGGTCTGTGCCCGTCCCTCCATCGTCAGCTCATAGACGTAGTAGCATGCGCTCGTTTCACGCACGAAGGTCCCATCTGCGATCTCTGCCTGCAGCATATCCGACGCCTTCTGGTACACCTCCGGCGCATACATATCCTGCGTCTCCGGGAACTGGGTTTCCGGTCGGTCAATGTTTAAGAAGGAAAGCGGATGGCCGGCCACCGCTTCACGTGCCTCCGCACGGGAATATACATCATATGGAAGTGCTGCTACCTCCCGAACACACGCGGCATCCGGACGGATCGCTCTGAAAGGTTTAACGGTTGCCATAAACTCCTCCTTTATCTCATGATAAATCCTCGGATAGCACTTACATCACCTTTCGTACACGGAGGATGCCATCGATGAGACCGAGATTGTGGAAGCCCTCCTCGGTCAGGTGCTGGTTGATGTCCATCAGCGTATACGCATAGTCACCGCGGGACTTGTTCTGTAGACCGTCGATGTTGATGTTCGCATCGCCGAGGGCCTTCGTGATCTGTCCAAGCATGTTCGGGATGTTCCGGTGCAGGATAGCGATACGTCCGCCGCTGCTGCAGACACCCATATCGGTATCCGGGAAGTTCACGGAGTGATGGATGTTGCCGTTGTCGAGGTAATCCTGTACCTCCTCGACTGCCATCACCGCACAGTTGTCCTCGGCCTCTTCGGTAGACGCGCCGAGATGCGGCAGGACGACGGCTCCCGGCATCTCCGCCGACTTCGGATTCGGGAAGTCGGTTACGTAGGCCTTTACCTTGCCCCTGGTCAATGCTTCTGCCATGTCATCGTCATTCACCAGCACATCGCGGGCGAAATTCAGGATGCGGACACCGTCCTTCATGCGTGCGATGGCCTCCTGGTTGATCATGCCCTTCGTACTGTCGACGGCGGGTACATGGATCGTGATATAGTCACACTTATCGTAGATTTCATCGAGGATCGCCGCGTGATGCACCTTCTGAGAGAGATCCCAGGCAGACTTCACGGAGAGGTACGGATCATAGCCATAGACCTCCATCCCGAGATCGACGGCGGCATTCGCGACGAGTACGCCGATCGCACCGAGGCCGATGACGCCGAGGGTCTTGCCCTTGATCTCACAGCCGGCGAAGTTCTTTTTTGCCTTCTCGGCATCCTTCTGGATGGTCGGGACATCGGCATGCTCCCGGATCCACTGATTGCCGCCGATGATGTCACGGCTCGCCAGCATCAGACCCGCGATCACCAGCTCCTTCACGGCATTTGCATTAGCACCCGGGGTGTTGAATACGACGATGCCCTGCTCGGCACAGCGGTCGAGCGGGATGTTGTTGACGCCGGCACCGGCACGTCCGATGGCACGGAGCGTCGGCGGAAAGTCCATCGCCTTCATATCGGCGGAGCGCACCAGCACACCGGCGGCGTGGTCGATCTCGTCCACCAGGGTATAGCCCTTCCGGAAACGTCCGGTTCCGACACGGCTGATATTGTTTAAGCAGTAAATTTCACGATTCTTCATGATGTTCGTCCTTTCCGTATGGGCACCAGCGTCATGGCCGGTCCGCGTGTTCCTCCGGTATGGTACCGCATCGCCGGCAGAAGCATTCGCCGCTGCCTTCAACGCGTTTCTTATCGGTTATTCTTCTCAAATGCATCCATGAACTCGACGAGCTTAACGACGCCCTCCTGTGGCATCGCGTTATAGAGCGATGCACGCATACCGCCGACGGTACGGTGACCCTTCAGGTTCTTGAAGCCGGCTGCGGATGCCTCTGCGATGAACTTCGCATCGAGGTCAGCATCGCCGGTAATGAACGGGATATTCATGAGGGAACGATCCTTCGGCGCGACGGTGCCGCGGAACATCGTCGACTGATCGAGGTAATCATACAGGATCTTCGCCTTCTGCTCGTTCCGCTCCTTCATCACGCCGAGGCCGCCCATCTCCTTCAGCCACTTGAATACAAGGCCGCATACATAGATGTTGTAGCATGGCGGCGTGTTGTACAGAGACTTCGCATCGGCATGGGTCTTATAACGGAGCATGGTCGGGGTGCCCGGAAGCACGTCCTCACGGATGAGGTCGTCACGGATCACGACGATGGTCACACCGGCCGGACCCACGTTCTTCTGCACGCCACCCCAGAGGACACCGTACTTCGAAACATCCATCGGCTCGCTCAGGAACATGGAGGAGACGTCGGATACAAGGTCCTTGCCCTTCGTGTTCGGAAGCTCACGGATCGTGGTTCCGTAGATCGTGTTGTTCTGGCAGATGTATACATAATCTGCGTCGTCATCGATGGCGAGGTTCTGAAGATCCGGGATGTAGCTGAAGGTCTTGTCGGCTGAGCTGGCGACTACGTTCACCTTACCGTACATCTCCGCTTCCTTTGCGGCCTTCTTCGCCCACTGGCCCGTCACGATGTAATCGGCCACGCCGTGGCGCATCAGGTTCATCGGCACCATCGCAAACTGCGTGTTTCCTCCGCCCTGCAGGAACAGTACCTTATAATTCTCCGGTACCCCGAGCAGCTCTCTGAAATCTGCCTCGGCTGTATCGATGATCGCCTGAAAGTCCTTCGAGCGATGAGACATCTCCATCACGGACATCCCGCATCCATGATAATCCAGCATCTCCGCTGCCGCTGTCCGAAGAACCTCTTCCGGTAAAACTGCTGGTCCCGCACTGAAATTATAGACTCTGCTCATCGCTATCTCCTTTGAATCGTGTATTTGAAGGTTTCCCTTGATTAGGCATATGATAGCACCGTTGCACTTTATATAGTATATAAATAATTTTTATGTATCGGCTTTTGTACAATTCTCAACAGGACAGGCAGACAAAATTCTGCATCTTCCGGAAGTTTCCGGGGTCAGACCCTCTTCTGGAATGCGGTAAGAGAAGGCCAAATCCAGGCGAGGGTCTGACCCCTCGGCTCCGCGGAAGTCTCCGGGCATGAAAAAGCCCGGTGCAGATGCACCGGGCAAAAGATGTTCCTACGCGGACTCGAACCGCGACCACCGGCGTCGGAGGCCGGTACTCTATCCAGTTAAGCTATAAGAACCTATTCGGTTTTACGAACTTGTATATTATAAGGCATTGGCCCGAAAAATACAAGGAAAGAATGCGGAGGCGAGATTTTGAAAATTATTTTTGTTGAAACAAATTTCCGATAATGCTATGATAATGCCGTATGTACTACTGTGATTTTGTTTCGGTGGACTACTGCTTGAGAGGAGAAAACGAGTATGCAGGACGATTACATTACCAAAATACGCTCCGCCTATAATCAGTTTACGAAGGCGGAGAAAAAAGTAGCGGATTACATTCTGGAAAACCCGAAGAAGGTACTTTTCATGTCGATTTCCGACCTGGCCGGTGCCTGCGACGTCGGCGACACCTCCGTCTTCCGATTCTGTAAGACGATGAATGTGAAGGGCTATCAGGAGTTTAAGATGATGCTCTCGCTCAGTATGCGCGCGAGTGAGTCCCCGCTGACGGATACCGAGGATACGACCATCACCCTCGAGGATAACATCTCTGAGCTCGCGAAGAAGGTGCTGTCGGAGAATGTTTCCGCGATTCAGGAAACCTATTCCCTCATCGATGTGAAGCAGATGACGGCAGCGATGGATGCCCTCAGCAGCGCGAAGCGCATCGTCTTCTTCGGTGTCGGCACCTCGATGCTGACCGCGATGAAGGCCATGAACAAGTTCCTTCGCATCGAGCCGAAGGTCATCTGTAACATGGATGCGAACATGCAGCTGATCACCGCGTCGACGCTGACCGATCAGGATGTCGCTCTCATCTTCTCCTATTCCGGTTCGACGAAGGATACGGTCGAGATCGCCCGTTCCGCGAAGGCCGCCGGTGCGAAGACGATCGTGATCACCCGCTTTACGAAGTCCCCGCTCACCGAGTTTGCGGACATCATACTGCTCTGCGGAGCCAATGAAGGCACCCTCCAGAACGGCTCCACCTCGGCAGAGATCTCGCAGCTCTTCCTCGTGGATGTGATGTACAGCGAGTACTTCCGTCGCCACTATAAGCGCTGCAAGCCGAACTGGGACAAGACGGCCCACTCCATCGCTGATAAAAACTACTGATCTATAACCACCGAAGAAGGGCAGCCTCACGAGGCTGCCCTTCTTCGATTCACTCCTCGCCTTTTGACTTTTTCCGGATTTCTTCGATCTTATCGCGGTATTTCATCGCATCCTCGAAGTTGAGCTCCGCAGCAGCGGCACGCATCTTCTTCGACAGCTCACGGATCAGCTTCTCGATCTCCTGATGCGTCATCGACTCCACATCCTTCTCTATGCCATGCGGATCATCCACATCGACGGCCTTTCCGATCGCGATCAGATCAGCGACCGCCTTATGGATCGTGGTCGGTGTGATACCGTGTGCTTCATTATACGCCATCTGGATCTTCCGGCGTCGCTCGGTCTCATCGATCGTATGGCGCATGGAATCCGTGATGGTATCCGCGTACATGATGACATGGCCATCCGCATTACGCGCAGCACGGCCGACCGTCTGGATGAGCGAGGTCTCCGAACGGAGGAAGCCCTCCTTATCCGCGTCGAGGATGGCGACGAGCGCGACCTCCGGGATATCGAGGCCCTCACGGAGCAGGTTGATGCCGACCAGCACATCGAACTTATCGAGACGCATGTCACGGATGATGGACGCGCGCTCCAGGGTGTCGATGTCCGAGTGGAGGTAGCGTACGCGGATATCGGCGTCCTTCAGGTACTTCGTCAGGTCCTCCGCCATGCGCTTCGTCAGGGTCGTGACGAGAATCTTATGCTTTCCCTCGATCTCACGATGGATCTGGGCGATCAGATCATCGATCTGTCCCTTCGTCGGACGCACCTCGATCTCCGGATCCAGCAGGCCGGTCGGACGGATGATCTGATCCGCCCGGAGAAGCTCATGCTCCGCCTCATACTCGCCCGGCGTCGCCGACACGAAGAGCATCTGATCGATCTTCTGCTCGAACTCCGTGAAATTCAGCGGACGGTTATCGAGGGCCGATGGCAGACGGAAGCCGAAATCCACGAGCGTCTCCTTCCGGGAGAGGTTTCCGTTATACATGCCACGTACCTGCGGCAGTGTGACATGCGACTCATCCACGATGACGAGATAATCATCCGGGAAGTAGTCCATGAGGGTATATGGCGGATCTCCCGGCTTTCCGAAGCTTAAGTGCCGGGTGTAGTTCTCGATGCCGGAGCAGAAGCCGGTCTCCTTCAGCATCTCGACATCATAGTTCGTCCGTTCCGCGATGCGCTGTGCCTCGATCAGCTTATCGTTATCCTTAAAGTAACGGACCTGCGCCTCCATCTCCTGCAGGATATTCTCGCACGCACGGTTCAGCTTCTCCTGCGGGATGACATACGGGCTCGCCGGATAGATGACGATGTGGTCCATGACCGCCGTCGCCTTCGCGGTGAGTGAATTGATCCTCGTGATGCGATCGACCTCATCACCGAAAAACTCGACGCGGTACGCCTCCTCGCCCTCCGACGCCGGGAACACGTCCACGACATCGCCCATCACGCGGAAGGTACCACGCTTGAAGTCGATGTCGTTCCGGTTATACTGGATATCGATCAGCTGACGGATGAAGTGATCCCGGTCCTTCCGGGCACCGTTCCAGACGGAGATCGCCATGTTCGCATATTCCTTCGGCTCACCGAGACCGTAGATGCAGGAAACCGAGGATACGACGATGACATCATCACGCTCGTTCAGGGAAGCCATCGCCGAGCAGCGCAGCTTATCGATCTCGTCATTGATATCCGAATCCTTCTCGATGTAGGTATCGGTCGATGGCAGATACGCCTCCGGCTGATAATAATCATAGTAGGAAACGAAATACTCGACCGCGTTCTCCGGGAAGAACTCCTTCATCTCGGAATACAGCTGTGCCGCCAGGGTCTTGTTATGTGAGATGATCAGTGTCGGCTTCTGCAGTCGCTGGATGATGTTCGCCATCGTAAAGGTCTTGCCGGAGCCGGTAACACCAAGCAGGGTCTCGAACTGATTTCCCTGCTTGAAGCCGAGCGTCAGCTTTTCGATGGCCTGCGGCTGGTCACCGGTCGGTGCATAGTCAGAATGAAGCTTGAATTCGTTGTGTTCCATAGCGCCCTCCAAATCGTTTTTTCAGTATAGCACAGAAGCGCTGCATTGAACACTTGTTTGGCGTGCTTTCAAGATTTTCTGTCATGGACAGCAGAGGCCGGAGGGGCGGCAGCAGAAACACAGTACTCCGAGCTCGGAAGACTCTAAGTCGGGACCCCTAAGCGGCACTAGGCCCTCTGCTGCGTTCATGTCTTGCATAACCGATCGGTATTGGAACTCGGCAGATAATAATGTAGAGTTATGGGTGTAGAATTCTGATGTAGGCATTGGCCTGCGATTTAAATACAGAGAGCCGCAAAGGATGCGGGGAGGAATGTCGATGAATGCAAAGATTGTGACGATACCGGGAGATGGCATCGGTCCGGAGATCGTGGCCGAGGCCCAGAAGGTGCTCGAGAAGGTAGCCGAGGTCTATGGTCACCAGTTTACGTTTGAGAAGGTGTTGATGGGCGGCTGCTCCATCGATGCATATGGTGAGCCGCTGACGGATGCGACGGTCGCGGCCTGCCAGTCCGCAGATGCCGTGCTCATGGGTTCGATCGGCGGCAAGGTGGGCCAGTCCCACTGGTATGAGCTGCCACCGGAGAAGCGTCCGGAGGCCGGGCTTCTGAAGCTTCGGAAGTCCCTCGGACTGTTCTGCAATCTCCGCCCGGCGCATCTCTATCCGGAGCTTCGGAGGGCGTGTCCGCTGCGCGAGTCGATCGCGGAGCAGGGCTTCGACGTGATGATGGTGCGTGAGCTCACCGGTGGTCTCTACTTCGGCGCACGGAAAACCGAAACCGTCGATGGTGAGGAGGTCGCAACCGATACACTCGTGTACCACGACTATGAAATCCGCCGGATCGCAAAGAAGGCCTGCGAGATCGCGGAGAAGCGTCACGGTCACGTGACCTCCGTGGATAAGGCCAATGTTCTCGATTCGTCCAGACTGTGGCGGAAGGTCGTTACGGAAGTGGCGACGGCGCATCCGGGTGTACAGCTCGAGCATGCACTCGTGGATTCCACGGCGATGCAGCTCGTCCGGAATCCGGGTCAGTTCGATGTTGTCGTGACCGAGAACATGTTCGGTGACATCCTCTCCGACGAAATGGCAGAGATCGCCGGCTCCCTCGGCATGCTGCCATCCGCTTCCCTCCGCGAGGACAGCTTCGGTCTCTATGAGCCGTCCGGCGGATCGGCACCGGATATCGCCGGTCAGAACATCGCGAATCCGCTTGCGACGATTCTGAGCGCAGCGATGCTGCTCCGCTACTCACTGAATCTCACGAAGGAAGCCGACGCCATCGAGGATGCGGTTGCCGAAGCACTTCGCACCGGCTTCCGCACCGGTGATATCATGGAAGATGACGTAGAGGGTCTCACCTGCCTGCACACCGACGAGATGGGGGATAAGATCGCCTCGCTCATCAGATAACGAAGCTTCCGAGCCCGAGTATAAAAAGAGGACTACCGCCGGCAGTCCTCTTTTCGTATACGTTTTTAATCCCCAAGCAGATAATACAGGAGCATGATGATCGCGATCACGGCGATCGTGGTCAGCGCTACCTTGATCCAGCTGATCGGCGTCTTGCCGGATACCTTTCCGGTCTGTCCGTTGACCATGAAACGATAGATCTTATCCTGGTAACGGAAGCAGGAGATCCATACCGGAAGCAGCAGATACTTATACGTTACATCGGCATACTTCGCCTCGATGCTGACTGAACGAACATCATCCGGGTTATGCTGATCACGGATATCATCTTCTGCAAGCTCATGCATCTCTTCATCCATGATGCTCTGCGCCTTCGGCCAGGCATCCGTCAGCTTCAGCGTATAACGCTCGGCCATAAAGCCGGCCAGATACTGCGGCTTGTATGGCTTCACATCATCTGTACGATACGGCTCCACCGACTGAAGTATATTCTGATCATAGCGATCCGAAGCGGTCACCAGCACATCATCGAAGAAGTGCTCGATCTCGCCGCTGCAGCCATACCAGTCCGTGACGATCTCGGTTTTCCCATCGTCCTTTTTCACGGTACGGTTGATACCATACTCACCGGTATAGTCACCGCTTGCCTCTGCATCGAAGGTCCAGTACGGCACATACACGCCATGGAATTTATCCGGCTCCGCACTCTCCTTCGCCAGCTTCGGGCAGAAAAACTTATGCCCGATCCAGGTCTTAAAGAGCTCTGCCGCACGCCTTTGATCGACATCGAAGGTCACCACCCCACCCGGTGCCATGATCTTCTCTTTCTGATCGCCGGCTTCCATCACCTGGGTCGATCCGCAGTACGGACAGACGTTTGCGATGGCGTTTGCGTCGTACATGATTTCCGCGCCACAGGACTTACAGATGACCGTCTTCGTCGCCGTACCCCAGTCGGTCGTCGCGGTGTCCTCCTTTCCGGTATAGGCATGCTCTGTCGCGACGAATCTGCCCTCATCATCGATCGTGCCGCTCTCCTTCGCTTCCTCCTCATGCTGGATCGCTTCGGTATAATCACAGTATGGGCACTTCAGCCCACCGGTCGATGGATCAAATTCGAGCGTTCCACCACACTGCGGGCACTTTCGATCCGTCTCCTGCAGGGTGTTCGTCATCGTGGTCTCGCGATCCTCGGCAGCGGATCCACTCGCGCAGTTCGTTACATTGGTATTCGCCTGTGCCGTCTGCATCTCTGTCCCTCCTTCCATTCTCATATGTATCTTCGATCTCACATTCGTCTCTCAAAGAGAAGACTTCGGAGACGCTGTCGCAGAATCCACCCTCCGAATGCCCCTGTTTCAGATACATATACAAAGTGCGATGTCCATTCGGACATCGCACCACAAATCTACTGCATCCGCTTACGCCTTCGGTGTTCCACAGTTCGAGCAGAAATTACCTGTATTGCCCTGATGTCCGCACTTCGGGCAGGTCCAGGTCGACGGCTGTGGCTTCTGGCTTCCACAGTTCGAGCAGAAGTTGCCCGTATTCACGGTTCCACATGCACAGGTCCAGCTGCCTGCCGGAGCAGCGGCAGCTACGCCAACACCTGCGGCCGCCGGTGACGGTGTCGTCGGCGGTGTCTGCTGCGGTGCGCCACCCATACCATAGAGCTGCTGACTGTTCATTCCACCGACCATGTTCGCCATGTTCATACCGGCGAAGGCCAACATCGGTCCGGTCGCGGTATTGTTCGCCGCATCCTTCATCGCCTGTGCCTGCGCAGCTGCGATCGTTGCGGCTGCCATCGTCGGATCCTTCAGTGCTGCGTTCATCTGAAGCACCTTGATGCGCTCTGCATCCTCGTCCGAAATCGTCGCGGAGCTGAGACCGAAGGCTGCGATTTCGATACCGTAGTTCTGTCCCCAGGTATTCGAAAGCTCCACATCCAGTGCCCGTGCGATGTCATCTGCATGCGCCGGAAGCTGTGAATAACGTACGCCCTGCTCGGATACAGCGGCGAATGCCGGCTGCAGTGCCGTAAGCAGCTCCGTCTTCAGCTGGCTGTCGATACGATCTCTCCGGAACTCATCGCTTACGTTTCCGCAGAGCTTCTTATAGAACAGGATCGGATCGGCCAGACGATATGCATACTCACCATGGCAACGAACCGCAACATCGGTATCGAGGTTGATGTTTCGGTCGATGATACGGAACGGAATCGGATTCTGTGTTCCATACTTGTTTCCGATGATGTCCTTCGTGTTGAAGAAGTAGATGCGCTGGTCCGTCGCGGTATCGCCTCCGAACGCCACACGCTTCTTCCATGTATTGAAGGAATCCACGATACCCTTCTTCAGTCCACCATAGAAAATCGACGGCTCGGTCGACGCATCCCATACAAACTTACCCGGCTCGGCACTGACCTCTACGATCGCACCGTTGTCGACGATGATCATACACTGACCTTCGTTCACCGCGATGATCGCGCCGTTCGTGATGAGGTTATCTGACTTCTTCGTATTAAATGCTCTTCTCGCCTGCCGCGCCTCGCCCTTCTTCATGAGGACGTCTTCTGTCAACGCATCGCAGTAAAAATATTCACGCCACTGATCCGAAAGAACAGATTCCGCAGCGCCTAAACCAACCTGTAAAAGGCCCATATTATTTCCTCCTTTTCGATAATACTCCGTCGAAACGGTTTCACGGCCATACTCTAGCTTTATTATAAGCGAGAACGCGGAAACGCTCAATCAATATCGGTGAAATCGAGGAAATTAATTTCAACTCTATATTTTCAATGATCCTCCGCTTTTTCATCATTCCGGCATTCATCCAGGCGCTGCCGAAGAAGCGCCACTGTACTGTGCTTCGTTTTCACGCACAGCTTGCGCACACCAGCGCTTTTTTCTATAATAATTGAACTTACACACTACTATTCTCTTCCAGGAGGTACACCATGGAAAAAATCGCAAGCTTTACCATCAATCACGAGAAGCTGGAGCCGGGCATCTACGTTTCCAGAAAAGATAAAGTCGGCGCCGAGACCCTGACGACCTTCGATCTTCGTATGACGAGACCGAATCGTGAGCCGGTCATGAATACCGCCGAGCTTCACACCATCGAGCACTTAGGTGCCACCTTCCTCCGAAACGACCCGGAATGGGCCGAGAAGACCATCTACTTCGGACCGATGGGCTGCCGCACCGGCTGTTACGTCATCTTCGCCGGCGATCTCAGCTCCCGCGACATCGTATCCGTCATCACGCGTATGTTTGAGTTCATCCGCGACTTCCATGACCCGATCCCGGGCGCGGCACCTCGCGACTGCGGAAACTACCTCGACCAGAACCTCGGCATGGCAAACTGGCTCGCGAAGCGCTACCTCGACGAAACGCTCTACGTGATCGATGACACGCATCTGGTGTATCCGGCCTAAAGCAAGCATGGAGGCAGAAAGGTTTTTTTAGCCATTGCCTGCGGTGTTAAAAATCAAAAACGGAACCCTAAGTGGCACTAGGCCCTCTGCAAACGACTGAGTTTTCTTTATGAAAACTCAGTGTTGCAGAGGGTGCTAAGGAAAATAAATCCAAGTGCCACTAAGGGTTCCGTTTTAAGATTTTTATACATCCTCGGCAGAGTCACAAAAACCTTTCTGCCTCTATGGTGCTTCTGCTGCCGGCCCTTCGAGGCCATGGCGAAACGAATAGCTTCCCCGCTCTTCTGACCGATTACTCCGCCTGGCGCTTCTTCACGAGGCCGAAGATCGTCACGGCGATGGCGATCGGACACATTACCTTCAGGACCGGGAAGGAGAAGCTCAGGATACGATACAGTCCGGCGCTGGAAATCACGAAGCTGAAGATCGCGAAGCCGAACAGCCAGGTCTTATAGCTGATCTTCGGCACCAGCTTATGGAAATACTCCGAGCCGCTGGACAGCAGTCCGCAGCAGACGTTGAAGCAGGCGATGAAGAAGATGAGTCCGGCGATGATCTGTCCCGCCGCACCGAAGCACTGCTGGATCGCATACGACAGGATACCGGCACCGGTTTCCGTCTCGGTCAGGAGTCCCGGAACGCCACTCGAGATCGCACCGATATAGGAGGTTGCGAAATATACAAGAGCCAGCATGACACCGGCGATGAGCCCGGCCTTCACCGTTTCACCTGCGATCGCCCGACGATCATGCACACCGAAATCCTCGATGTTCATCGCGATGACGAGTCCGAAGTTGAGCGCCGCCAGGATATCCATCGTCTGATAACCGGTCATGAAGCCGGTCATGATCGGATGCTCCTGATAGCCGATGGTGGATGGCGCTGCGACCGTCACCGGCAGCTTCATCACGGTTCCCACGAAGGTGACGACGATCAGTATGACCAGAATCGGCGTCATGATTCTGCCCAGGATATCCTTCAGCTTATTCGGGTGCAGGGCCACGAAGGTCGCACCGGCGAAGAATACCATGGAGTAGAGAATACGTGCCATCATGAGGACCGATCCGCTCTCAGACGGCAGGAACTGTGCGACCGCCATCTCGAAGGAAGTACTGCAGGTACGCGGGATCGCGACAAAGGGGCCGATCATCAGGCAGATGAGGACCGTAAACACTGATGCAAACACCGGATGGATCATCGAACCGAGCTTCACGAGATTATCATGCTTCGCGACGGCAGCGACGGCCAGAATCGGGAAGCAGACGGCGGTGATGGTCAGTCCGACCATCGCCAGAACCGTACTGCTTCCAGCCTGTGCGCCGAGAAGCGGTGGAAAAATCAGATTACCAGCGCCGAAGAACATAGAGAACAGCATGAAGCCGATCGTGATCGTCTGTCGAAATCCTAGTTTTTGCATAATTGCCTCCTCTAATAAAAAAATTATAGCAATTATAATCCCTATTTATCTATGGAGGCAAGTGTAAGTTTAAAACATCAGAAATGAAATCCCGGAATGGCCTGTGCCCAGTCGCTGATGCCGATGATGGTCTTCGCAAAATCCGATACCATGAGCGAGGTGTTCGGATCGTCGATGTACTTGAAGACCTCGCGCGCCGGCTTCGCGACGAGCGAGGCACCATCTGCGCCGACGGAAGACAGTCCGAAGTAGAGTCCATCCTTCGTTTCGGCGGCATTGTCCAGATGACGGGAAAGCATGTAGGCATCGATGTCCGGGTTGTTCTCGACGATATAGTGGCCATAGGCGACGGCCGCCGCCTGCTCCATCTGTGCGTCCTGTGTAAGCTTCCGGACGGAGCTGAATCCCTCCTCGGTCATGAAGATATTTCGTACCTGACCTCCCTTATCCAGCATATACTGACTGTGCATATAGTTCGTCAATACCGAAAGGTTTGCATAGCTGATGACCGGTGTGGTGAGGTCGTTCGTCACCTTGCCAGAGGAGAAATCATCCCAGAAATTCGGATCGGTCAACGGATACGGGTACGGATGGATCGCCAGTGCCCAGTTGGTCTTTCCCTCCTCCTGATCGATAAACATAAAGTTATCCAGCACATCCTTTCCCGGATACTTTCCGACCGATCCGGCCTCCGGTCGGATCGTCCAGTACTGATCCAGCGAGAACATGACATTATCGCTCGCCGAAACCGATTTGATGGCGGTATAGAACACACGGAAGGTCCGCTGGAAAATCCGCGTATAGTCCCGGACACTGTAATTTCCGACATAATTCCAGTACTGGTTATTGATCTCGTTTCCGATGACCCAGTTTGTGATCTTTCCGTACCCGTTATGCCCGTTGTAGCGGCTCGCAAGGAAGGTCGCCATCGCCTTCACCAGCTGGAAGCCATCCTCGGTTTCGACATTGAAGCCATAGTACAGCGCCGCATCGCTCGTGACCACCTTCGTGCCCGGACGGTAGAGCGCCGGCTGCGTCGGATTCCATCCATTTACGAGGTTTACCGTGACCGCCACCCCTGCGCCTGAAAGACGGCTGATCTCCTGATCCAGCTGCTGAATCAGGGCCGAATCGAAGGAATAGACTTTTCCATCATAGTTGTAGCTGACGCCGGTGCCGAAAAGCTGTGCGGTTGTGACCGGGATAAAGGCATGCTTGATCCCGAGGTCGATGGCATCATCGAGGATGTTCGGATCCACCAGCAGTCCCTTCTTCCCGCGGTTCAGCGCCGGCGACTGGTCTGCCGCGATCAGCTCCGGATTCCCGATGTAGCAACGGTTCGATACGATCTGATAGCCGTTCCCACTGGCGATGGCAACTACGAATGCATCATAGGTCCGAAGACTGTTCGGGCCGTCCTGCAGATCCGCCGTGAATTGAAGACTGCCGTTTCCGACCTCCTGCACCGCCAGATAGTCTGTCCGGCCATCGAGGTTCATCTGGTACGGCTTCACCGCAAACAGGTAGAGCTGCTGCCCGCTTCCGACGAGTGACGCTGCATCAACCGTAATATCGATGACCGCCGGATTTGCGGTATCGATCTCCGCTGACTGCACCGTCGCGTAGTGAGTGCCAATGCTCTGGTCCTGTGCGATCGTCGCTCCGCCCGTCGGTAGCGCCGCCGCTGCGCTCTGTCCGGCCGTCGCACTGTTTCCACCGCCCGGCAGGCTCATCTGGTACGCCGACACATCGACACCGCTGGCCGCCACGCTGCCTGCCACCGCCGTACCGGCACATGCCAGCACCATCGCGCCCGCCAGTACCAGTGCCGGCAGAAGCCTTCCTGTATCTGATGTTCGATATGAATCTTTATGTACTACATGATGTCTCATTCTTTCATCCTCCAAAAAAGCGGAGCCCTTTCGGTGCTCCGCCTCCATTCGTATTTCATATACCCATTTTACGGATGCAGCTACGCCGAAATCTTCAGCGCCTTCAGCTCCTCCTGTACACGCTCATACTCCGCCTTCATCTGCTCATAGGTCTGGTCATCCACGAGGCCGAAGTAGTAATCCTCGTAGAGCTTTCCGTCATGATCCAGATAGACGCGGATATCATAGCAGCGGTTCAGGAAATCATAGCCCGTACCATCCGCGGTGCAGCTCTCATAGACGTCCTCCGGGAGCATCGTCAGATCCTCGCCGATCTTCGCCAGCTTCTTCTGGACACGATTATGGATGCCCATATCCTGTCCCTCGACGAAGGAATTGATATAGAAAATCACATCCGTGCTCTCCATCGATGTGGACTCCAGATGGAAAGCCGCGTTATCGCGCACGATAAAAGCCGTTTTCGTCTGACGCGAAACCGGATCATTGACCTTACCTGTGATATAGTCGCTGTCGACGACCAGCTTTACCGGACTCTCCAGCTTGTTGGCGATCGTACGATTCGCCGCGAGTGCCGTCACCACCATCATGCAGGAAAGCATGGCCGTCAGCATCAGCACACGTATACCTCTCTTAAAAACCATGATTACTCAGGGCTCCTCTACTCAAAAAAATGAAAAATCAAATTTGAAAATTCACTTTTTAATATCTGTTTCTTGCATTATAAAGAAAAAACGGGAAGTGTTCAAGACACTTCCCGTTTTTGTAAGTTTATTGTAAGGAACGCCCCGGCGCCTGTGATGAACACAGACCGGCGGCCCCGCGCTTAGCTGAAGATCTTTACGAAGTTCTTCTTACCACGCTGAACGACGACGCCGTCCTTGAAATCCTCCGCGGTGAAGCTCTTCTTCACATCGGTGATTTTTTCCCCAGCGACCTGCACACCGCCTTGCTGCACATTCTGACGAGCCTCGGATCTCGACTTCGACAGGCCGGAAACGAAGAGCATACCGCAGATATCGATGCTGCCATCGCGGTAATCCTCTGCCTTCAGGGTGTACTTCGGCATATGCTCACTGTCGCCACCGCCGACGAAGATCGCCTTTGCGGCTGCCTCTGCCTTCTCCGCCTCTTCCTTACCATGGACGAGATCGGTGAGGGAGTATGCGAGTCTCTCCTTTGCCTTATTGAGGTCTGCGCCCTCCCACTTCGCCATCTCCTCGATCTCCTCGATCGGGATGAAGGTGAGCAGCTTCAGACACTTGATGACATCGGCGTCATCGACGTTTCTCCAGTACTGGTAGAACTCGTATGGTGTCGTCTTATTTGCGTCGAGCCATACCGCACCACCTGCGGTCTTTCCCATCTTCTTGCCTTCCTTGTTGGTCAGCAGGGTGATGGTCAGCGCATAGGCATCCTTGCCCTCCTTCTTACGGATCAGCTCGGTACCGGCCAGCATGTTGGACCACTGATCATCGCCACCGAACTCCATATTGCAGCCGTAGTCCTTATACAGACGGTAGAAGTCATAGCCCTGCATCAGCATGTAGGAAAACTCCAGGAAGGTCAGGCCCTGCTCCATACGATTGGTGTAGCAGCGTGCACGCAGCATATCATTGACCGAAAAGCACGGTCCGATCTCACGCATGAAATCCAGGAAGTTCAGATTACGCAGCCAGTCGGCGTTATTGACCATCTGGGCCTTGCCCGGTCCGAACTCGATGAAACGGCTCATCTGCTTCTTGAAGCACTCACAGTTATGATCGATCTGCTCGATGGTCATCATCTTACGCATATCGGAACGACCGGACGGGTCACCGATCATACCGGTACCACCGCCGACCAGGGCGATCGGCTTATTGCCGGCCTCCTGCAGACGCTTCATCAGGGTCAGTGCCATAAAGTGACCTACATGCAGAGAATCTGCCGTCGGGTCAAAGCCGATATAGAAGGTCGCCTTCCCGTTATTGACCAGATCACGAATCTCCTTCTCATCGGTAACCTGCGCAATCAGTCCTCTGGCTACCAGCTCCTCATAAACACCCATTTTACTTGCTCCTTATAAATCACATCTTTATAAACTTCAGGCTTCATCCCCTACAGGATCCTGCCCTTCAGGGGAACGCTCTTCTTTAATGATTAAAATCCGTTACAGATACATAATCATAGACCGTCGAGATCAGACGCTTCGTATCATCCCAGCCGATGCAGGCATCGGTGATGGACTTTCCGAAGATATGATCCTCCGGCTTGCAGTTTCCCTCTTCGATATAGGATTCTACCATAAGTCCCTTGACGAAACCAGCGAGCTCCGGAGAATACTTTCTGGAGTGCATGATTTCCTGAGAGATCCGCAGCTGCTCCTTGTACTTTTTCGCCGAATTGCAGTGGTTCGTATCCACCACGACGGCCGGATACACGAGATCCTTCTTCATATAGAGATCGTACAGAAGCTTCAGATCCTCGTAGTGATAGTTCGGAACGATCTGGCCGTGCTTCGACTGGGAACCGCGGAGAATCGCATGGGTATACGGGTTTCCGTCCGACTTTACCTCCCACTCGCGGAAGATGAAATCATGGGCATGTTGTCCCGCATAGATCGAGTTCAGCATGACGCCGAGGTCGCCGGACGTCGGGTTCTTCATACCCGTCGGTACATCGATACCGGACGCCACCAGGCGGTGCTGCTGGTTCTCCACCGAACGCGCACCGACGGCCACATAGCTCATGATATCACTGAGATAGCGCAGATTATCCGGATACAGCATCTCATCCGCGGTACTGAAGCCGGTCTGACGAAGCACCTCCATGTGCAGACGGCGGATCGCTCCGATACCGGCGAGCACATCCGCCCCCTTCTCCGGATCCGGCTGATGCAGCATGCCCTTATAGCCCTCACCCGTCGTACGTGGCTTGTTCGTATAAATACGTGGCACGATCATGATCTTATCCTGCACCTCGTCCGCAATCTCCTTCAGACGATTGCAGTACTCGAGTACTGGATCCGGATGATCCGCCGAACACGGTCCTATAATTAAGAGGAACTTATGTGAGTCCCCTCTGAAAATTGCCTTGATTTCCTCATCGCGCTCTGCCTTGATCTTCGCAAGGTTCTCCGGAAGCGGAATCTGCTCACGGATTTCTGCGCTGGTCGGAAGCTTCGATCTAAATTCAAATCCCATACTGGTCTCCTTCTTCTGAACGGGCCCTCTGCTGGTCCTTTCCGAGGACTGAGTCTGCCAATGTCTACATCCGGCACCTGCGCGCATAGCCACGAAGGTCCACTCAGCCGCATACCCGCAAGTATACGCGGAAAGAACCGCAAAATCAAGTGAACACGTGGCATGGTTCCCATTCCTTCTGATCTGTCACATAAAAGCAGTGCGGACAGGCAGCGATGCTGCCCGCCCGCACGGTATGTTACTTCGGGAAGGTGATGGTGATCTTCGTGCCGCGGTTCAGCTGCGAGCTGATGTCCACCTTTGCGTGGTGGAGCTCGGCGACGTGCTTCACGATCGAGAGGCCGAGGCCGGTGCCGCCGATGGCGCGGCTGTGGGACTTGTCCACCCGGAAGAAGCGCTCCCAGACGCGGTTCAGATCCTCCTCCGGGATGCCGATGCCGTCATCCTGTACCGTGATGGACCTGCCTTCACAGATGACGTAGACATGCCCATCCGGATGGTTGTACTTGATCGAATTATCGATGAGATTATAGATCATCTCCTCGATGTTCGTACGAACACCGGTGATTTCCGCACTGCCGCCCGACAGATCGACCGAAACCTGATGCTTCATCGCTTTATCGCGGAGACGATGGATGATTGTCTCCGAAAGGAGATAGAGATTCACCGGCTCCTGCTCCATCTCGACGCCGGCTTCCAGTCGGCTGAGATGCATGATGTCATCGATCAGCGCCAGCAGACGCTGGGACTCATCATAGATGGTCGTCGAGAACTCCTGCACATGCGCCGCATCGGTCACCATGCCATCCTTCATCAGCTCGGCGAAGCCGGAAATACTCGTGAGCGGTGTCTTGAGCTCGTGCGAGACATTGGCCGAAAATTCTTCTCTTACCTGCTGTGACTGTTTCACTGAATTCACAAATGGTCGTAGCTCCTCATAAACATCTTCATCCGTCAGGTCCACCGTCGGGGTATCCATCTTCTGAATCTGCTCTGCCATATGATCAAGCGGTGCCACGATCTGATGTGTCAGCCGGTTCGCCATCTGCGTCGCGAGCAGAAAAAGCAGCACCATGATGCTGAGAATCGCCGGCAGGATGCGGAGGAAGATCCCGATGATGTTCGAGGTTTCCAGGCCGAGGCGGATGACATATCGTCCGCCGGCGGTGAGCATCGCTGCATAGTGGGCATTTCGTCCGAGGGTCTTCGAGAGACGCACGGCATGCCCCGAGCCCTTCGTCATGGCTTTCTCGATTTCCGTCCGGTCGAGATGCGAGTCCATGGTTTCGGTGTTTCCCTTCGAGTCATACAGGACCTGCCCACTGCCCGCATCCACCAGGGTGATACGCAGCTCTGCATTCTTCGAGCGATGGATATCCTTCAGATACTCATTCAGAAAATCCTCTACCTTCTCGCTTCCCTCTTCTGCGATTTCATTGATGCCGGCACAGAGCGCATCGGTCTGCAGCATCAGATTCTCATCGGTCTGCTTATCGTAAAACCGAAAATACAGCACCTGGCTTGCGAGCGTACTGAGAATCAGTGCAAGCAGGGCTGTGATACATAGGCTTCTGTAAATACGCTGTTTCAATGTATATCCTCTTTAGTCATCAGTCTGCGCTCAGACGATAGCCGACGCCACGGACGGTTTTGATGTACTGCCCGGCTTCCCCCAGCTTCTGTCGAAGGGTCTTCACATGCATGTCGATCGTACGGCTCTCGCCCTCATAATCATAATTCCATACCTGACCCATGATCTGATCACGGGTCAGCACGAGCTCCTGATTATGCATCATATAGTCGAGCAGCTCGAACTCCTTCAGCGTGAGCTCCGGATGAATCTCCTCGCCGCCTTCCTGCACGCTTACCCGGTGCTTCGCCTCATCGAGGGTGATCTCGTGAAAGCGGAGCGCAGGTCGTATGACCTGCTCCGTCGCCTCCTGTACGCCACCCATCTTCGCGCGCCGGAGCAGAGCCTTGACACGGCTCAGCATCTCCATGACGCCGAACGGCTTCGTCATATAATCATCGGCACCGAGGTCGAGGGTGGAGACCTTATCCGCCTCGGCCGACTTTGCGGTCAGCATCATCACCGGAATCTCCGCGAACTTCGCGCTTCTCCGGAGACAGCGCAGGACCTGGATACCATCGATCCCCGGCATCATGACATCCAGCAGCACCAGTGCAGGCTCGAACTTCTCGGCATCATCAAGGAAGGTCTGGCCATCACTGAAGCCGCGCGCCTCGTAGCCATTGGCGGTCAGCGCATAGGTTATCAGCTTCTGAATACTCTCATCGTCTTCTACAACTGCAATTCTCGTCATCTCTTATCTCCTGTACTGTATGCATCCTGAACACCGCTGCATCCAGCACTGACCAGGGATGTCGGCGGAAGCCGATGCGTTTCGCTTTTCCCTATTATAAAAAACTCTGGAATACCTGACTACGACAGAATAGGAATTTTCTGTTTAAATTCTCGTCCAGACGTAACCGTTCCCTCAGGCAGGCCGTTGCTTTACTGTACGCGCTTGAAAACGCGTTCATCTCGGGCCAGCTTCTTTTCTTCCATGGTCTTCTGATCAAAGGTATACTTCGTCATCACCGGGCGCTCACCGGTGATGGAAAACTCCACCCACTCCGCTACATTCGTCGCATGATCGCCGATCCGCTCGAAATACTTCGCCACCATCAGGAGATCCAGCATCATCTCGCCACGATCCGGATACCTCGCGATCAGTTCGACGATTTCCTTCTTGATCTCGTCAAACATGTTATCCACAACATCATCCGATTCCTGCACACTCTTCGCAAGCGCGAGGTCCTTCTGGATGAAGGACTCGACGGCCCTCGTCACCATGCGCATCGTCGCGCTGGCCATATCCTGGATTCGAATCGTCGACTCCATACCATCCTGATCCTTACCATAGAGATACTCTGCGATATCGGCGATATCCGAGCACTGATCACCGATCCGCTCGAGATCTGAAATCATCTTCAGTGCCGAGCTGATGTAGCGAAGGTCCCTCGCTACCGGCTGCTGCTCCAGTAAGAGGCGGAGACACTCCGACTCGATCAGTCGCTCGAGCTTATCGATTTCCGCATCCGACTCATAAATTTTATTGATCATCTGACGGCTCTTCTCGCTGAGCTCTGCATTCTCTGCCGCTGCGATATCCTGCAGGGTCAGGGCCACCTGTCCGATACAGTTTTCACAGCAGGAGCCCATCTCAATCAGGTTCTGCTTCATCTCATCCAGCTGTCGATCCAACCTGCTACGCATCCTGTTCCTCCTTACATCTCACCATTCTGTACGATATTCTGTGTGCGGCGTACATCGCGCATGCGGTACACCTCTGCCTTTTCCTTCTTTTTCTCCCGGAGACTGTGCTCCAGCACGAAGCCGGCCTCCTGCAGCTTTCCTGTCAGAAAGCGACGCGGCTTCGCCGTCCATGTAAACCATGCAGCGAAGAGATCAAATAAATCATAGCTTTTCATCATCGTTTTCCTCTGATTAACCGAAACGTCCCGTGATATAATCCTCTGTCCGCTTGTCCTTCGGCATCGAGAACAGCTTCTCGGTCTTGTCTGCCTCGACCAGCTCTCCGAGAAGGAAGAACGCGGTCTTGTCGGAGATACGGGTCGCCTGCTGCATGTTGTGGGTGACGATGACGATCGTGAAATCCTTCTTCAGCTGCAGAGTGAGGTCCTCGATCTTCGAGGTGGAAATCGGGTCCAGTGCGGAGGTCGGCTCATCCATGAGGAGAACATCCGGCTTGACCGCGAGTGCACGGGCGATGCAGAGACGCTGCTGCTGTCCACCGGACAGGCCGAGTGCGGACTTTCCGAGACGATCCTTCAGCTCATCCCATATGGCCGTCTCACGAAGTGAGGTCTCGACGATCTCATCGAGCTCCTTCTTGTTGCGGATACCGTGTGTACGTGGACCGTAGGCAACATTGTCATAAATCGACATCGGGAACGGATTCGGCTTCTGGAACACCATGCCGACGCGCTTACGAAGTGTATTGACATCGACATCCTTCTGATAGATGTCCTGACCATCGAGAAGGATCTGACCGTCGACACGGCAGCCCTCGACCAGGTCGTTCATGCGGTTCAGTGACTTGAGGAGTGTGGACTTGCCACAGCCGGACGGTCCGATGAAGGCCGTGATCTCATTCGGCGCGATGCTTAAGTTGATGTCATGAAGCGCATGAAATGCGCCATAGTGTAAATTCACATCTTTGATTTCAAACTTATCCATAATCTTCGTTATTCCTTCTCCTTACGCCTTCGATGCGAGTTTCTTCGCCAGCATCGATGAGAGTGCATTGATCATCGTCACCACAAGAAGCAGTACCACGGCGGTTGCATAGGACTGGTTTGTATAGAGGCCTTCGTTCGTGAGTACATACATGTGGATCGCGAGGGTTCGTCCGGAGCCCATGATGGAGTTCGGGATGCCGGCGACCGTACCTGCGGTATAGATCAGCGCCGCTGTCTCACCGACGATACGTCCGATGGCGAGGATGATCCCCGCGAGGATGCCTGGTACAGCAGATGGAAGCACGATGGAAAAGATCGTACGAAGCTTGCCGGCACCGAGGCCCAGCGAGCCCTCTCTGAAAAGATCCGGCACCGCCTTCAGCGACTCCTCGGTCTGACGCATGATGAGCGGCAGGATCATGATGGAGATCGTGAGTGCACCACCCAGGATGGAGTAGCCGAAGTGCAGCTGGATGACGAACAGGAGGTATCCGAACAGTCCGTAAATGATGGACGGAATACCGGACAGGGTCTCGGTCGTGAGCCGAACCAGCTCGACGAACTTCGATCCGCGCTTCGCATACTCGACAAGGTAGATGGCCGAACCGACACCCATCGGGATCGCGATCAGAAGCGACAGCACCGTCATCACGATGGTGTTGATCATCGCCGGCATCAGCGAAACATTGTCCGTATTGTATTCCCAGGCGAAAAGACTCGGCTTCAGATACGGGATGCCGCGGATCAGGATGTAGATGATGAGGAACAGCAGGGTTCCGACGGTCAGCGCGGCAGCCAGCAGCGTCACCGCACGCAATAAAATGCTTTCAGTTTTCTGGTTCATGTCCTACCCTCTTAGTACTTGGATTCCGACTTGTGCTTGATGAAGCTAAAGATCAGGTTGATGCACAGCAGGAAGATAAACAGGACGACGCCCGTCGCGATCAGGGCTTCGCGGTGAAGGCCGACGGCATAGCCCATCTCGAGGACGATGTTGGCGGTCATGGTACGTGTTCCCTGAAAGATGCCCTTCGGCATACGCGGCTGGTTGCCGGCGATCATGATGACGGCCATGGTCTCACCGATGGCACGACCGACACCGAGGACGATACCGGCGAAGATACCGGAGCGGGCGGCCGGAACCATCACATGGAAGATGGAGCGCTCATGGGTCGCGCCCAGTGCGAGACTTCCCTCATAGTAGCTCTCCGGCACCGCATCGATGGCTGCCTTCGCACAGCTGATGATGGTCGGCAGGATCATGATGCCGAGCAGGATGGACGCCGTCAGAATCGACTTGCCCTTGCCGCCGAACGGCCGGGTCAGTACGGCGATGACCGGAACGATCACGACGAGGCCGAAGAAACCATAGACGACGGATGGGATACCGGCAAGCAGCTCGACGGCCGGATTGATGATTTTATAAACTCTCTTCGAGCAGAACTTCGAAAGATAAACCGCCGTCAGGATGCCGATCGGCACACCGACGAGGATGGAACCGAGGGTGACATAAACCGAACCCACGATCATCGGCAGGATACCGAAGATTTCGTTCTTCGGCTTCCAGACCGTGCCGGTCAGAAACTGCTTCACACCGATCTTCAGAATCGCCGGAATACCATTGGAGAAGAGAAAATAACAGATCAGGATGACGAGAAAGATACTCATACTTGCGAGCAGCATGAACACATATTTTGCGATGCTCTCGCGAACCGCTGCGGCGCCGCTGCCACGAAGCGGGTTGTCACCGGTCACACGCGCACTCGTTTTTTCCGCCTGCTGTGCATCCGCTCTTCCTGCAAGGCCCTGCGATACCGGCGTATTTCCCAGTACCTGATCGTTTGCGATGTTCATACACACAGAGGAGCCCGTTACCGGGCTCTCTGCAGCTGTTTCATGAACTTCGTGGACTACATGATGTAATGTAAGTTCGTTTTCCATACGATTTCCTTATCTAAGTGAAGTCTCAACGTTTCATCTTTCACAGGATGGAATTATGCCAGGTCGGACCAGTCGGTGGTGTCACCTACATAGATGTCCTTTACCTGCTCGGAAGTAAGATCATCGACCGGGTTGTCGTTATTTACCACAACGGCGATACCATCCATCGCGATGACCTGACCCTGTGCACCCTTGGCGGTCTCCTCATCCTTCAGATCGCGGGAAGCCATACCGATATCACATACGCCCTCGATGGAAGATGTAACACCAGTGGTGGAATCCGACTGCTGAACCTCTACGGTTACATCACTGTTGAGTGCCTTGTATGCCTCTGCCAGCTTCTCCATCACCGGTGTAACAGAGCTGGAGCCTGCGACGGTGACCTTACCGCTCTTACCAGATGCTGTATACGCGCCCTGGTTGCCCTGGGAGATATAACCGTTGTCCTCAACGACCTTCTGGCCTTCCTCGGAGAAGATGAAGTTGATGAAATCCTGTGCCACATCGGAAACCTCACCGGTGGTGACGATGTTGAACGGACGTGCGATCTTGTAGGTGCCATCCTTGATGTCATCTACGGTTGCGGCTGCGCCGTCGATCTTCAGTGCCTTTACGGAATCGTTAAGAGATCCGAGGGAGATGTAACCGATGGCCTGCTTATCACCTGCGACGGAGGTGATCATAACCTCGGTGGAGTTGGTGATCTCTGCGTCATCGGTGGTGTAATCGACCTTTTCACCGGAAGCATCCTTCTGCTCTACACCGAAAAGCTCGATGAATGCGCCTCTGGTACCGGAACCATCCTCACGGGAGATGACATCGATGGCACCCTCCATGGAAGCGCCGGCTGCCTCGGTCTGTGCCTCGCTTGCTGCGGCCTCGGTATCTGCGGCTGTGGTATCTGCGACTGCCGCTGCAGTTGTGTCTGCAGCTGGTGCAGCGGTCTCTGTGGTGCTCGCGCCACATGCGGTCATCATCGACATCACCATCACAGCGGCAAGTGCAAGCTTGTTTGACTTCTTCATAATTTTTCATCCTCCTGAAAGTTGCGAATCGTCTGGGCAGCCATTTCATCGGCTTCTGTATGTTCTGTAATCCCCGTCGATTCCTTTTTTCTTTTTACTTATATTTGGTTTTCTTGACTACGCCTACATACTAGAGGACTTTTGTAAAGTCGTCCCTCACCCTTCTGTAAATTTTATGTAAAAAACTCCGAAGGGCCGGTAACGAAACACCAATGGTGTTGTTACCGGCCCTCCGGAGTTTTCTGCGGAAAAGCAGCAGACATCATGTTCTGTTTTTCAGACGCCCTGGTAGATGTGGAAGCCGCCGTCGATCGGGAGGATGGTGCCGGTGACGAAGCGGGAGCCGCGTGGGTCGACGAGGTAGAGGAATCCGCCGACGAGGTCTTCGATTCTGCCGAAGCTGCCCATCGGGGTGCTGTCAACGATGTGCTGTGTGCGTGGCTTTGGAGTGCCGTCTTCGTTATACTGAAGGGCGTGGTTCTGTGTCGTATGGAAGAAGCCTGGTGCGACGGCGTTCACACGGATGCCGCTCTTTGCGAAGTAGATCGCACACCACTCAGTGAAGCTGGCGACACCGGCTTTTCCTGCGGAGTAGCCTGGGATGCGGGTCAGCGGATGATACGCGGACATCGAGGAGATGTTCACGATGTTCGCATTCTCCTGGCCCTTCAGTACCTCACCGAAGACCTGGGTCGGCAGCATGGTGCCGTAGATGTTGAGGTCGAGCTCACGATGCACATTCTCGAGATCGATGGAGAAGAAGGTATCCTCTCCCTCGGCGGCCTCGCAGAAGTAATCCTGCGGAACCTGCGCGGACTTCACGGCGCCACCGGCACAGTTCACGAGGATGTTGAGGTGACCGTAGTGGGCGAGGATTTCTTCGCGGGCGGAGATCAGACTTTCCCGGTCGAGTACATTCGCAGACACCGCCATGGCCTCGCCACCATCCGCCGCGATTTCCGCCACGACCTTTTCTCCGTTCTCCCTGCTTCTGCCGAGCACGGCCACCTTCGCGCCACACGCTGCCAGTGCGCGTGCATACATGCCGCCGATGACACCGGTGCCGCCGGTCACCACGGCCACCTGTCCGCTGAGATCAATCTTAAATGGTACGTCCATCGTTTCTTCCTCCTGCCATTCTCTGTAGAAATCATGAATCTGCTGTCATTATGCACTACCCGTTTCCAGATGTCGAGCGTTAAATTATTAACCGGTTTACCGTGCGTAATTTCGTGCTTTTGCTGAAATCACAAGCCTCGTTCACCAAGCCCGAAAAGGCAGCCTTCACAGCGAGACCACGCAAAAGAAAACTGCTCCGCGCATCTGTCTTCTGCAACAGATACACGGAGCAATCATCTATAGGGGTTATCAATTTAAGAAAATATCAACTATCATCATGCAGGAATCGATCCAGACGCCTTCAGGCATCTACATAATGTACCACGATACCGCATGCCACGATGCCGACCATGGCTACGAAGAAATACTGTAAGCACTGCGCTGCTGCCGGAAGACCTGCACTCATCAGCAGTCCGCTGAGAAGCAGTGTGACACATGCAACCACGATGGCTCCTGCCTCGAATGTAACCAGGAGCTCCGAAACGAAATCCATAAATCCATTGATTCTTGACGTATCGTTCATAAAAACATCTCCTCTCGACCATGCTCTCATGACCACGTACAGCAGACAGCTGCTGTCATGAAAAAATCCTGTGAAACATCCTGTGGGAATGGTTCTCATTCCTTCTATTTATATTGTATCGTATTTTTTTCAGTTGTGAAGAGCTTTATATGAATGATAAATTTCTTTTATAGCACCGATTAATCGAAGTTATTCTACGCGCACATTTGTCCGCAACACGCGGACAAATCGTAAATTTCAAACTACACCGATCAGCCAGAGCCCCGGAGGGCCGGCAACAGAAACCATACGGAGAGGTCGTGAAGAATCAAGCCGTGGCCCCTTAGCGGCACTTGGTGCTATCTCTCCTTGGAACCCTCTGCTTGGAACCCTCTGCAATGCTGAGTTTTCATCAAGAAAACTCAGTGATTGCAGAGGGCCTAGTGCCGCTTAGGGTCCCGGCTTAGAGTCTTCCGAGCTCGCAGTACTGTGTTTCGGTTGCCGCCCCTCCGGGAGCCTGGCGTAGTGATATCATCCTGCCATAGAAAAAGCGGCCCTCCTATGAGAGCCGCTTTGATCATTCAGTGCGCTGTTTATTCTGATTCCTTACCGGTGGCGTGACGGAACGCAAGCATCGCGAGAAGCAATACGACGAAGCCGGAAATCAGTCCGGAGACCGCATGCTTCGTGAAACCAGCCACGATATAAGCGATCGCCGAGGAAAGTGCCGCGGTCAGCGCATACGGGATCTGCGTCGATACATGGTTGATGTGCAGGCACTGTGCGCCGGCACTCGACATGATGGTGGTATCGGAGATCGGTGAGCAGTGGTCACCACAGACCGCACCGGCCATGCAGGCCGACATGGAAAGGATCATCATGTTGTGGTCGATGCCCTGGAAGCAGGCTACGACGATCGGGATCAGGATACCGAAGGTGCCCCATGAGGTACCGGTTGCGAAGCTTAATCCGATGGCGATCATGAAGATGATAACCGGAAGGAACTGCAGGAAGTTTTTCGCAGAGCCCTGTACGACACCGGCGACGAACTCCTTTGCACCGAGGCTGTCGGTCATGGCCTTCAGAGACCATGCGAGCGTGAGGATCAGGATGGCCGGAACCATCTGCTTGAAGCCCTCCGGCAGGCAGTCCATGCACTCGTTGAAGCTGAGTACGTTACGGATCAGATAGAACGCAAGGGTGATGACCAGTGCGCAGAAGGAACCGAAGACGAGACCGACGGAGGCATCCGAGCCGGCGAAGGAATCGATGAAGCTGACACCACTGAAGAAGCCGCCGGTGTAGATCATACCGATGACACAGCAGATCACGAGCGAGAAAATCGGAACCAGCATGTCGATGAGGTGTCCGCCCTCTCGTCTCGCCTCGTCGGCCGCATTCTCGAACGGACGCTCCGGCGTGGTATAGAGATCGTGGTGCTCGATCGCATTGACCTCATGCTGGTGCATCGGGCCGAAATCCACCTTCAGGGCCACCATCAGGATCATCATCGCGATGGTGAGCAGTGCGTAGAAGTTATACGGGATGGTCTGCAGGAAGAGGCTCATGCCGTTCTCTCCCTCGACGAAGCCGGACACGGCCGCCGCCCAGGAGGAAATCGGGGCGATGATGCAGATCGGTGCCGCGGTGGAGTCGATGAGGTACGCCAGCTTCGCACGACTGATCTTATGCTTATCGGTCACCGGACGCATGACGGAGCCGACCGTCAGACAGTTGAAGTAGTCGTCGATGAAGATGAGGCAGCCAAGGGCGATCGTGGCGAGCTGTGCGCCGGCCCTCGTCCTTATGTGCTTCGATGCCCAGTCACCGAACGCGGCAGAGCCACCACTGCGGTTCATGAGCTGTACCATCGCACCGAGGATGACGAGGAAGCAGAGGATGCCGACATTATAGCTGTCGGACAGAACCGAGATGATACCATCGACGAAGATGTGGTTGATGGTGCCCTCGAAGTGATAACCGGAAAACAGGAGCGCACCGGTCAGGATACCGAAGAAAAGGGAGCTGTATACCTCCTTCGTGATGAGCGCGAGTGCGATGGCGATGACCGGCGGCACGAGCGCCCAGGCGGTCTGCTGCACCGTATCAGCGGTGGTGATGAAGCCGGCGACCACGATAAACACGAGGACGACAGCGATGGCGGTCAGCGATGCGAAGCGGTTGCTTCGATGCTCTCTGTCTTTAAACTGCATAAAATCTCCTTACCGGGGCGCGTGCCCCTCTGCTCCCTCCCGGGAGAATCCTGGGTAGACAATAGCCGTTTCGCAGAACAGTTTCGGCCCCGCCGGGCTCTGGTCTTAAGAATTTTGTAAGGGGGTCAGACCCCCTTACGAAATTCTTAAGAAAAAGGCAGTGATTTCATACGAACCACTGCCTCATAAATATGCATTCTATGAAACAATAGCTCCAACACATTTCTGTGAGAGTCTGCCGTCTCTTAAACGGCAGCCCAACTCGGTGCGTGTGCATCACACTCCGGTTTCGGCGTCTCATCCTTTCACTGCATCTCATGGACTATGCGGTCTCCATGCAGCTACTGATAATCAACGCGCCTCTATTGTCAACCTGTTAAATTTTCATATGCATCGCAACGCGATACATGCATGCATTATATGCTTTCCTATTATATCCGTCAATCCTTAAAAAGGGCGAATAAGCTCTTCTTTCGCTCGATAAACTTGTCGATATGGTCGAGATAGTCCGGAATCGACTTGCCGTTATCGCAGCGCTCCACCCGTTTATGGTAGAGATCCCCATCACGGGACGGCAGGACGACCTTCGTGCTCGTGCCGGCGCCACAGCCGACGACGGTATGCTTCTCCTCCATCATGAGGATGTTATAGAGGCATTCCTTGCCCTCCTCGCAGTACCCGACGTTCTCGAGATTGCCGGCCATGTTCTTCTGCCGGTAGAGATAGTACGGCTTCATCCCGAGGAGCTCTGCGGTATACTCCGAGGCGAGCATCATGCGCGTGATCTCCGGATAGCGGAAGTCGGCCACAGCAGCGTTCTCCTGCTGCTGCGTCTCCGCGAGGATCTCGTGCTCGTCACCCGCACGGTACACACCGGCCCAGAAATCGCGCTCGAGGGTCAGCCGCGCCGCCCGCTTGATGGCGAGGCTGTGTACGGTCAGGCTGTCCGGCCGGAGCCGTCCGATCTCCGAGAGCGTATGCGTCACCTCCGGGAGCTTCTCGCCCGGCAGGCCCAGGATGATGTCCATGTTGATGTTTTCGAAGCCGAGCGAGCGTGCGAGCGCATACTTCTCGATGACCTCCTCCACGCTGTGCTTTCGACCGATCAGGTCGAGGGTCTTCTGGCAGAAGGTCTGCGGGTTCACCGAGATCCGGTCGACACCGGCCGCCTTCAGAATTTCCAGCTTCTCCCGCGTGATGGAGTCCGGTCGTCCTGCTTCGACCGTGAACTCGACGATGCCCGGCATCCCCGTCACGGTATGCATCCACGGTGCCTCGTCCATGTCCGCCGCTGCCGGCTTCGCCAATGCTTCCGCCGTGCCATTGTCACGCTGCGCTTCGTCTGCAACAGGCGCTGCGTTTGCACGCAGGATGGAGACATTGGCCTCCCCACAGATCTCGTGGACAAGATCCATCAGAACCTGCAGCCAGTGCTCGTCGAGGGCCGTCGGCGTGCCGCCGCCGATGTAGATGGTCTGCAGCGGTCGATGAAGCTCGCCGCACATATGCTGCACGGTGAAGCGGAGCTCCTTCCGGAGGTTCTCCATATAGTCGCCGAGGCGCTTCTCCCAGGCGTCGATCGTGTTGCTGAGGAAGGAGCAGTAGAGGCAGCGGGTCGGACAGAACGGGATGCCGATATAGAGGCTCCAGCCCTCTTTATAGTTCCGGCCGGTGGTCTCGCGGATGCGATCGAGGATGCGCTGCTCCCGGACCGCGATGTCGACCATGAGATCGAGCTTCTCTCCGCGGATGCAGTACTCTCGCCGGAGATCGGCACGGATCTTCCGGAGCGCCTCCTCCGGGAACGTATGCCCTGGCAGTGCCTCCAGCAGCGGGCTCACGAGGGACACCGGACGGATACCGGTGAGGTCACCCCATGGGAGCTCCTTTCCGGTCATGCCGACCAGGGTATCGTAGAGCTCGGCCTTAATGACGGACTTATCCTCCTTTCGAACACCGGTCAGCGGAAGCGCGGCGGCCTCTACGGTGAAGCTCAGGCGGATGCTGTCCTCCTCCATCCCCTCCGGGGTGACCTCGGAGGCCATACGGGCACGGTTCTTCGTGGACTTTTTATTGACGGCGGTTACCTCACCGGTGGCCTGCGCCTGCTTCAGCGCGTTTTTCTCCTCCTGGGTGGTGTTCGAAAAATGTACGCCCTCCGGGGTCCGGATCTCGAACTCCTCCCCCGGATAGAAGGCCTGCACCAGCTCCCGGATGTCCTGCTCATAGCCTGCTGCGATACTGTCTAAAACTAATCGGATCAATGTTTCTACCTCTTCATCCTGTACGCGTAAAAGGACAGGTGCGGTGATGTCAGCGCCTGCCCTTCTCAATTTAAAGATTCACCCTGCCTAAGAATACCGCCGGGTTGTACTTCTGCTCGTTTCCGATCGAGCTCTGTGCCTCATGGCCCGGGAATACACTGGTATCCGCCGGGAGCACCAGCAGCTTCTCTACGATGCTCTTCACGATGGCTTCCTGCGATCCGCCCGTGAAGTCGGTGCGTCCGAAGGACTCCTTAAAGAGCGTGTCACCGGAAAACAGCACCGGATAGATCTTCGGCTCCGTCGCGCCCTCCGGCTGGAAGGACAGTCCGTCTGCGATATAGAAGCAGCAGGAGCCCGGCGTGTGGCCCGGGGTTTCCAGCACCTTCCACTCCCGACCGAGGTGGTGCAGGGTATCGCCGTCCCGGAAGGTCTCATATTCCCCCGGCTGCAGGGTGACCTCGACGCCGAAGTTTCCGCTCAGGTTCCGCTTCGGATCTGCAAGGGTCTCCGCCTCATCTGCACAGGCGAAGATCTTTATGCCGAAATGCTGCGCCACATCCTTCGCCGCCATGATATGGTCGAAGTGGCCGTGGGTGAGGAGGATCGCCTCCGGCTTCAGATGGAGCTCCTCCTCGATGATTCTGATGATATGCGGTGCGTTCGCTGCCGGATCGATGATGACGCAGGCACGCGTTTCATCATCGTAGCAGAAGTAGACATTCGTCTGCACCACGCCGGTTACATATTTTGATACTTTTAACATGATCCCTCCGGGATTTACAAAGTAGCCTTGCCGCTGGCAAGGCTTTGAATACGTTCGCCACTAGGGCATCACGGTTGTGCACTTTCAGCGCACAACCGTGATTAACCTTGTGCTCTTTCTATATCAATCACGCCGCTGATTTTACGAAGCTTCGAAACCAGTGAGCTGAGTTCTTCTTTGTTATGGATGTCGAAGGAGACGGTGATCGTCGCCTTTTCGTTTTTGCCGACACGGGAGGTCAGGGACTTGATGTCGATGTTCGCATCGGTCAGTACCTTCGAGACGTCGACGAGGAGGCCGACACGGTTTGTCGTAAAGATCTCGAGCTCGGTTGCGTAGGTTTCCTGTGCGTTATCGGACTGCCACTCGGCCTCGATGAGGCGGGCCTTCTCGTCCTCCGGCAGGTTCATCATATTGATGCAGTCCGTGCGGTGGATCGTGATGCCACGGCCACGGGTGACGAATCCGACGATTTCATCGCCCGGCACCGGCGAGCAGCACTTCGCGTAGCGCACGGCGAGATCATGAATGCCCTTCACCACGATACCGGACTTCGACTTCCGGATGACCTCCGGCTTCTTCGTCATGCCCTCGATGTTGTGCAGGATATCCTCGTCCGAGACATTGGCCTCATCCGACTTATGCTTTAGCTCGATGAGCTTCGCGATGACCTGGGACTCCTTGAGCCCGCCACGGCCGACGGACGCCAGCATGGACTCCCAGTCGGTGTAGCTGTAACGGCGGATGACGCTCTCGACATACTCCGGCTTCGTCAGCTCGCTGAGCGTGTAGCCCTTCGACTTCGCATAGTTCGTGAGGAGGTCCTTACCGCGCTCGATATTCTCGTCCTTCTGCTCACGCTTGAACCACTGGTTGATCTTGTTCTTCGCCTGCGTCGATTTGCATATCTTCAGCCAGTCACGGCTCGGACCTCTCGAGTTCTGCGAGGTGATGATGTCGACACGGTCGCCGTTCTTCAGCTGATAGGTGACCGGCACCAGCTTGTCGTTGACCTTCGCACCGACCATCTTGTTGCCGACCGCTGAGTGGATCGCATACGCAAAGTCGATCGGGCAGGAGCCGGCCGGCAGGTTCTTGACATCGCCCGTCGGTGTGAAGCAGAAGACGTTCTCGTTAAAGAGGTTCAGGTCGGACTTGACCATGTTCATGAATTCCTTCGAGTCGGACTCGTCCTTCTGCCACTCGAGGATCTCATGCAGCCAGTTCATCTTCACATCTTCCTGCTCGCTGGCCTTTTCCTTCGATCCGCCGGACTCCTTATACTTCCAGTGCGCTGCGATACCGAACTCTGCCGTACGGTGCATCTCGAAGGTACGGATCTGGATCTCGAACGGTACACCGTCGGAGCCGATGACCGTCGTATGCAGCGACTGGTACATGTTCGGCTTCGGCATCGCGATGTAGTCCTTGAAGCGGCCCGGAATCGGAGTGTACATCTTATGGATTACGCCGAGCGCCGCATAGCAGTCCCGCACCGTTTCCACGATGATACGGATCGCAAACAGATCATAGATCTGGTCGATGGTCTTATTCTGGTTCACCATCTTACGGTAGATGGAGAAGAAGTGCTTCACACGGCCGCTGATCTCGGCATCGATGCCCGACTCCTTGATATGCTTCGAGACCTCAGAGACAATGTTTCTGATCCGGGCTTCTCTGGCTTCCTTCTTCAGGTTGACCTTCGCCGCGAGATCATAGTAGATATCCGGCTCGAGGTACTTCAGCGACAGATCATCCATCTCGATCTTGATCTTACTGATACCGAGACGCTCCGCGAGCGGTGAGTAAATCTCGAGGGACTCACGTGCCTTCTCCTTCTGCTTCGCCGGCGTCTGGTACTCCAGGGTCCGGAGGTTATGGAGACGGTCGGCGAGCTTGATGATGATGACACGGATATCCTTCGCCATCGAAACGAACATCTTTCGGAGATTCTCCGCCTGCATCTCGACCTTATCGGTATTGAGATTGAGCTGTGTCAGCTTCGTGACGCCATCGACGAGCAGCGCCACATCCGGATTAAACTCCTTCGTGATTTCATCGAGCGTCATGCCGGTATCCTCGACGACGTCGTGCAGAAGTCCCGCGGCGATGGTTTCCTTATCCATCTGGAGATCGGCGAGAATGATCGCAACACAAAGAGGGTGAATGATGTATGGTTCACCCGATTTCCGCTTCTGATCCTTATGCTGTTCCTTCGCTACCTGATAGGCCTTCTCGATCATCGTGAGATCATCGGATGGATGATATGCCCGGATGGCCCTGATCAGTTCCTTATATAATTCCTCCGGTGGTGTGTTATCCGCAGGTCTCTCCAGTACTACTTCTTCCTCTGTCATCATAGCGCTATCCTCATCATGAAGTGCTGTTCCGCGCAGACAGATGCGCTGCGCACACTTCTCTTTATAAACATATAGTCAAATTTAAATTTTACTATCAGTATGGAATAATGTCAAAAGATGTATCGATTTTCGGCATATCCAGGCGCTGTTCGCGCGTCGTATGCCCGGCTTCGCATGTACTTCTGCATCACGCGCCGCCGCGCCTTGTACAAATATCCATACAATCTTTATGAATTTTTAACGATTCCGTCATAGCTTGTACATACCTTTCGGTTAAAATAGATATAGAATCGAAAACAAATGGAGGACTTTTCATGAATATTCTTTTCTTCCTGACTCCGAAATGTGATGTTGCATATCTCGAGGAAGATTATACACTGCGGCAGGCGCTCGAAAAAATGGAGTTCCACCGCTACTCTACCATCCCGATCCTGACGAAGGACGGCAAATACTATGGCACCATGACCGAGGGTGACCTGCTCTGGGAAATCAAAAACGATCTCCACATGGAGCTGAAGGACACGGAAAAGATCCGGGTGGCCGACATCCCGATGAAGAATCACTATGAGCCGGTGAAGGTCAACGCCAGCATGGAAGATATCATGAAGCGCGCTTCCCGGCAGAACTTCGTTCCGGTCGTCGATGATTCGGACCACTTCATCGGTATGATCCGACGGAAGGAGCTGATCAATTATCTCTACGAGCATTCCGACATCAAGGATGCCCTTCTCGACGCCGTAAAAAAGGTCATCTGATCGATTTCTTTTTCACGGACAATCCCGGCAACGCATCGTCGGTCAATGTAAACGATCCGTGGGGCACGTACCCACCCATCTAAAAGAGGCTGCTGCAGGAATCCGCCGGCAGCGGTTCTGATGTACATCAGATTCCGCCGCTCAGGATTCTCTGCAACAGCCTCTTTGCCTGTTCTGATTTTCTTTTCGTCCGCCTGCTTCGATCTGACACGGCTTAGTATGCCTTGATCTGATCATCCGCCGATTCTCCGGTGTTTTCGATGTTTCGGATGATGACATCATAGCTGATGCCGTTCTCCATCCGGACGGTACAGCGGTCGCCGACCTTATGTCCCATGATGGCACGTCCGATCGGGGATTCGTTCGAGATGAGTCCGTGAATACTGTTTCCACGAATCGAGGTGACGATGCGATAGGTCTCCTCCTCATCATCCTCCTCGAAGTACAGGGTCACGGTATTATTGAGCCCGACCTCGTCGTCCTTCGACGAATCATCGATGATCCGTGCGAAGCGAAGAACCCGCTCCAGATAATTGATACGACCGTTGTTTTCACGATTGGCCTTCTTCGCAGCATAATACTCGAAGTTTTCCGAGCGGTCCCCCTGCGCGGTTGCCTCCGCGATTTCCTTCGTGATCTGCGGACGGAGCACCAGCTTCCGATGGTCGATCTCGGCCTGGATCTTCTCGACGTCCGACTTCGTAAGCTCCTGTCCCATCACTTACCCTCGTAGGTGATCAGGGAGGTCAGCGGATACTTCCGAAGCTGATCACGACCGTTCAGTCCCGCAAGCTCCATCACGACAGCGATCTGTGCCACTTCACCCTGGAGCTGCTCCACCAGCTTGCAGGCAGCAGCGAGTGTACCACCGGTTGCGATCAGATCATCGACGATCACGACCTTCTCGCCCGGCTTGATCGCATCCTTATGGATCTCGATCTCTGCCTGACCATACTCGAGATCATACTTCGCAGAAACGGTCTCTCGCGGAAGCTTGCCCTTCTTACGCACCGGCACGAAGCCCTTATGCATCGCATACGCGATCGCGGTTCCGAAGATGAAGCCTCTGGACTCCAGGCCCAGCACCACATCGAAATCCACGCCCTCCAGGGCCCTGATGAGACCATCCACCGCATCCTGCAGGCCGTCCGGATCCTGTACCAGGGATGTGATATCACGGAACATGATGCCCTTCTGTGGGAAATCCGGAATGGTCAGTACATAATCTTCCAAATGCTCTCTCTTCATAACGTCTCCTCGCTTTTCGTTTCATACTATACCGGCGATGACTCGCCGTACAGACGGATCGGGGCCTGCAAAGAAGCCCCGTCGCATCATCGCTTAGTTCTTATGGTACTTTGCTGCATAGCTCATGATCGCGGCGACGGTCTTTCCATCCGTCATCTTCCCATCATAGATCAGCTGCTGCAGATCCTTGAGCTCCCAGGCCTCGACCCCGAGCTCCTCATCCTCATCCCAGTGAACCTTTCCCTTCTCGAGATGATCCGCCACATAGATGCCGATCTTCTCATCGAGAAAGGCGATGGTCGTATTGACATACAGCAGGAAATCGAGGTGATCCGTCTTATATCCGGTCTCCTCCTCGAGCTCACGCATCGCACACTCCTCAAACGGCTCGTCCTCCCGATCGCGCTTTCCCGCCGGAATCTCCAGGGTATAGCGGTCGAGTGCATGACGGAACTGGCGCACCATCAGGATACGACCATCCGGAAGCACCGGCAGTACCGCAGCGGCGCCCTTATGATGGATGAAGTCCCAGTGGGTCTTATGCCCGCCGACATCCACATAGTCATCATAAACGGTGATGACCTTGCCCTGATATGCAAGCTTCCGCTCGATCAGCTTTACCGGTTTCTCTGCATTATTTTCGTTCAACATAACTGTTCTCCTGTGCTTCCGCACTCTCCTTCACTTTCTTCCGGACGATCGTCTTTCCGATGCGCCGGTTCTTGATGTAGGCAACATCGACATTCAGTTCATCCGTCTCGAGATGGAAGGAGCTGCCATCATCCGGCACGGTACCGATGATGCCCATCAGATAACCGCCGAAGGTATCCGCATCCTCCGTCGGGATGTTCACCTTCAGCTTTTCGTTGACATCCTCGATGTCCGCCGTGCCGAGTACGATCCACTCGTTCTCGCCGATCGCTTCGATCGGATCCGGCTCCGGTACTTCATCCTCATCCTGCAGATCACCCACGAGGGCCTCGATCAGATCATGCACGGTGACGATGCCGGTCATACCGCCGTACTCATCGATGACGATGGCGTAATACTTCCGTGTGCGCTTCATCGTCGCGAAAAGATCCGAGACCTTCATGTTCTGCGACACGAAGAACGGCTTGTCGACCGCGTTTTTCATGACATTTCCACGGGACTGATCCGGCAGGCGGAAATAGTCCTTCGTATCGAGTACACCGACGATATCGTCATCATCCTCTCCACAGATCGGATAGATCGCATAGCGATGGCTGTAGATCGTCTTCCGCCACTGCCGGTCCGTGTCCTCGAGATACAGCATCGCCACATCCGGACGGTGCGTGCAGACATCCTCCACGGTCAGGTCGTTAAACTCGAAGACGTTCTGGATCATCTCGTTCTCGACGGTTTCGATCGTACCCTTCTCGGTCCCCTCATCGAGCATCAGCTTGATATCCTCCTCGGACACCTTCTCCTCGACATCCTCTGGTCGGATGCCCAGCATGCGCAGTACACGATTGGTCGAAGTGGTAAGAAGCCATACGAACGGGGCGAAAATCGTCGATGCCAGCTCCAGGATGCCGGCGATGCTGAGTGCGATCTTCTCGGTATAGGCCTGTGCCAGCCGCTTCGGAACCAGCTCGCCGAACACGATGCTGACATAGGAAAGGATCATGGTGATCAGGATGATCGCGACGTTCTCGATGACCTCCCGTGCAACCGGAAGTCCGGTCAGCAGAACCACATCGGTGAGTGGCTTCGCGAAGCTGTCCGCCGCAAACGCCGACGACAGGAATCCGGCCAGCGTGATCGCCACCTGAATCGTCGACAGAAACTTCGCCGGCTCGACGGTCAGCCTGAGCAGCTTGTCTGCCCGTTTATTCCCATCCTCACTCAGCTTGCGAAGCTTCGCATCACCGACCTGCAGCACGGCAATCTCTGCGCAGGAAAAAAGTCCATTAATCAGAATCAGCACAATCAGCAGTAACAATCGTCCAACCATAAATTCACTTACCACCCTCCGCGTGGCACCACCCAACGTTCCCGTGCCCGTTTTCCGGCACTCATCTATCCACCATATCGCAAAGGGCACAGAAATACAAGCCCCTTCTTGCGGACAGCCGCTCAGGCAGGGCCCCGGAGGACCCTGCCTGCGTCAGATGGCGTACTTCTCGTACATGGCCTGGAGATAAGCGCAGTCCGCTGCATAGCGGTCTGGAGAAGAATTCTCGAGGGTACCGATGATGTACGGCTTCCACTGTGCTACCTGCCGCATCAGCTCTTCATAACAGAAGATACCCTCGCCCGGATGACGGTACTTCTGGTCCTCGCCCTCGAAGACACAGTCCTTCAGATGGAGGGTCGTGATGCGGTCGCCATAGAGCGTAAAGGCCTGACGGATCAGGGCATTCTGACCGGTCGGGTCGTGCGCAAGCTCCGGGGTGATGAGATTCACCGCATCCAGGATGACGTCGAAGTTTACGGAATCGATGTCATCGAGGAAGCGACGCATCATCTCCGGTGAGCGTAAGGTGTGGTTATACACGCTCTCAACGCCGACCATCACGCCGAGCTTTTCCGCCGCATCGCGGATTCGCTTAAAGCTGTCCAGTACACGCAGGTAGTTTTCCTCGGTATAGGTTTCCGGTACGACCTTCATCTCCGGATCGGCGCGTCCGGTTTCGGTCCCCACCATGTCTGCGCCGATCAGCTTCGCATACTTCATATGCTCGATGAAGCGCTGTACCTGCTGAAGCCGCTTCTCCTCATCCGGATGGGCCGGATTGATATAGCAGCCGAGGATGGAGACATGGAGGTCCCGCTTCCGTAACTCCGAAGCGACATAATCGCCGAGGCCTGCACTGAAATGGCCGACGGAGGTATCCACATCGGAAAAGCTCTTATTCATCGCGAGGTGAATATAGTGGATGTGCAGCTTCTGCACCTCATCCAGCACCTCGCACACACTGCCCTTCGGACAGATGTCATGTACACGCATACCAAACTGAATCATCTTTTCTCCTTTATACTGGTGTCGACGGTTTTACGATACTGTACCGGCGTATGGCCGGTGGTCGTCTTAAATACCTTTTCGAAATACGTGATGTTTCCGAAACCGCAGAGATCCGCGATTTCGGTGATGGAACGGTCGGACTCCCGGAGGAGCTGCTGCGCCTTCTGGATCCGGATGTAGGTCATATACTCGACGACGGAGAAACCGGTGACGTTCCGGAAGCTCCGGGTCAGATAGGAGCGGCTCATGAAGAAGCGCTGGGCCAGCTCCTCGAGCGAAACGCTCTCGTGGATATGGGTCTGCAGATAGAGTGCGACCTCATGTACCTTCTGATGCACACCCGTCTTCACGACGGTTTCCGGTATGACTTTCTGGTTTGCCTCGAGCTCCGCATGGAGCAGCCGGCGTCTCGCCTTCGCGAGGTCCAGCAGCATGTGCTGGAGATGTACTCTTTCGGCCCCCATCGGAAGATCCTTCATGATCTCCAGTACATCGACGAGGCCCAGGATGAACCAGCCCTCCGCACGCAGCCAGAAGTTCGGGCTGCAGCCGGTGTCCGGATCTGCCCAGTACATCTTCCGGGAGGCATCATAGCCATGATAGTAGAGACCGGTTTTCGGGTCCCGCATCCTGATCTCAACATTGGCGATCTGACGACAGATATACTCACAGTCCTTCTGTGCGTCGAAGCACTTTTCGTACTCCATATAGAACGGAAGGGCCATATAGATGCCGTCGAGCCAGACCTGGTTCGGATAGATCAGCTTATGCCAGAAGTTCCCCTCCGGGGTCCGTGGCATGGTGCTGAGCTGAGAGCGTACGAGCTCGAGGGCCTTCCGGTACTTCTCTTTTCCGGTGAGATCATACAGCGTAAAAAGATTCTTGGCCGGGTTCACATTATCGAGCGAGTACTCCGCCGGATCATAGGTACGGATGCGGCCATCCTCCTCGACGAAGCCGCTCAGGAAGCGGTCCGCGAAGTCAAGAAAACGTGCCTCGCCGGTGATCTCATAGCGCTCGAGAATGCCGGTGATCATGCAGCCGTCGATATAGTTCCACTTGTTGCTCTTCCAGCTTCGGATCATCTCGAGATTCCAGGCCGGATGCTCGGAATCCGAGTGGTCCATGAGATAGTCGATGTACTCATCAAGAAGCTGTTCGGTTGCTGCCCGATCCCCCTGAAGGTGATGTCGTTTCTGATCCATTGCTTACCCCTTTACAGAACCCGCGGTGACACCATCGATGAACTGATCCTGTGCCAGGAAGAAGACAACGAGGGACGGGATGATGGAGATCAGGGACAGCGCGAGGATACGGTTCCAGGAGAAGCCGGTATCTGCATCCATGGACATCTTTACGAAGATGGCGGCCGGATAGCGCTTCGGCGTGGAAACGTAAAGCAGCGGTCCCATGAAGTCGTTGGTGGACCACATGAACTGGAACAGTGCCGCAGAGGTCATGGCCGGCTTCAGCACCGGAACGATGACATGCCAGAGGGTACCGAGGGCGGAGCAGCCATCGATCTTCGCCGCCTCATCGAGCTCCTTCGGGATATTGCGAAGGAACTGGATCAGCATGAAGACGAAGTAGGTATCCTGTGCGAAGAGCGTCGGCACGATCAGCGGAAGGTACAGCGGGGAATCTACCCAGCCCCATTTGTTGTACATGATGAACTGCGGAACGTTCAGTACGACGTTCGGCAGGAAGAGGATCGCCATCAGAAGCATGAACATGAAGTCATGACCCTTGAACTTGAAACGTGCGAAGCCGTATGCCGTAAAGGTGCAGGATACGATGGTCAGGATGACCTTCGGGATGACGATCTTATAGGTGTTCAGCATGGAGGTCCAGATATTGATATCTCCGCCGTAGCCTTTCAACAATTCGAAGCGTTGCATTGCCACTGGAAGCCTCCTGTGCAGCTGCCGTCGTCGCAGCTGCAGCCTCCGCCGCCTTTGTGATCTCTGCGGCGGCCTGTGTGGTGGATCCGGAATCAGAAGAACCACATGCGGCAAGTCCGAGCACCATGGATGCAGCGAGTGAACCTGCAAGTACCTTTGTGAATGACTTTTTCATATTTACCTCCTTGGGAGCCGCTCTGCAGCTCCTCTGTATAAAGACCTTTCGGTCCAGGTTGATGATTTTATGGTCTCAGTTGATCGAGACATGGACGCTGTCATAATCCAGCACGTCCTGAAGCACCGGCTCGGTATCGTCGGAGCCTGTGATCTCGACATTCTCGAGGGTGAGACGCTTTACATTTCTCGCATAGATGGCTCTTCCGCTCATCTCCGGGAAGTGATCCATCATGATGGTCTGGCGCGGCTTTCTCTCCGATTTCGGGAGGAAGTCGACCTTTATGTTCTTGAGAACGATGTTCTCGATGTAGCGCTCCGGCAATCCATACGCCACCAGCATACAGGCATCGGCGCCGGTACATGTGATATTCTCGGCCCGGATCGTTCCGATCGTCGGGGTCTTATCATCCACCGGATGGAAGCTCTGGTTCTGTACGTAGTCGCTGTGACCGTCCGGATCGCAGAAGTAGAACATATTGAAGGTGAACGGCATGTGCACGTCCTTCATGATGATGTCGTGGAAATATACCCCATCATACCGTGTTTCCGGTCCGCGACCGCGGCGGGTCTTGATCCGAAGTCCCCGGTCCGTCCCATCGAAGATGCACTGTGCCACCTCGACGTTGATCACGCCACCGGCCGCTTCCGAGCCCACCGTCACACTGCCGTGTCCTCTTTCGAGGAAGGAGTTCCGAATCGTGAAGTGATCCGAGATCTTATGATGGTTCTGACTCATATAGTACTTTCCGGACTTCAGGGCGATACAGTCATCGCCGACAGAAATCTTCGTACCGAGGATCAGGATATCATCGCAGCTCTCCGGATCGAAGCCGTCTGTATTCGGCGAATCGGATGGGTTCCAGATTGTGATGTTGTAGACGCCGATATGATCGGTATAGTACGGATGGACTGTCCAGCTCGGGGAATTCTTCACCGTGATGGACTGAAGACGTACATGGCGGCAGTGATTCAGGAAGATGGTGTTCGGACGCCATGCGGTTCGCATCACCTTCGGATTCTGCCACCAGTCACCCTCGGCACCGCCACCATCGATGTGGCCCCGACCGACGATGTCGACGTGCTCTGCACCGATCGCCGAAATGAGGGAGGCGAAGGAGGTCTCCGGGTTTCCTTCCCAGCTCGCGAGATTATACTCGCACGTTCCATCCGTCGTCTTCGTCATACCCGGCATCAGCGGATAGTGATTCCGGTCCGGATCGCCCTTCAGCACGGCCCCCTCGTCGAGCCATAAGCTCATGTAGCTCTTCAGGAAGAGTGGCCTCGACAGGTAGGTTCCTGCCGGCACGTACACGGTTCCATCCTTCGGACAGGCACTGATCGCCGCCTGCAGGTAAATCGTGTCATCGGTCTCACCGTCGCCATGGGCACCGAAGCTCCGGACATCGAGCAGCACCGACTCGGCTTCCGTATGGAAGGACTGTGTCTCCTCTCCATCCTCTGTCCTTAAGCTCAGGGTATAATCACTGTCCGGCTGAAGACCATCGACCGTGAGAACGTTCAGCGTCGATCGCGCACGTTCCTCACCATCGAGGAGCACACTGTACTCCTCCGGTGCATAGCAGATCGTCTGATTGTCACATTCGATAGTGACGCTCCGCTTAAACACCGCCTGGATCGTGAATTTCATGTCTTTTCTCCTGTGATCAACTAGTCAAATCTTTAACGTTATGAAATATCACCAACAAGTTTCGTAACTTGGCTTAAGTATACGAGCAAATATCACAGAATGCTTATATAAAAGGACCTTTTTTACACGCACTTATCTGATCGGACACTCATCTGGCATTAATTCACCATTTGTAAGCGCTTTTTTATGGATTTTCATATCCGAAAGCTTGAGCAAGTATGATAAAGTCTTATAATAGACAGGACAATGTCTAAGATATTTATACAAATGGCGCTGCCGATCGCGGCGCGGCGGCCGCCGAATATGCGCTTGAAAAGGTCGTCTCTTTTGCAGTAAAGAAGGAAAAAGTATGATATACTGACAAATCGGGGCCTGCATCACGCATATCTCTGGAAATCCATCGTCGGTACAGCGTACCGGGGCCCGTCCGAATCATCATATATAGTATGCCATGCCTTAGCATCATCTGCAGGTATGCACCGTTTTGAAGGAGAAGCTATGGGAAAGAAGCTTTTAGTCGCACAGTCCGGCGGACCGACGTCTGCCATCAACGCTACGCTGGCCGGCGTCATCGAGGCCGCGATCCGAAACCCGGAGGTAAGCGATGTGCTCGGTGCACGCTATGGTATCCAGGGCGTGCTGCGTGAGCAGTTCCTGGATCTGAGCGGTATCGAACACATCGAGGACATGCTCGCCACCCTGGCCGTGACCCCGGCCGCCGCACTCGGCTCCTGCCGCTTCAAGCTGAAGGATCCGGCGCAGGACCCGTCGGAGTTCGAGGAGCTCATCCGCATCTTCCAGAAGCATGAGATCGGCTATTTCGTCTATATCGGCGGAAACGACTCGATGGATACCGTCTGGAAGCTCTCGGATTATATTAAGAAGCATAACATCCCGGACATCGTCGTGGTCGGAGCGCCGAAAACCATCGATAACGACCTCTTCGGCATCGATCACTGTCCTGGCTTCGGTTCTGCCGCAAAGTATATCGCAACTTCCATCTCCGAGCTGGAGCGTGAGCTCGAGGTATACGATACACCGTACGTCATCGTCGTCGAGATGATGGGCCGGAATGCCGGCTGGCTGACGGCAGCGGCCGCACTCGCCGAGAGCGCAAACAGCAACGTTCCGTATCTCATCTATCTCGAGGAGCGTCCGTTCGATCTCAATGACTTCATCTCTGATCTCCGGGGCGAGCTCGCGGTCGGCAAGGACGTCATCGTCGCTATCAGCGAGGGTATCCGTGACCGAAGCGGAAAGATGATCTGCGATTATGCTGATCGTGACCAGTCGACGGATGCCTTCGGTCATACCATCGCGACCGGTGCCGGCAAGGTGCTGGAGAACGCGATCCGCTCAAACATCGGCTGCAAAGTGCGCTACATCGAGCTGAATCTCCTGCAGCGCTGCGCAGGCCATCTCCTCTCCGAGACCGACATCACGGAGTCGACCGAACTTGGTCGCAATGCTGTCCGCCTCGCTGTCGATGGACAGAATGGCGTGATGTCGACACTGACCCGTACGTCGAATCACCCGTACAGTGTAGCCTACGGTGCCGCGGACATCGCCGACATCGCGGATCGGGAGAAGAAGGTCCCGGACAGCTGGATCACCTCCGAGGGCAACGGTGTCACCGAAGAAATGCTCGAGTATCTGCGTCCGCTCGTGCAGGGTGAGCGCTCCTGCAAGTTCGAGAACGGCATTCCGAAGTACGTCGTCTTTGATAAATAACGCTTAAAAGAAAATGGGGCTGTCGCTCGAGCGACAGCCCCATTTTCTTTTATCAGTTCTGTTTTCCGAATACGGCTTCGTAGTCTTTGCGGAAGCGCTCGATGCCGATGTCGGTGAGCGGATGCTTCACCATCTGCATGAGTACCTTGAACGGAACGGTGGCGATATCTGCACCGGTCTTCGCACACTCAACGACGTGCATCGGATGACGTACGGAGGCGCAGATCACCTCGGTCTCGATATCCGGGTACATCTGGAAGATATCCTCGATGTCCTGGATCAGGGCGATACCGTCGGTGGAGATATCATCGAGACGGCCCAGGAACGGGGAAACATAGGTCGCACCGGCTCTGGCTGCAAGCAGTGCCTGGGATGCCGAGAAGACCAGTGTCACATTCGTGTGGATGCCTTCCGCTGAAAGCACCTTGACGGCCTTCAGTCCCTCGGTGGTCATCGGAATCTTCACTACCATATTCTTATGAATCTTCGCGATCTCACGGCCCTCGGCGATCATGCCCTCAGCATCCGTCGTGCTGGCCTTCACCTCACCGGAAATCGGACCATCGACGATCTCTGTGATCTCCTTCAGGGTCTCCATGTAATCTCTTCCTTCCTTTGCGATCAGGGAAGGGTTGGTGGTGACACCTGCGATGATCCCCATATCATTCGCTTCACGAATCTCATCTACATTTGCCGTATCAATAAATAATCTCATATTGTTCACCTCCTTCAGAGGCTGTTTACAGTTTCCACGACATTCTCCACCGTGAAACCGAAGTGCTTAAAGAGAACCGAGCCGTTGCCGGACGCACCGAAGCCATGCATGCTGACGACCTTACCGTCCAGGCCGACATACTTATACCAGCCGAAATCGGAAAGTGCCTCGATGGCGACTCTCTTCCGTACGCTGTTCGGAAGTACCGACTCCTTATACGCCGCATCCTGACGATCGAAGGCCTCCATGTTCGGCATGGAAACGACACGTACCTTCTTTCCCTGCGCGCCGAGCTCTGCCTTCGCCTTCACCGCGAGTGCGACCTCGGATCCGGTCGCGATCAGAATGTACTCCGGTGTGCCCTCACAGTCATCGATGATGTAGGCACCCTTCTCTACCTTACGCGCATCCGCACCCGGCAGCTGCTCGAGGTTCTGTCTCGTCAGCACGAGGGCCGTCGGACGATCCTTCGCTTCCATGGCCATCAGCCATGCGCCCTCCGTCTCGGTACGATCGCAAGGACGGATGACATCGAAGTTCGGAATCGAGCGGAGCATCGCGAGCTGCTCGATCGGCTCATGGGTCGGGCCATCCTCACCGACACCGATGGAATCATGGGTCAGTACGAAGATCTGTGGAATCTTCATCAGCGCGGCCAGTCTCGCCATCGGCTTCAGATAGTCACTGAAGACGAAGAAGGTCGCCACGAAGGTACGAAGACCGCCATGGAGCAGCATGCCGTTTGCGATACCGGCCATCGCCATCTCACGAACACCGAAGTGGATGTTCTTTCCTTCCGGCGTCTCCGCGCTGAAGTAGCTCTCGCCCTTCATCTCGGTCTTCGTGGAAGGTCCGAGATCCGCTGAACCGCCGAAGAGGTTCGGAAGCTTATCCTTCATGTAGTTGATGACGACACCAGAGGAGGCTCTCGTCGCCTCTGCCTTCTCGGCCTTTGCGAAGAATCCGGCATCCTCACGAAGTGCCTTCACATCCTCATCCGAGTGGTAGCGGGCCCACAGCTCCGCCATCTCCGGGAACTTCGCACAGTACTCGTCGAAGAGCTTCTTCCAGGCATCCTCTGCCGGCTGCTTCGCCTCCGCGAGTGCCTTATAGTGTGCGTATACCTCCTCCGGCACATAGAACGGCTCCTGAGACGGCCACTCCAGCGTCTCCTTCATCGCCTTTACATTCTCCTCTCCGAGCGGCTCGCCATGGGCTGCTGCGGAGCCCTGCTTTGCAGGACAGCCGAAGCCGATGGTGGTCTTCACCTTGATGAAGTATGGTGCGGAATCATCCTGAAGCGCTGTATCCAGTGCGGCTGCGATCTTCTGAAGATCATTACCGTCATCCACCTCGAGGGTCTTGAAGCCGAAGGCCTCGGCACGCTTTACCACGTCCTCACGGAACGCGATGTCTGTGGAACCCTCGATGGAAATCTTATTCGAGTCATAGAGCACGGTCAGCTTGGAAAGATTCCAGGTACCGGCCAGTGACAGTGCCTCGGAGGAAATACCCTCCATCAGATCGCCATCACCTGCGATGACGAAGGTACGGTGATTGACGATCTCATAGCCCGGCTTGTTGAAAATCGACGCCAGGTGCTTCTCTGCTGCCGCCATACCGACCGCCATACTGATACCTGCGCCGAGCGGTCCGGTCGTCGCCTCGATACCGACCGTGTGGCCATACTCCGGATGGCCAGGTGTCAGGGAACCGAGCTGACGGAACTGCATCACATCTTCCTTCGTGAGCCCGAAGCCGAACAGGTGAAGCAGGGAATACAGCAGCATGGAGCCGTGTCCGCCGGAAAGAATAAAGCGGTCTCGATCCTCCCATGTCGGATCGACCGGATTGATGTTCAGATAATGTGCCCACATTTCATAGGCCATCGGTGCCACACCGAGTGGCAGTCCCGGGTGTCCAGAATTCGCCTTCTGGATCGCATCTGCTGATAAAACGCGGATGGCATTTACGGCCATCGTTTCCATATCTTTCGTCATGATATATCCTCCACCTTTACTTACTAAAGCATAGAACCTGCGCCATGCTCCTGTATTCAGACATAGCTGATTTCATTTTAAAACGCAAAGCCTGTTATAGCAACTATGTATTTACAGGATACTGCCTTTTGAATGTTCAAAAAACAGTTCAGGCAGGGGACCCGGAGGGGTTCCCTGCCTGAACTGTACGTTATGCGCTCGTAGGATACTGCTTCTTCAGCTTTTTCAGGCAGTGATAGAAGCACGGAATCAGGAAAGCATCTGCAAAGATCCACGCAAGAGGTGACGCAAAGCAGGACGCGATGTAGCCGAGCCACGGAACGAACACGAAGCCGACCAGTCCACGGGCCACCATCTCACAGACACCGGCGAGAATCGCAAGGCCGGAGAAGCCCATGCCCTGGATCGTAAAGCGCCAGACATTGACGATGGTGAGCGGAATATAGAACGCCGCATTGCAGACGAGGAAGAGATGCGCATTTGTGATGACCTCCGTTTCACCGGCATCCACAAACAGCTTCGGAATCTCTCCACCGAAGAAGATCAGGATCACACAGATCAGCACCGAATAGATGGCGCCCTGGATTGTCGCGGAACGCACGCCCTCACGGATACGATCGAAGCGGAGGGCCCCGACATTCTGACCGGCATAGGTCGCCATGGTCGCACCGAGTGAATCGAAGACGCAGCAGACGAAATTACTGATACGCTGGCCAGCCGTGATGGCCGCCAGGGCGATCGCGCCGAGACCATTCACTGCGGTCTGCAGGATGACAGAGCCGATGGCCGTAATGGAGTACTGAAGGCCCATCGGGACCCCCATACCGAGCAGGGTCAGCACCTTCTCACCATCCGGCTTCAGCTCCCCCGTCTCGAAGTGGAGAACCGGGAATTTATATACCATATAGACGAGGCACAGCACGCCGCTCAGCCCCTGTGAGATGACGGTCGCATACGCCGGTCCCTCGACTCCGAGCCCCATGAGACCGATGGAGATATAGTCGAGCAGGATATTGAGAAGTGCTGCAAAAATCAGGAAATACACCGGCGTTTTCGCATCACCGAGGGAACGGATGATGCTGGCCGTGATGTTGTAGAGAAAAATCGCCGGTGTCCCCAGGAAGATGATGAAGATATAATCGAAGGCATAATCAAAGATCGAGGCCGGCGTATTCGTGCCGATCAGGATGCTCTTCGTCAGTGCGCCGATCACCACGGTCATCAGCACGGAAATCGCCACCGTGAGGTAGATGATCTGCGCAACGTACTTTCGAAGTCCTTTAAAATCCTGCGCACCGAAACGCTGCGCGACCGGAATCGCGAAGCCGGCCGTCACACCGATGACGAAGCCATTCACCATGAAATTGATCGCACCGGTGGAGCCGACACCGGCCAGCGCATCGACGCCCAGAAAACGACCGACGATGATGGTATCCACCATGCTGTAAAACTGCTGAAAAAGTGTTCCGAGCAGCATCGGAATCGCAAATCCCAGAATCAGCTTCGTCGGATTTCCGCTCGTCATGTCCTTCATGCTTGATTTTGTAGCCATCATTCCCCCTGTTGTTCAGCTGCGCTCTTCGCTGTGCCAGTGAGCATGCTCGTTCGTCCCAGCGTGATGCGCCTCATTTTGCCTGTATAAAGCGTTTTATTACATAAAAAACGAGATCTGTAATTTGATCCCGTTTTTTATAGCACCATTCTTTTTTTGAATCAACGTCTCTTTTGTACAATTTCGCCCTTCTCACGGATATCACCGTTGCGATACGCTGTGAGCAGTTCCTCGAGGTCGGCGATCTGACGCTGCAGCTCCTGCCCATTATCGGTTTCACCGACATGGATGCGGTGCTTCATCTGCTCCACGATCTGAATCTCCGGCGTATTCTCGGATCCCTTCTGGAAGCCCTTATGCTCTGCCAGTGCCAGATGGCGGGAGTTGAAGATGAGCGTATAGCCGGCGATGCCGGTGCGGGAATGGTAGGCCTTCGAGATACCGCCATCGATGACGAAGAGCTTGCCGTTTGCCTTGATCGGAGACTCGCCACGCTTCGTTTTCACCGGCACATGGCCATTGACCACATGGCCCCTCTCCGGATCCACACCGAATTCCGCGAAGATCCGGTCGACATAGCGCTCCTCCTTCGAGAATTCATAGTAGATGTTAAACTTCTCCACATGTGTATCCGGATCCTCGATGAAGCAGTGCTCGAAGGTCGTCATCTTATCCTTTCCGAAGAGTGGTGAGCATGGTCCACACCACATGTACCAGAAAAGATCCGTTGCATAGATCTTACCCTTCGGGTCATTTTCTCCATTCAGGAAATAGGCATCGATCGCCCGCTCATAGAAGTAATCCATGAGGGCCTTTCCGCCGACACTGCCCTTCGCCGTCTCGAGCTGCAGGAAGGAGCCGTCCACGTTCATCGGGATACAGCCATGGTAAAGGATGTTGTTATTGACCACCTTATACATCGCGCCATTCGTAAAGAAGAAACGGATGTGCTTCTGCAGCAGCTGCGAGTGGGTGAAGCTGTACACCAGGGTGTTCATCAGCTCCTTTTCCTTCTCTGTCATCTTATACGGATCCTTCGGGTCGATGGTCGGGAAATTCGTATCCCGGAGCGGATAGCTCTCTCCATCGATGGTCACCGTGCCCTTTTCATAATCGATCTTATCGAGGAGCATACGGTGGTCGAGCTTATACTCCGGATGGCGGCGGATCAGTGCCCCCTCCTCCTTAAACAGGATGATACTGATGGCCTTGCACATCTTCGCGGCGAGGCGAGGATCTACCGAGTCAGAGACATTGGTATCCAGGAGATGCGGCTGAAAGCAGTCACATGGATCATCACCATACACCTCCTCCGCATACATCGAAAGCGGGCGCAGATTGATGCCATAGCCGTCCTCGAGCACATCGAAGGAGTTATAGGAGGTGGCGATGCGGAGAACGCTTGCGATGCAGGCCGGATTACCACAGGCGGCCCCCATCCACTCGGCATCATGATTTCCCCACTCGATATCCACATCATGGAAGCTCATCAGCTCCTCCATGATCTGGTCCGCATGCGGGCCTCGGTCGAAGACATCGCCGATGATATGGAGATTATCGACGACGAGGTTCTGGATCAGCTCCGACAGGGCCACGATGAAATCATCGCCCATGTCGATGTCGATGATGGCATCCATGATGCCGCGGAGATAGCCCCGCTTATCCTCATCATGACTGTCGAGGTGCAGGAGCTCATCGATCGCGTAGGCATACTGCTGTGGCATCTTCTTACGCACCTTCGAGCGGGTGTACTTGGAGCTGACGCAGCGGCAGATATTCACGAGACGATTGATCGTGATGCGCTGCCACTCCGGTGTATCCTTCGCCTTGTGTGCCGGATTCGAAAGAATGTCTCTCGGATAGTAGATCAGGTTCGCAAGCTCCAGCTGTTCCTCCTCCGGCAGCAGATTTCCGAAGGTTTCATCGATCTTATCACGAACGATTCCGGAGGCCGACCGCATCAGGTAGATGAAGGCGTCACTTTCACCATGCAGGTCTGAAAAGAAATACTCTGTACCCTTCGGGAGTGCACAGATCGCACGCAGGTTGATAATCTCCGCACCTGCAGCCGTTGCAGTCGGAAACTGCTTCGCGAGCAGCTTCAAATAATCAAGATCACGCATAATACTTCCCTTGTAAAAAAATCGCAGATACCCCTTCCGCGAAGGCCCTGGCGGTCCCTGCCCGAATGGTATCTATAGTTGGTTTTATTATACGTAAACTAAATCGGTTTTGTCACCGTTCCGGCAGATTGTTCAGAATAAAAAAAGGCTCGTTACAGTTTTCTCAAACTGTAACGAGTCTTCACATTCTACATATATGGCCATACGGGATACGATTCGGTTTATCCGGATTTTCTATCCGATGTACACATCCTCCATCCGCATCCTTTCAGGCAGGATGCTCAGACCTGTGTGCCCGGTGCCACTACCGACGGATCGATCTCCTTCCGGTTCAGGATCTCCATGAACTCTGCGCCGGTGATGGTCTCCTTCTCATAGAGGTACTTCGTGATCTCGTGGAGCTTCGTGATGTTGTCACTCAGCAGCTGATAGGCCTTATCATGCTGCTTCTTTACGAGGTCCACGGTCATCTGGTCGATCTTCGTCTGCGTTTCCGGCGAGCAGGTGAGGGATGCATCGCCACCGAGGTACTGGTTCTGGACCTGCTCCATCGCCACCATACCGATATCATCCGCCATACCATAACGGGTAATCATCGCACGGGCATACTTCGTTGCCTGCTCGATGTCGTTGCTTGCACCCGTCGTGCAGGTATGGAAGATCAGTTCCTCGGCACAGCGTCCACCGGTGAGCGTCGCGATCTTATTCTCCAGCTCCTCCTTCGAGTAGAGGTAGTGGTTTCCTTCATCCTCGACCTGCATGGTGTAGCCCAGTGCACCGGAGGTTCTCGGGATGATCGTGATCTTCTGTACCGGTGCCGAGTTCTTCTGAAGTGCAGCAACCAGTGCATGACCGACCTCATGGTAGGAAACGATCAGCTTCTCCTTATCCGTCATCACGTTGTTCTTCTTCTGATAACCGGCGATGACGACCTCGATCGACTCCTCGAGATCCGACTGGATCACGCGCTCACGACCGGCACGTACCGCACGAAGTGCTGCCTCGTTGATGATGTTCGCAAGCTCGGCACCACTCGCGCCGGCGGCTGCCTTCGCGATGGCACTGAGATCGACATTTTCCGCCATCTTGATGCCTCTGGAGTGCACCTTCAGGATGTCCACACGTCCCTGGAAATCCGGAAGCTCGACCGGTACACGACGGTCGAAACGGCCCGGACGAAGCAGTGCAGGATCCAGGGAATCCGGCTGGTTCGTCGCTGCCAGGATGATGATGGCCTTCGAGCTGTCGAAACCGTCCATCTCCGTCAGGAGCTGGTTCAGGGTCTGCTCACGCTCATCATTGCCCCCCATCGCACCGTTGCCACGCTTCTTACCGATGGCATCGATCTCATCGATGAAGATGATACATGGCGACTTTTTCTTCGCCTGCTCGAACAGGTCACGTACCTTCGCCGCACCCATACCGACGAACATCTCGACGAACTCGGAGCCGGCGATGGAGAAGAACGGTACGTTCGCCTCACCGGCTACGGCCTTCGCAAGCAGGGTCTTACCGGTTCCAGGAGGGCCGACGAGCAGCGCGCCCTTCGGGATATGCGCACCGATCTTCGTATACTTATCCGGCTCCTTCAGGTAGTCGACCATCTCGGACAGAAGCTCCTTCGCTTCATCCTCGCCGGCGACGTCCTTAAAGGTCACCTTGTTTCCGTCCTTCGCCTCGTACTCACGGGCGTTCGACTTGCCGAAGCCACCCATACCGCCGAAGCCGCCGCCCGCACCGAGCGAGCTCGCCATGCGCTTGCTGAGCCAGTTGCCGAGCGCCCAGAACAGAAGAATCGGGAAGATCCAGGTCAGCAGGAAATTCAGCAGCGGGCTGGTCTCCACTGGGATCGTCTCATCGAAGTTGACACCCTGCCGGTAGAGCTCCTGCAGTACCTGTGCCTCGGTGTACTCGTTCTTCAGTCGGCCGGTCTGGCAGGTGAGATCCTCCCCGTTTACCGTCGCGACATAGGTGATGGTATCATCACTCAGATTCACCTTCGTGATGGCCTGGTTGTTCACGGCGTTCATGAACTCCGTATAGCTCGTCTGCCGGATCGACCGTGTCAGGAGCGACGGAAATACGAAGGTATTCAGCAGCAGGATGATGAGAAGCGCGATGAAATAATAGAAAATCAGCGGCTTTTTATTCTTCGGTTGATAGCTGTTATTTCCGTTGTTCCCATGATTTCCACCATTCGCGCCGTTCTGACCGTTCGTGAACTGGTTAAAGAAATCATTGAAATTACCGAAACCATGATCGTCCTCCGGATGGTTCTGGCCGTTGTTTCCATTTGCGAGCGTCATCTGCCTTTTCAGCCGATGCCGCTGGAAGATCTGTACTATATTTCCCATAAGATTCATCCTTTCATGTGACAGAGGATACCTTTCCTCCATCTGATGCTCCTAAATATAAAGCAGAAATGTGTTAACTATGTGAACGAAGCAAAAAATTAGCAGTCTTTTCAAAAGACTGCTAATCACGCTATCCTTATGTCACATGCACAGAGCCGACGCCATCAAATGTACCGGTGGCCCAGGCACCAGCGGACGCTCTCGTGGGCCTACTTCATCGTTTTCTTCAGCAGCTCGCAGAGCTCGTCCACCGCTTCCTCCTTCCCCTCCCGGATGTCATCGACGACGCAGGTTTTGATATGCGTCGCGAGCAGCTCCTTATTAAAGGAATTCAGCGAGGACTGCACGGCGCTGACCTGCATCAGAACATCCGGACAGTACCGATTTTCCTCGATCATTTTTTTGATGCCGAGGATCTGCCCGTCGATGCGGTTCAGGCGCGTCACCAGCGACTTCACCTGCTCCGGCGTCCGCGGCTTATGCTTCTGTCTTCCGCTTTCATCCTGTCCACAGCAGCATGCCATGTTTCCACCCCATTTACTTTACGATCGATACGAACTCGAAATCGAGGGCCTCGATCGCCTTCTGAATCGCCGCATCGTCAACCGGCGCACTCAGCTTCAGCTCTGCGGTACCACTGGTGTGGGAAACCACGGCCTCCTCGATACCATCGAGCTTCTCGAGAGCCTTCTTTACGCTGGCCTCACAGTGTCCACACATCATACCCTTGATATTTACAGTCTCTGTCATCTTTTTACTCTCCTTTTTCGTTCTCTTTCTGATTTTTCTATCCTGTGAAGCGTCATGTACCTTACAGAGGTTGAGACGCAACGCATTCATACATACGGTGAAGCTCGACAGGCTCATCGCCGCCGCGCCGACCATCGGGCTCATCTCGAATCCGAGTCCCAGCACAGCCGTGTAGAAGCCGGCCGCCAGCGGGATACAGATCACGTTATAGAAGAAGGCCCAGAACAGGTTTTCATGGATGTTCCGAAGGGTCGCCCGCCCGAGACGGATCGCCGCCGACACATCCGTGAGCCGGTTCTTCATCAGTACCACATCCGCCGCATCGATCGCGACATCTGCACCGGCACCGATCGCGATGCCGAGATCCGCGCGGGTGAGGGCCGGCGCATCGTTGATGCCGTCTCCGACCATCGCGACACGCCCCTCGGTCTTCAGTCGACGGATCACCGCTTCCTTTCCATCCGGCAGGACACCAGCGATGACATGTGTGACACCAGCCTGCTGCGCGATGGCCCGCGCCGTTTTTTCATTATCGCCCGTGATCATATAGACGTCAATGCCCATATGCTGAAGTTCTGCGATGGCCTGCGCGGAATCCTCCTTGATGGCGTCCGCGACCGCGATGATCCCCACCGGATGCCCGTCACGCACGAAGAAAAGCGGGGTCTTTCCCTGCTCCGCGAGGGCCTCATACTGCTGCTCCATCCCGTCCGTGACACCGAAGCGCTTCTTCATATACGTATAGGAACCTCCGCAAAGCTCCGCCGCATCCTGCATCGCGTGCAGTCCGTTGCCGGGCAATGCGGAGAACTCCGTCACCACGCGTGGGGTCATGGCCTGCGTCTCCGCGTAGCGCACGATGGCACCTGCCAGTGGATGCTCGGAGTACTGCTCGAGGTCGAGGGCCAGCTGGAGGAGCGTTTCCGCCGATACCCCGGCGGCCGGAAGAACATCCGTCACCACCGGCTGCCCCGACGTAATGGTACCGGTTTTATCCAGCGCGACGATCTCGATGCGACCGGCCTGCTCCTGCGCCGCTGCCGTCTTGAACAGGATGCCGTTTCGTGCACCCTGTCCACTGCCGACCATGATGGCCACCGGTGTCGCCAGGCCGAGCGCGCACGGGCAGGACACCACCAGCACGGCGACGGCTCGCGGAATCGCAAATTCCACACCCTTCCCGGCCAGCATCCAGGCGATGAAGGTCAGCAGCGAAACGAGGATCACGGCCGGCACGAAGATACCGGCCACCTGATCCGCGATCCGGGAGATCGGTGCCTTCGTCGCAGCTGCGTCCGACACCATCCGGATGATCTGGCTGAGCGTCGTGTCCTCTCCGACACGCGTCGCCCGCAGCTTCAGGAAGCCATCCGTGTTGATGGTCGCCGCGGATACAGGATCACCGACGGTCTTATCCACCGGGATGCTCTCACCGGTGAGGGCGGCTTCATTGACCGCACTGCCGCCCTCGAGGATGACGCCATCGACCGGGATGCTCTCGCCCGGACGTACCACGAAGAGATCCCCGGACTGCACCTCTGCGATCGGCACCGTCACTTCCTTCCCATCCCGCAGCAGCACCGCGGTTTTCGGTGCCAGCTTCATGAGACTTCGAAGCGCATCCGTCGTCCGTCCCTTCGACATCGCTTCCAGCATTTTTCCGACCGTGATCAGCGCCGGAATCATCGCCGCGGTTTCGAAATACAGATTGTGGTGCAGGTGATGCACGGTCTCCATCTGTCCGCCCGCCAACGCAAGGCTCATCAGAAAGAGCTCCACCAGCGAATACAGAAAAGCAGCACTCGAGCCCAGTGCGACGAGGGCATCCATGTTCGGCGCCCGGTAAAGGAGCGAGCGGAAGCCACCGACGAAGAATTTCCGGTTGATATACATGACGGTGAGCGCGAGCAGCATCTGTACGATGGCACCATTTACCGGATTTTCAAAAACAGTCGGAAGCGGCCAGCCCGCCATATTATGGCCCATGCTGAAGTACATCAGCACGGCGAGCAGCAGAACGGACTGAAGGAGACGCTTCTTCAGCTTCGGCGTCTCATGATCCCGCAGGGCCTCTTCCTCTGCCGCCATCGGATCGAGACCGCAGCCCGCAGCGGAGCAGGCTGCCCCCTGCATCCCCACATCCTGTTTACTTCTCGGGCGGATGCCTCCATCTGGATGCCCGCCCTTCTCGCTGGCGCCATAGCCCGCGTTCACCACGGCCTTTATGATGTCCTCCGGTGCCGCATCGCCCTCGACGGCGAGGGTATTGGTCAGCAGAGAGACCGTCGCCTCCCGCACCCCCGGCACTGCCCGCGCGGCCTTCTCGACACGCGCCTGGCAGGCTGCACAGCTCATACCGGTCACGATATACTGTTTCATAGATGCCTCTTTCTGTGTACAAGTCACGGTAGGGATATACCCCCACCCCGTATATTCAGCCGATATCAATATACCCATTAGGGGTATGCGTTGTCAACAGAAAATATACTGTTGCCTGCCATACCGGAAGCCCAGGAGGGCAGCCGGCTTCGCAGCAAGTGGCTGTATTCATCAACCCATCGGGCCACCCTGGAGGAGATCATCGGATGCGCCCGGACCGGCGGGTGCGGCGGATGGATCCGGGCCGGCCGGTGCGGCTGGCTGTGGTGCAGGAGAAGCGGCAGTTTCTGCCGGCCTCTGCGCCTCTTCGATTTCTACATGCTTTTCACTCGTTTCGGTTTTCTTCTCGGATTCGTGCGTTTTCTCGCCCTCTTCCTTCTTTTCGTCGTTCTTTTTCTTCTCGCTCTCCTCTTCTGTTTCGTTTTCGCGTTTTGTATGATTTTCGCGCTTTATGTCATCCTGCTTCTGATCCTGCTCTGTATCTGTGTCCTCACGCTTCTTCGATTCGGTGTTCTCGTCTTCGTCCTCATCTTCGTCTTCTGAATCGTTTCCATAGGATGCCGCATCATCGTAGCGACTCACGGAGCTGCTTTCCTCCGGTTCCGTCACAGCATATCCATAGTAGAAGTCCTCGCCTGGGATACTGCGGCCGATCGCTGCCGAATCGACCTCCGCGATGGCGATGAGGTAGGCACCGATCTGACTCTTCATCTGGTCACCGGTGATGCACTTGAGATTCGCATACGGGAGGGCCAGCGGAACGACCGCAGCCTGTGTGATACCGAACTTTCCGGCGAGCTTCGCCGTCTGATTTGCAGCCCGCTCCGCCTTTACGATCGACATCGCGGTCTCTCGAAGAAGATGATCTACAGATGAGCGCTTATTCTCATAGTCATTCCGGTGTACGAGGGTCACACTGGAGATCAGGCTGCCAGTCGCGGTGACATTCTCCCAGCTGTCCTTCAGTGAAAACGCACGCACGGTACCCGGCACGCCGGCCAGAAGGCTCGAGGCATCCGGCTCTGCGACGATGGCGGCCTTCGACGGATCCGCCGTAAGCTGCGCCGTGATGTCCTCGATGCTCGTATACTGTACATCGAACTGCGTGCCATATTGACTCTTCAGGTACCGAAGCACATACTCCGGCTGCTCGCCCTGTCCGACGCTCAGTACGGTCTGTCCCTTCAGTCCCTGAAAGCTCTTCAGTTCGCTGTTGCCGGTGATGCAGTACAGCTCGTTGCCTGCATTGATATTGACGATGACCGCACCGTCCTTCGCATCATGGTAGGCCCGTGCTGCACTTTCCGGTGAAAGGACCGCGACATCCGCCGCTCCGGTGATGAAGTCCGACAGGACCTCTGCTTCACTGCTCTTCAAATCGAAATGGTAGTCTCCCTGTGTCGCACCCAGCTCGGACTCCTCCATGAGATGCGCGAAGCCGAGGGCTGCTGCCCCCTGGGAAAGCTCGATCCGCATCGCATCTGAATCTGCCGGCTCCACGACCTGTTCCGCCGGGATGGTCGTTTCCAGGATCGCCTGCGTTTCTTCCGCCGTCGTCTCCTGCTTCGACGCGACATGCTCCACAAGCTCCGTAAAGTGTCCACATCCGGACAGGAGCAGCATCAGGGCTACCGGGATCATCCTGTATTTCCATGCTTTTTTCATCATCATCTGGCCTTTTCTTTCTGATAAACTCTGATGCCTATGGTAGCACAAAAAAGCCCCCGGAGAAAACTCCGGGGGGAATATTTACATTAACTTTCTGAACATAGCTTCGAAGTCAGCGATGCTTGCCTCTCTCGGGTTACCAGGTGCACATGCATCAGCGGCAGCGGACTCACACAGGAACGGAAGATCCTCTTCCTTGAGTGCCTCCAGCTTCGTCGGGATGCCAACATCTACAGAGAGCTGCTTCACGGCATCGATGGCCGCCTTACGATAGGTCGCTGCATCCATACCGGTCGTGTCGATACCAAAGGCCTCTGCGATGGCCTTGAACTTCTCGCCAGTGTACTCCTGGTTGAACTCCATCACGATCGGAAGCATCATCGCACATGCAACACCGTGCGGTGTGTCATAAACCGCGCCGAGGGTATGTGCCATGGAGTGTGCGATACCGAGGCCTACGTTCGAGTATGCCATCGCGGTTACATACTGTGCAAGTGCCATACCTTCACGTCCATCCGGATCGTTCGTTACAGCCTTACGAAGGTTCTTTGCGATGAGCTTGATGGCCTCGAGGTCGAGTACATCTGCGAGCTCCCATGCACCCTTGGTGGTGTAGCCTTCGATCGCATGTGTCAGCGCGTCCATACCGGTCGAAGCCGTGAGGCCCTTCGGCATGGAGGACATCATATCCGGATCAACGACGGCGATATCCGGGATATCGTTTGCATCGACGCAGACGAACTTTCTCTTCTTCTCAACATCGGTTACGACATAGTTGATGGTGGACTCTGCGCCGGTGCCACCGGTTGTCGGAACGGCGATGGTGAATACGGTACGATGCTTGGTCGGTGCGACACCCTCGAGCGAACGGATATCTGCAAACTCCGGGTTGTTGATGACGATACCGATGCCCTTACCGGTATCCATGGAAGAGCCACCACCGATGGTGATCATGCAGTCTGCGCCGCAGGACTTGTATGCCTCTACACCGTGCTGGATGTTCTCGATGGTTGGGTTCGGCTTGATGTCATCATACAGGAAGAAGTCGATGCCGTTCTCCTTCAGAAGATCCGTCACCTTGGCTGTTACGCCGAACTTTACGAGGTCAGGATCGGATGCAACGAAAGCCTTATGATAGCCTCTTGCCTTGATGAGACCCGGGATCTCCTTGATTGCACCATGTCCATGATAAGAAATACCATTTAAGACGAAACGATTCACAGCCATAATTCTACTCCTTTAAAATAATATGAATGCCCTGGCAGAAAGACCCATTCTTCCTGTGCAGGCATAATGATACCAACCATTCGATTACGTTGTGCACTTTGTCTACTATGCACAACCAAAACCTTTTTTATCTTAACAGATTGTAGATTAATTATCAATAGGCTCGCAGAATATGACAAAATTCTACTTCTTCGGCTTAAAAAAATACCCTTCGGCCGTCAATATGCCGAAGGGTACGATAAAACATCTCGTCAATATGTCGTTTACGCATTCAGTGAAATCGAGGCGATCGTGTGGTCATCGAAGTCATATACCGTGAACATATCCTCATCGAGGATGGCATAGGTATTCGGGTTTCCACCCTTCGGAAGGGAGGTGCTGCCCGGATTCAGATGGAAGAACGTACGTCCATCCTCTGCCGTCAGCTTCTCCGCCTTCAGAAGATGGGTATGGCCATGCAGCAGTGCATCGCCCGCCATCAGTGGCGGAAGCTTCGTCTCATCGAAAAGATGCCCATGGGTCGCAAAAATCGTATGACCGTTCAGTGCGAGGATCGCATAATCCGCCATCACCGGGAACTGCAGCACCATCTGATCGACCTCCGCCTCACAGTTGCCACGTACCGCCCAGATTCTGTCCTTCAGCGGATTCAGCATCGCGATGACCTCCTTCGGTGCATACTCCTGCGGAAGGTCGTTACGTGGTCCGTGATAGAGGATGTCTCCGAGGAGGATCAGGCGCTCTGCGCCGCTCTTCTCGAACTTCTCCAGGGTCCTGCGGCACCAGTATGCAGAGCCGTGGATATCACTTGCAATGAAATATTTCATATTCTGTCTTCTCCTTTATTCTCGATTACATCCGCTCTGGTGCACCGAATCCCAGTGTATGGATGCAGGTGCTCAGTACACGGAAGGTCAGCATCAGAAGCGCCATGCAGCTCTCCTTTTCCTTCTCCGGCAGGCTCAGGAACTTCACATCATGGTAGAGACTGTTGAAGTTGTTCGCCAGTGCATAGATATAGGAACAGATGCGGTGCGGCGCGAGATCCTTCCATGCACCGTTGATCTCATCCTGATAACGTGTGAGAAGCATCTGGACATCATGTGCAGACTTCTCCTTCATCGGCAGGATCTGGAAGTCGGTCGCATGGGCCTTCACATAATCCTTTACATGCACATCATCGCTTACGCCACGCTCCTGCATGAACTTACGAAGGATCGAGTTGATCCGTACGATGGTGTAGAGGATGTATGGACCGGTGTTGCCCTCGAAGGACGTGAATTTATCGATGTCGAAGATGTAATCCTTCGTCGCCTGATTCGAGAGATCACCGTACTTCAGTGCGGCGAGACCGACACGAACGGCGATGGCGGCTGCCTCCTCCTCGCTGAGCTCCTCACCACGGGATGCGCGTACACGCTCGAGGACCTTTTCATTCGTCTCCTGGATCAGCTTCTCGAGACGGAGCACACCACCCTCGCGGGTCTTAAACGGCTTTCCGTCCTTGCCGTTCATCGTACCGAAGCCGATGAAGCGAAGCTCCTCCTCCGGACGTACGAGGCCTGCCTTCCGTGCCACACGGAAGAACTGGGTATAGTGAAGAGACTGTCGGCTGTCCGCGATGTAGATGTACTCATCCGGATGATACAGCTTCTCACGCTCGACGATGGTGCCGAGGTCAGAAGTCGCATACAGTGCCGCACCGTCCGACTTACGGATCATGCATGGCGGAATCTCCTTCGCATCGCTCTCCTCCGCGACATCCACCACCAGCGCGCCCTGGGACTCATACGCAAGTCCTTTATCAATCAGTTCCTGAATCAGACCAGGAATGTACTGCTGCGCATCACTCTCACCCTTCCAGAGGTCGAAGTGAACGTCGAGGTTTCCATAGTTCTTCTTCAGATCCGCGATGGAAACCTTCATGATTTTATTCCATACCGCACGGTAGGTCGGGTCACCATTCTGCAGCTTCAGCGTCGCCTGATGTGCACGCTCGGCATACTCCGGGTTGATCAGCTCACCCTTATGCGGGCCATCCTCATACTTCGCCTTCGCCTTTGCAGAGGCGAACGGATAGATCTCCTCCAGCTGGGAGATCTCGAGATCTGCATCGAGCTGTCCGCGGTCCTCGAGCTCCGTGATGATGAGGCCCATCTGAAGACCCCAGTCACCGAGATGTACGTCACCGATGACATCATTGCCCTGCTGAATCGCCATCCGCTTGATCGCCTCACCGATGACGGCCGAACGAAGGTGGCCGACATGGAGCGGCTTCGCCGCATTGGCTCCGCCGTAGTCGATGATGATCTTCTTTCCCTCATGGGCATCGAGACCGAGGTCCTCATGGAAGTTCATCTCATTCAGATACTTCGTGGTGAGCTCCTCGGACACGTTCAGGTTGATGAAGCCCGGCATCACCGCAGACACCTCGGAGAACATCACGATATCGCCCTGCTGCATGGTCTTCAGCTTCTCCACCACCTCGCCTGCGATATCCATCGGCTTCTTATGATACTGCTTCGCACCGGCCATCGCTCCGTTCGACTGGTACTCACAGAGGTCCGGACGGTTGGAAATCGACACGCGGCCGAGCTCTGCGTCATAGCCGGCCAGCACAAACGCAGTCCGCACGGCGTCGGTGATAACATTCAGAATCGTAGTCAAATCAATACTCCTTTAACTATGCCATGAGAGGCGCGGCCTCCCATGAATCGACGGTTTCTTAAGAATTTCGTAAGGGGGTCTGACCCCATAAACTCGAAAAAAAGAAGGCTTCCCGTTTGGGAAACCTTCTCACAAACGGATCGCTCCGTATATGTTCTGATCACGCAGATATCAGCCGCGGGACTCGTACTCACCAGTCTGGGTAGATACGATAACCTTATCACCGATGTTGATGAACAGCGGAACCATGATCTCTGCACCGGTCTCAAGGGTTGCCGGCTTCTGAGCACCGGTTGCGGTGTTGCCCTTTACGCCCGGCTCCGTGTGGGTAACCTCGAGGGTAACCTTCAGAGGCGGCTCAACAGCGAATACCTTACCCTGGTAGGAGTCTACACGAACGGTCTCGTTCTCCTTTACGAACTTCATCTCATCTGAAATCTGCTCGTGGGAAAGGGAAATCTGCTCGAAGGTCTCCGGGTTCATGAAGTTGTACATGTCACCATCATCGTAGAGATACTGCATATCCTGACGGTCGATGTGTGCTGGCGGGAACTTCTCGGTCGGACGGAATGTACGCTCGATTACACCACCGTTGATAACGTTTCTAAGCTTCGTTCTTACGAAAGCTGCGCCCTTACCAGGCTTTACATGCTGGAACTCGACGATCTGAACAACCTGACCATCAATCTCAAGTGTGACACCGTTTCTGAAATCACCTGCTGATACCATAAAATCCTCCTAAAATGAAAAACCAAAATATCTCTATTCTGGAAACATGAAGTTTTTATATTCTAATCGTACTTTCAGGCCCGAATCAACGTCCCTTCGGATGCGCCAAGCTCACAAAATACTGATGTATTTTAATATAAATACATCAGCAATGCAAGCATTTCTTAGGTTTCCGGCCTATTCTCCACTGTTTTTCCGTAACTGTTCAGATCGAGGAGGCCGGAGGGCGGCAACGGAGGCACAGTACTTCGAGACTGTCCCTCCGGGTCCGCCGGTCTGAACTGCTGCCATTTTCGAAACCAATCAGTAATGTACGACCTCTTCTGCTGCCCGGATCCGCCCGATCACGGGTGCTGCTTCCGGCGATGTGAAGTAGCGGTAGGTCGTTTCCGGCACGAGGCCGCGGATCTCCTCGAGCCGTCCATCATGGATGCAGCTCCGTACCGTGGAGGCTGAAATGGCCTTTCCGTCCGCTTCCTTCCGCGGGATGATGTGACACGCCACGCCGGCCTCCGGCAGCGCCGTCGACAGGATTTCATTATAGATGCCCGTCACCACCGACGTCGGTTCATCCCCGACGAAGCGATCCGTGATGCCGAGCGCCGCCGCGATCTGTGTGAAAATCTGTGCATCGATGCCCGCCTGGCTTCGGATCACCGCGTTGTCTCCCTTCTGGAAGTACGCCGGAAAGGTCGCGGAGCTGATGATATATGAGCCGGCTTCATGGTAAACGATGCCCGGGATATCCTTCGTTCCTTCAATTATCAGCTTCTTCCGCACGGAAAACGGTACGAGGCTCACATCCTCCGACACCATAAACAGATGCAGGACCCCACAGGCCGTCCGCGCCTGCTCGACGAGGTAGCGGTGCCCGAGGGTAAACGGATTCGCGTTCATGACGATCGCCCCGACACGTCCGCTCTGGTTCAATGCTGCAGGGCCGACTGCACATGACCCTCCCGGGAGCACAACGGCTTCGGCCGGGTGCGACGGATCCGGCTCGCCTGCATTGGCCTCATCCAGGGCGGTGATCTCCACCTGCTGCGTCTCCCGCTGAAGCGCCGCGAGGTAATCCCGGAAGCCGGTCCGCTTATTCTCCATGAAAACGATGTTCTCCTCCGGCACGCGCGTGATTTCATAGAAGCCGAGGTTCCCGAAGAAACGTGCGGAATCACACTTCGTATACAGGAAGAGGTGGTAGTTTCCGCGGCTGTACTGCACCTCGACGAGATGGGAAACGATCGCGTTCATGAGGGACTCGCCCTGGTGATCAGAGCTCACCGCCATACAGCGGAGGGTGTTTCCGAACAGACTGCCGGTCGCGATGACATGATAGTCCTCGTCGAGCATCGCGGCCGTATAGTCAAGATGCTGATCGCGGTGGATCCCCTCCCGCTCGAGAAGCGCGTCCACCTCTGCCTGCATATAGCGGTCACCCGGACCGACCGATGAGATCGCATACGTTGTATCTGACATAATTACCTCTTTACAGTTTCAAAAGCAGGATCGCTACCGCGAGGATATCCGCAGCGCCCCCCGGGCTGATGTTCTTTTCGATGCAGGCCATGTTCAGTGCTTCGATCGCCCGCACACCCTCCTCCGTAAACATCGCACCCATGTCGAGGATCGTACTGCTTTCTGCCTGCAGCCAGCACATGTCCTCATAGGAGCTTCGGATGAACACGTTCGTGTCGTTCAGCACCGACATAATCGCGATCAGTGTGCTGACATGCACCGCATTCTCGAAATGCTCGGCGTGCATGCTGCCGGTATCCTGCAGGAGTCCGCGGCGGAGCGTCGCATGCGCAGCGAAGGCCTGCTGCAGCGCCTCATCGCTGCCCAGATTTCGAAAACGACGCAGCCATGGCACAGCGGTATCCCGGAGGATCGGAAAGCCCTCCATCGCCTGTCCGCGGATGCCTCGCTCACCATAGGTCTGAAAGAGCCGCTCCCCATGCGTCTTCGGCGGGTGCTCGAGCATCCTTCGGAAGTCCTCCGCCATGCTCCGCGCGGTCATCTCACGCGCCATGTCGAGGATCGCGTCCACCGTGATCTGCCCGGCGATGACTTCTGTTTCCGGCATCGCCGCTCCTTCGGCTGCCGCCAATGTCTCCGGCTTCACCTCATCTTTCAGCCGTCCTGCTGCCTCTTCGCGCCGTGCATACAGGGTGCCCGCCGCCGCCAGCACGATGCCCATGGTGAAGATCATGCCCTTATGGGTATTGACGCCATCGGTCGCCGCATACATCGCCTGCTCCGCCTCGAGGCCGATGCCGCGAATCGCCCGGAATACTTCTTCCGGCGTATGGCCAGCTGCTGTCGCATCCATCCCCTCCGCAAACATGCGCACCATGTACGGTGTGATGGCTTCGGTGCTCACGAGGAAGGTCTCGTAATTCATATCGCGATGCGCGCCGGTATCCCGACGATCCACGAGGCCCGGCTTCGGTGTCGCATAGACCTCGCCGAGCAGGGCGTTCCGTACCCGCCAGCCGACGCGCTCAAGAAGAGCCGCACGTGCTGCGGGATTCCTGTCTGTTCCTGTCCTCACATCTGCCCTCCTCATCCTGCGCACGCAGCGTGCGCTTTATGCAATCCAGATGATCTGCCATTTCCCGAGCGTCCCTGTCGTCTCCACAACACTCGTCTCCGATAAGGTCTCAGCCTCTCGCCTGTTCGATGATGTGGTGGATCTCCGCGACCATGTCCGGCACCGCATGGGTCCGGTTCCGTGCACAGAGATGTGCCTCCTCCTCGCACATGAGGCACTTCCGCGGTGGCATGCCGAACTCCTCACGGCTCACCTTCTTCCCATCCTTCCGGATGACATCGATGTCGAAGATCCGGCCGAGCCGGTCCGCATCCTCGATGAGACACATGAGCTCCTTCACACGGATCGCCTCCGCATCCACGGAAGCGTAATACACATATCCGGTCACCTCGACGTCCTTCTCCTCTGCTTCGATACGGATACCGTTCTGGTCGAGGCTGTGTCCTATGCGCTGCAGCCCGGTTTCGAAGGCCCAGTAGAAATCCTCTCCCACCTTATGTGGACCCGGGATGTTCAGCATGAAGCAGATCACCGGATGATGGAAGCGCGCGATGAAATCCCGCTGCTGCTCCACCCGATGATCCCGCGCGGCCAGCATCTCCGGCACTGTCACCTCATGTGTAAAATCAAGTTTCCTTTCCATAGCAGGTCTCCTCTTCTTTCTGTTTACAGCCTATTCTAACACACGACAGGGATATGAGGCGAAGAAAATCCCTCCGTTCGAAATCATCCCGGCACGGCGTTGCACAGCGCCCGCATGGACGGATACGAAAAAAGCGCTCTAGTTATCCCCCTAACCAGAGCGCCTTCGTTCATGAGAAGACCGTGTTATGCACGGAGAGGTCATGATCTGCTGACCCGAATCAAAACTCAGGTCCTGTATGATCAGTCTTTAAACTCGAATGGCTTGATCTGACGAACGACATCCATGACAGAGCCGTCACGTGCTTCGATGATACCGACAACACGATCACCGAACTGAACCTTCTCCGGCTCACCGGTGATGGAGTATGCGATGTCACGAAGCTCCTCGATGGTCTTGATCGGAAGACCCTTACCAGCGACAGCGTCGATGAGATCCTGACGCTTCGGATTGATGGCGATACCATAATCGGTTACGACGACATCGACATCCTCACCCGGAGTGGTGACGGTCGTACAGTCGCTGCAGATCGTCGGGATTCTTCCCTGCATGATCGGAGCGATCACGATGGTGCACTTCGCACCGGCAGCCGTATCCGGATGTCCGCCCTGTGCACCGGTGATGACACCGTCAGAGCCCACAACGACGTTACAGTTGAAGTGTGTATCGACCTCAAGTGCAGCGAGGATAACGAAATCCAGCTTGTTTACGTATGCACCCTTGTTGAACGGGTTTGCATACTCATCTGCCGTGATGTAGAAGTGGCGTGGATGAGTCGCTGCGGACTTGATCGCATCCTGGTCGAAATCCTGGGTATCGACGAGACAGCCTGCGAGACCCTCATCGAGGAGATCACACATCGGCTTCGTAAGACCGCCGACGCCGAAGGACATGTGGATATTACGCTCACGCATCACCTCTGCGAGGTACTTGGTGGAAGCGATGGAGGCACCGCCGACACCGGTCTGGTAGGAGAAGCCCTCCTTGAAGTACGGTGTGTTTACAACGAAATCTGTGCAGTACTTCGCCATGAGCAGCTTTCTCTGATCGGTCGTCGGCTTCGCTGCACCGGTCGCGATCTTCGTCGGATCACCGATCTCGTCGACCTTTACGACATAATCCACCTTGACCTGAGAAATCTGTGCAGGAAGGTTCGGGAATGGTACCAGTGTATCGGTAACTGCAACTACGCGGTCTGCATACTCAGCATCCACTGCGGAGTAGGAAAGCACACCACAGTCTGCCTTACCGCCGTTGGCGTTCAGGTTACCGTACTCATCTGCGGTTGGTGCGCCGATAAATGCGATGTCGATGTGGGTCTCACCACTCATGATGGCTCTGGAACGCGCACCGTGGGAACGCATGATGGCGAGTCCCTGCAGACGACCATTTGAAATCGCCTTACCGATCTCACCACGTACACCGGAAGACTCGATGTTTGTGATGGTGCCGTCGTCAAGCATGTATACGATCGGATCGTTCTGTCCACCGAGGGAAGAAGCGCAGATCGTGATATTCTTGATGCCCATGGCATGAACCTCTTCCATGACCATGTTGAGCACCTTGTCACCATTACGGAAGTGGTGGTGGAAGGAAAGGGTCATACCGTCCTTGATGCCGCACTTTACGAGTACATCATGGATGGAATCTACGAGCTTGGAGCCATTCGAGTTAATCACGCACTTCACCTTATGGGAAGCGGTCTCAAACTCATGGCCGTCGAAATGGTGGGTTCCCTGGAATACTTCCTTGCCGGTCGCCTTTAAAATCTCCTCCGGAATATCTCTTCCTACTGCATTTAACATAATTAAAGATCCCCCTTATACACACCGGCTGCCTTTGCGAGCTTGATAGTTCTCTGTGCGCCGTCATAGAAAGCGATATCGATCATCTTACCGTCAACGGTGAAGACGCCGATGCCCTTTGCCTTCTTATCATCGATTTCCTTAATTACCTTCTCTGCGAAGATGATATCCTTTGTGGTCGGTGTGAAGATCGCATGCACGATATCGATCTGACGAGGATTAACACAGGACTTTCCATCGAAGCCCATGTCATGAATCGTCTGAACATCCTTACGGAAGCCCTCCATATCATCGAGGTTCGTCCATACGGTATCGAAGCACTGTACGCCAGCGGCACGTGCAGCGATGATCATCTGCTGACGGGCACCCATGAGCTCTACGCCGGTACCGGTGATATGTGTCTGCAGATCCTTCGTATAGTCACCACCGGAAAGGGCGACACCGATCAGACGGTCTGAAGCAGTGCAGACCTCGTAGGCATTCATGATGCCCTTGCAGGACTCGAGTGCGGACATGATGAGGGTAGAACCCGGCTCACGGTCGAACTCTTCCTCGGCTGCTACGACCTTCTCTTCTACGGCACGTACCATATCGGCCGACTCGGTCTTCGGGATACGGATGACATCCGCGCCTCCAGCTACGCAGCAGCGGATATCCTCCTCCCAGAGGTCGGTATCGAGGCCGTTGATACGAACGACACGCTCAGATCCACGGTAGTCGATGGTGGTCAGTGCATGGTAGAGTGAGAAACGTGCGGTATCCTTCGCGGTTACCGCAACGGCATCCTCGAGGTCCAGCATGAGTGAATCACACTTGTAGATGTACGGATCCTTGATGAGTGACGGCTTCTGTGCGTTCAGGAACATCATGGATCTTCTCAGTCTCTTCTTGTTCGGATTCTCAATCATCGGATGGCACCTCCCCATGGTAAATTCGTGTACTGATCTACCGAACGGTATACAGCACCTTCGATACGCGCCTTGATCGTGCAGTCGAGTGCACCCTTGTCGACGATGGAGATCTTGACACTATCGATGCCCAGATTCTTCAGGGTTTCCATGGTGACCTTGCGGATCTCGTTACCAAACTGATGTGCAACTGCGGAATCGAGAGTGAAATCGATCTTTCCATCTCCCGGCTCAACCGTTACCTGGCAGTCACTGGATTCCATCGTGCCCGCTACAGCAGGTTTCTTAATTTCCATAGTTTCCTCCTTGTCAGCAGAAGCGATCCCCCAATCGCTCCCGCAGCTCCATAAGTTACGTGTTTCGACTTAACCAACGCTTTTCTGTGTTTAAGCTATAGTAATTATACACTTCAGAGCGCCGGATAATTCTTATTTTTTGTGGTAATTCCATAATATAGCAGTTGGGAGATATAGTAAAATAGTTATATCATTATGGATGGCATAAGTTGTTCCTATATTTATACAATTCTGTATACACGAACGGGGAGATGACATGGATCTCCCCGTTTTTCATCATCCGAAGCGAGTTCAGAACGCCCTGGCTCTGTGATGATGGCGTGTTTTAAGCATTGGCATGGCCCAGCCTGTTAAAGTTGATGAGGCAGCCATCCTTCACAATCTGTCGTTCATTCTCCGTCATCGGAAGAACATAGAGCTCGATCTCGGTCGCCTGGCCGTCCTTCAGAACATAAGCCTTGATATCGTCGAGTTTATTCTCGCTGAGTGCCTGGCGGATGCCCGGTACGTAGATGTAGTCGCCGACCTCGAAGCTGTCCGGCTCACCCTTCAGGTGGAACGGGACCATACCCCAGTTCATGCAGTTACTTCTGTAACGCTTGGTTGCATACTCCTTCGTGATGTTGGCGAGGGCACCGAGTACACGCTGGCAGGAAGCGGCCTGCTCACGGGCAGAGCCGTCACCCGGCTTGTTCGCGTAGATGGTGGAACCGATCTCGACCTCGGAAGCCTGTACGTTCTCCTGGCCCGGGATCTGGTGGATCAGCTTGAATACCTCTTCTACCTCAGCGGCGTTCTTACCGGCCTTACGTGCATCCTCGAGATCACGTACTGCCTTCGCACGGGCTACGTACTCCGGATCACGTCTCGAAAGCGTGAACTCTGCGAGGCCGAGCGGGTTCGAACGATAGGACGAGGTCTCACCGGACGGGATGAGCTCATCGGTCGTGGTAACCGGATCGAGGATCTTCGAAGCGACCTTCAGAAGGATGTTGTCGGTCATCTCCTCCTGCTCCGGCCAGTCCTTGATGTTCGGTCCGAAGCGAAGCGGCAGCTCGAGATCGGCCTTGCCCCAGCCCTGGTATACACGGTTCTGGTAGGCCTTATCATCGTAGTTGTACTCCGGGATATCGCCCCAGCAGTCCAGCTCCTCGGCAGAGGTCAGCTTACCGCCGTTTGCAGCGGTCGCGGCGATGGAACGAGCGTCCATGAGGCATACGGCCGACATCTGACCTGCGCCCGGCTTCGAGCCCTCACGGTTCGGGAAGTTACGGGTCGTATGACGGATCGAGAGTGCGTTGTTCGCCGGTGTGTCGCCGGCACCGAAGCAAGGTCCACAGAAGGCGGAACGGATGATCGCGCCCGCATCCATAAGATCAGCGAGGAGACCCTTGCGGTCGAGGTCGGTATAGACCGGCTGTGAGGACGGGTAGACGCTGAGATAGAACTCGCTGTCGCCAATGTTCTTATTCTTCAGTGCATGCGCTGCCTCGACGACATTGGTATAGTTACCGCCTGCACAGCCGGCGATGATGCCCTGCTGTACCTGGAGACGGTGATCCGCGGTGATCTTATCGAGGAGGGTGAAGTGGGCTCTGCCCTCTGCGACCTTCTCGGCTTCCTGCTCGGTCGCACGGAGGATGTCCTCGAGGTTATCATAGAGCTCGCTGATCTCGTATGCGTTCGACGGATGGAACGGAAGCGCGATCATCGGACGGATGCTGGAAAGATCGACCTCGACGCAGCCGTCATAGTATGCGACATCTGCCGGATTCAGCTCCTTAAACTCTGCACCTCTGTGATGCTGGTCAAGGAACGCCTTCGTTGCGGCATCGGTTCTCCAGATAGAGGACAGGCAGGTGGTTTCCGTCGTCATGACATCGACACCGTTACGGTAGTCTGCCGTCATGCTGGATACGCCAGGGCCGACGAACTCCATCACCTTATTCTTGACATAGCCGTTCTTGAAGACCGCGCGTTCGATCGCGAGTGCGACATCGTGCGGACCGACGAATGGCTGTGGCTTACCGGTGAGGTAGATGGCTACCACGCCCGGATAAGCGACGTCATAGGTCTGCTGCAGGAGCTGCTTACTGAGCTCTCCGCCACCCTCACCGATGGCCATGGTACCGAGGGCACCATAACGGGTATGGGAATCGGAGCCGAGGATCATCTTTCCGCAGCCGGCGAAGTTCTCACGCATGAACTGATGACATACAGCGATATGAGGTGGAACGTAGATTCCGCCGTACTTCTTTGCAGCGGAGAGTCCGAAGTAGTGGTCGTCGTCATTGATCGTACCACCGACTGCGCAGAGTGAGTTATGGCAGCAGGTCAGCACGTATGGAAGTGGGAACTTCTCCATGCCGGATGCACGTGCAGTCTGGATGATGCCGACGAAGGTGATATCGTGGGATACCATCGCATCGAACTTGATCTTCAGCTGATCCATGGTCTCCGCCGTATTGTGAGACTTCATGATACCATAGGCGATCGTGCCCTTCTTCGCCTCTTCCTGGTTTGCCGCCTTTCCGGTCAGCTGCTCGACTCTTGCGGACTCCGATGCCGGAACGATCTCGCTTCCGTGCACCAGGTAGACGCCACCTTCATGTAACTTTACCATATGTACCTCCTTGGGTTGTTATGTTGCTGTCCGGCCCCATGCCTGAACAGTAATCTATGTTCTCTATATAAGAATAATAGCTTATATTCAGATATCGCAGAATCCGATATTCTGCTATACTAGTTATCGATAATTCCGATATAATACGTAATTCTGTAATTTACAGATATAATTAATAATAATTATTAGAACAAGCAGAGAGGTGCCGTACAAATGGAACTGAAGGATCTGAATTTTCTGATTGCGATTTATGAGGAGAAGAGCATTTCGCGGGCGGCGGAGCGTCTGTACATGGCGCAGTCGAGTCTGTCGCAATTTCTCTCGAATTATGAGCGGGCGCTTGGGTACCGAATCTTCGTGCGCACGGCGAGTGGTGTGCGTACGACGGAGGCGGGGGAGCTGCTACTTCAGTACGCGTATAAGGCGACGGCGGAGTATAAGCGCGTCCAGGACGAGATGCAGGATACGGCGAATCTGAAAAGCGGCAGTGTTATTCTCGGCATCAATACATTTCGGGGATCCTATATGCTGCCGCCGGTGCTTAATGCCTTTCATATGAAGTATCCAAACATCCATGTGAAGGTCGTCGATGGTCGTACGCGTATGCTCGAGCAGCTCCTCACGAATGGAGATCTCGATCTCGCTCTGCTCGCCACACCGGATAAGCACAGCCGGATCGAATCCGAGTACCTGATGACCGACGAGATCTGTCTCATCACGAGTCCGACGCACCCGATCATGAAAAAAGCGAAAAAAAATCGACAGCACAGCGGAAACTCGCAGATTCCGATGTACGTCGATCTTCAGGATGCGGCGAACTATGAATTTAATCTCTGTGGTACCGATACGATGCTCGGGCAATATGCCCGTCGTATCTTTCTGAAAAATGAGCTCACGCCGATCACGTATAACGACAATATGTCTGTCCTGCTGGCTTCCTCGCTCGGAGCTGCCGGGCAGGGGCTCGCCTTCACCTACTACAGTTCCCGTCACTACTTCCGAAACGCGGAGTTCCTCTCCCTCGGGAAGGATGGCGGCACCATCGAGATCTCGACGGCACTGGCACCGGGTCGCTACCACAGCAAGGCCACACTTGCGCTCCGGGATGTCATGCACGAGATTCTCACGTAATCATAACCGAGTGTATAGAAAAAACCGCCGATCAACGGCGGTTTTTCGTTTATCAGTCGTTTTTATAGTGGTTGATCAGACAACCGCTCATGAGGATTTCTCTTTCCTCCTCCGTCAGCGTGTCGAGCGTTGCGTGGATGATCTGTACACTGTGTGCCTTCAGCTCTGCCGGATTCAATGCACGTACATCTCCTTCACTCTCTACCTGTATACTGCTGTCAAGTACATGCAGCTCGACTTCACTTGCGCCACTTCGAAGGAGGCTTCGGATTCCTTCGATGTAGACATAGCTGCCGACCGGAAGCTGCAGCTTTTCTTCTGTGCGAAGCGGCAGCAGTCCCCAGTTGATCAGGTTCGAGCGATAGCGCTTCGTAGAGTATTCCTGCGCGAGGTTTGCGAAGCCGCCGAGAACCTTCTGGCAGGAGGCCGCCTGCTCACGGCTGGAGCCATCCCCGATCTGGTCGGAAACCATGAGCGAGCCGAAGGTCACGCCATTCGGATCACCCGCATCCCTGGATGTTTTCGGTGCCTGCTCGAGGTTTGGTGCCGCTTCGAGGGCACGAATCGCCTGTGCCGTCGGTACATACTGCGGATCACGTGAAATCATCGTGAAGCCGGAAATCTTCTCCGGATTCGAGCGATAGGAGCTGGCTTCACCAGATGGCACCAGCTCATCGGTGGTGACAGAGCCCTGATAGGAACCGGCCACCTTCAGAAGGAGATGCTGCTTCAGCGGTGCCATCTCCGGCCAGTCCGCGATGTTCGGACCCTTGACGAGCTCGACCTTCGGATCTGCATGACCATAGTTATCGTAGATCTGATGCTCATAGATCCTCTCATTAAAATGATGATGAAGGTTCCGGTACTTTACGTTCGTAAGCTCGGTCGCGGCCGTCAGCCGCCCACCGTTTCGAACCGTTGCGGCGATCGAACGCGCATCCATGAGGCATACCGCCGCCATCTGTCCCTGCCCAGGCTTCGAGCCCTCGCGGGTCGCGTAGTTTCTCGTCACATGACGGATGCTCAGCTGGTCGTTCGCCGGGGTATCGGTGACACCGAAGCATGGGCCGCAGATGCATGGCCGCATCGTAACGCCGGCGATGGCCAGCTCTGAGCCGATGCCCTGGCGCATCAGGTCCTCCATCACCGGAAGAGAAGCCGGGTTCACGTGCAGGTTCAGGCCGTTGCCCGGGATACCATAGATGGTATCGGTGCCTGAAGTGTTCTCGTCATCGTTCAGTGGTGCACGGAGAATATCCGCGACGGCGACGATGTTCTCGAACAGTCCGCCCGCACAGCCGGATACCAGTGCCTGATCCGGATAGAATGCGCCGTCATGTACATGCTGCATGATTCGGAACGGCTCACCGTGGTCCCCCTTGATCTTATTGCCTTCTGCCTCGACTTCATGAAGCACTTCTTCCATATGCTCTTTGAATTCCCGGATCGGCATCGCATGACTCGGATGGAACGGAAGGGCGATCATCGATTCGACCGTATCCATATCGATCTCGATGTAGCGGTCATAATAGGCACCGGCTTCGGGTTCGAGCTTCTGATAATCTGCCGCACGTCCATGCTCGGCGAGATAGGTCTCCGTCTTCTCGTCGGTACACCAGATGGAGCTGAGCGCCGCGGATTCGGTCGTCATCACGTCGATACCCATACGGAATTCCATGGAGAGATTTCCGATACTCGGACCGAAAAGCTCGAGTACGTTGTTCTTGTTAAAGCCGTTTGCGAAGGTCTTCGCAATCAGTGCGAGAGCCACATCCATCGGACCGACGCCCGGTTTCGGATTTCCACAAAGCCGGATACCGATGATCTTCGGATAGGCGAGATCATAGGTATGCCCCACCAGCTGCTTCACAAGCTCTCCACCGCCTTCACCGATACCCATGGTGCCCAGCGCCCCGTAACGAGTATGGGAATCCGATCCGAGGATCATCTTTCCGCCACCAGCCATCTTCTCGCGCATGTACTGGTGGAGGACGCCACGATAAGGCGGCACGAAGATACCGCCGAACTTCTCTGCATTGGATAAGCCGAAGGCATGGTCGTCCTCCAGGATCGTACCGCCGACGGCACAGAGGGTGTTGTGGCAGTTGGACAGCACATACGGCATCGGGAACTTCGTGAGTCCGGATGCGCATGCCGTCTGCAGGATATTGACATAGTTGTTGTCCGGGGAGACCATGCTGTCGAACTTCAGCTCGAGATGCTGCATGTTGCCACTGTGATTGTGAGCCGCCAGGATACGATAGGCCATGGTTTTCTGACGACCATCCTCGACCGCCTGGGAAGGTGCCGCACTGGCGTCGGAAACATTGCCCGCCGCATCGAGGATGACGCCGTGATCAAATAAAGTTACCATCTTTTCTCCTTTTACGATGTTCCGGTGCTCATCACCTGAATCGCAGGAAATGATATCAAAAGAGCACCCTGTACTTGAGTCTAATTATACGGGTGCTCCTTCTTATAAGTAAAATATATTGATTTGTATATTTCACATGCAGTATTTTCTATCCGTTATTGCTTTTCCTTCTTTCTACTTTAAACACCTGCTGCATCGTTTCGATCAGGCCGCGCTCTGCCTCGCCGAGGTAAATGCTTTCCTTATAGACCGCATTGACCTCCCAGCAGTCCGGCGTCGGACCGTAATTATAAACACGGAAGTTCGGATTCTGGAACGGCACGATGGCACGTTCCGGCACGATGGTCACACCGAGCCCGGAGGCAGCAAGCTGCGTCGCGGAGATGCAGCTCGACACCTCCATGATTTCCTTCGGCACGAAATCGAAGCGGCGAAAAACCTCATCTACCTTCCGGCGGATATACTGCCCGCGCTTCATGATGATGAACGGAAGATCCCGGAGCATCCGAAGGTCGACCTCCGGAAGATCCTCCAAGATGTTCGAGGCATCGCACACCATAGGGCCACCCGGCGAAACCAGCATCTCCTTCGTAATCATATCTTTCCCGGCGACGAGGAAGAGACGCTCCGTGTAGATGTATTCGGTCTTCACGCCGACCGGCAGATGGTCCGTACCACCCGGCAGCACGCAGAAAGCGATCTTATCATTCATGAGATTCGTGATGATCTCCTCAGACTTCGATTCCTGAAGATGGATCTCAATATTCGGAAACTGTGCCCGGAACGGCCCGATCACCTTCGGCAGCATGTAGCCCGCCCGCTCCGTCGGGATGCCAATGTTGATGCGCCCTTTCTGCCCATGGCCGATATCTGCGAGCTCCCGCCGGAGATTATCCTTCAGCAGCATAATCTCCCGCGCTGTCTTCACATAGCGCTCACCGGCATAGGTCAGCGAGATCGGATTCGTCTTCCGGTCAAACAGCTTCACCCCGAGATCCTCCTCCACCTTCGAGATGATGTAACTCAGGGAAGGCTGTGAAATATACAGCTTCTTCGCCGCTTCCGTCACGCTATGATGATCCGCCACCGCGATGATGTAGCTCAGCTCCCTGAAGTCCATACGCATGCCTCCGTCAGATAAATGTCAAAGTCTATTATATATTAAAGAAGGCAGTTTTCATAGATACATTCTATAAGCCAACACCAAACCAAATCGTACGAACAGTAGTAGAAAATGTGCGAAATATTGAAGAAATCGTACGGCGATGGTATGATGAAGATACAAAAAGGAAGGAGGGACGCTCACATGTCAATCACGGCTACGGAATTAAAGAGTAATCTTGGAAAGTATCTAATGCTTGCCAGAACGGAAGATATTTATATAACGCGTAATGGAAAAATCGTTGCGAAGCTGTCGAATCCTCAGCAGGACAAAATTGACGTTGCAAAGTCTCTGTTTGGTGTGCTTCCAGCTGATATGACACTTGAAGAAGCAAGAGAGGTGCGACTGAATCAGATATGAAATACTACAGCAAATCGTCCCTACCGATTTTTGCTCCGGAAGAATTCATCAGCCTCCTCATAAATCGTGAAGAGGAATGATGTCAAAAAAACCGCCGATGACCGGCGGCTTTTTTATACAGCAAAAATAAAGGAAGTTCAGATCAGTCCCAGCGTCTTAACAAGCCATAACCAGAACGTCAGCGAAAATGCGCTGAAGAGGGTCGTCAACATGACGACCGACGAGGTCAGTGTACCCTCATGGTGCATGTTCCGCGCCATCACATAGCAGCTCACGGTCGTGGCAGAGCCGAGCATGACGAGAATCGCCACCAGCTTCTCGGTACGGAAGCCGAGCGCGACCGCCATCGGCAGAAAGAGGATATTAAAGCCGATGAGCTTCAGGAACGTGGCTCCGAAGGCCGGACCCAGCTTGCCGAAGGCCTTCTTAAAATCAAACATCGCGCCCATCGCCATCAGGCCGAGCGGGGTGCCGAGTGCCCCGACCTTGCTGCAGGTCGTGATCAGGATCTTCGGCTGCGGGATACGGAGAAGCGACCAGAGAAGACCCACCAGAATACCGATGATGATCGGATTCGTCACGATACCACGGGCGGTCTTTGAGAGCGTCTTCTTATCGAGTCCCGTATTCTCCGGATCGGTCAGGCTGAGTGCCACGACGGCCATCACATTATAAAGCGGTACCGCACCGATGATCATAAGCGGCGCCATGCCGGCGGTACCATAGATATTCTCGATGAAAGCCACCCCGATCAGGGAGGCACTCGAACGGTACGCCGCCTGTACAAATTCGCCGCGCTCTGCATGGTTATGAAGCATCCGTGACAGAAGTGCAGCGATGAGGACGCTCAGCAGCGTCGCGACGAAGCAGAATACGACGAAACGGGTATCCCAGGCTTCGCGGATGTCGAGTGCCGATACCTGCACGAACAGGTTCACCGGCAGTGGTATCAGAAATACAAACTTGTTTAACTTACTTGCAAAATCTGTATCAAGCCAGCCGATCTGGTGCAGCGCATAGCCCAGTACCATCATAAGAAAGATCGGCATCGTTGCATTGAGACTGAAGATCAGATTTTCCATAGAATTCTCTATATCCTTTCACATCATACCCCAAAGGCTGTCCCTTGAGCTGCGCCCGATTTCGGAAGCATACCCGATTCGGTCCGGCACAAGGAGCTGTCCCCTAGTATACGCCGACTTTTCTTCGATGGATAATCGATATTTCATATCGAAGTCATACAGACTGCTTATACACTCTTTTTGATTTTCAACATGTGCTTTTCGGTCTCATACAGTTTCTGGTGCTGTTCCAGATTCCGTTACTTCTCCAGGCCCTGGATGGTCTCGATGAGGTAATCGGTGAACTCGGCTGCGGAAGCATCCTTGGTCTCGGTGGTCAGTACGACCTTGCGCTCGGTCACGGTGCAGATCTCGAGGGCCTGATCCAGGATCGCCTTCCGGTCACCATAACCGATATGTGCCATCATCTCGCCCATCGCACGGATGAGGGAGCATGGATTTGCATAGTTTCCGCGGCCGTGGCTCATAAGGTATGGTGCGGTACCATGGATCGCCTCGAAGAGTGCATACTGGTTACCAATGTTGGAGCTGGATGCGGTGCCGAGACCACCCTGAAGCTCGGCTGCGACATCGGTTACGATATCACCGTAGAGGTTTGGAAGAACCACCACCTGGATGCCGGCGTTAAACTCCGGATCGGTCATCTTCGCTGCCATCGCATCGACGAGCTTGTCCTGTACCTCGATCTCCGGATACTCCTCTGCACCGATGCGGTGAACGGTCTTCAGGAAGTTACCATCTGCCAGCTTTACGATGTTGGACTTCGTTACGACAGTGACGTTGGTCTTGCCATTCTTACGTGCAAACTCGAACGCGGCACGTGCGATGCGCTCTGCTCCCGGCTTCGTGCAGACCTTGAAATCCACACCGAGATCCTCATTCACCTCGATACCCTTATTACCCCAGATATACTCGCCCTCGATATTCTCGCGGAAGAAGGTCCAGTCGATGCCCTTATCCGGCATCTTGATCGGACGTACAGCTGCAAAAAGATTCAGACCTCTGCGAAGCAGTGAGTTTGCAGACACCAGGTTTGGATACGGATCTCCCGGTCTCGGTGTAACGAACGGTCCCTTTACGAGAACGTCACACTTCTTGCACTCTTCCATCACGTCCTCCGGAAGCGACTCCATAAGCTCGGATCTGCGCTCGATCGTCATGCCCGGGATCTCATGAAGCTCGACACGACCGGATGCGATCTCATCCTTCAGAAGCTCCTCTACTACACGAACAGCCTGCTCCATGATGATCGGTCCGATACCATCGCCTGGCAGGATGCCGACCTTGATATGTGAAAGCTTCGAGAAGTCCTTCACCTCACTATCCTGCTTCATCGCTTCGATTCGTGCATTCTCCGCACGGATAAGCTCACCAAATCTGGCCTCTGCTGCTTTGATCTGCTCCTCAGTAATCATCGTCTCTCTCCTTTTTCCACCGTCCTGAACGGCGCTCTACAGTATTCATAACCGAGTGCCCAACGCACTTTTCGTGTGCACTCCTTCTATAGTGAAAGTATATCGGCGATGATCCATATAGTAAAATATATATAAAAATATATACGTCATCAGATATTTTCTATGTTGATTCATTAAACGAATACGACGTGGCATACTTCATCCAGCATCCTTTCCATGTGCGGAACGTTGAAATCCTTCAAACAGATGGCTCCTGTTCTCAGCCTCACAGACGCTCATCCCCGGATCTTTACATGCTTTTCCACATACTGAATCAGTTCATCCACCACCGCCCGGCGATTCTTCTCCTTCTTATAGATGAACCAGCTGTCTCTCGTGATCTGCTTTCCATCCTTCGCGAGAAGCGGTGTCAGGGTCAGTTGAAATTCATTGACGAAATTATCCGGCAGGAAGCAGAGCAGATACCGGTTTCCTGCGGCAATGCTTCGGAATGCAAATTCGATGTAGCCCGCATCCTCTGCCGGCTCCGGCAGTGTCGTGCCGTAGCGCTCCATCCACCACGCTTCGATCTTCCCGATCGTCTTCTGATTGGTCTGATAGGCCACCTGTTCCATCGACGGCAGCGCATCGAGATCCACCGGATCCCGCGTCACGCAGTACGCGGCGGTATGGTCCACGAGCTCATGGTAGACGCCCGCCGTATAATCCGAGCGGATAAACGCCGCATCGAGCTTCCCCTCCATCAGCATCTCATACAGATAATTACTCTGTTTATTGATGACACGGACGCTGATGTTCGGATGCGCTGCAGTAAACGGATTCAGCACATCATAAAGTGAGTATTTCGTATAGGTATACGCTGACCCGAGAAGAATCGTCTCCTTGTGTTCCTCCCGAAGCTTCCGAAGCCCCTCCTGCGTCTCATTTTCCAGCTGCAGATACTTTTCCGCCATCTGAAACAGGAACTCCCCCTCCTTCGTAAACGTCACGCCCTGTGGCGTCCGCTCCACGATCCGGCACGCGAGCTCCTCCTCCATCGACTGCAGTCGCTTCGTAATCGCCGACTGCGACTTATAGAGAAGCCCCGACACCTTCGTGATGCTCGGATTCTGATGCAGCTCGTAGATGATTTTCCAGTCACTGTCCCGCATAAAAAACCTCCTTCGTGATGTCATCTATCATACCATCACGAGGGAGGTTTTCCTCATACTATTCTACTGATTCGACGTATCCGGTTTTTTCTATCGGCCTGTCCTTCACACCATATAGCCAATGCTTCCGGCGCGACATCCTCACGATGCCTCTGCGGTCACGAAGCCGCCGCTTCCAGCATCCTATTCTCTTTACTGTTCGAGCTCCTCTGCCTTGAGAACCCCCATCTCGACGAGCTGCTGCTTCAGATAGCGGAGCTGTCCACCGGCGAGCACGACGGCGAGCTCGGCATCGGAAAGCTCGAGTCGGCACTTGAAGCTGAACTCCTTCGTCACGTCGCGTACGATGACCTCTCTCGTCGGAATCTGCGCGGTGAAATCATCGATGGCGAGCTCATCCATCTGATCGAGCTTGTCGTAATCCGCCGGATTCTCGAACATCATCGGCACAACGCCGTGATTTATGAGATTACCCTTATGGATACGGGCGATGCTCTTTGCGATGACGGCCTTCACACCAAGGTACATCGGGTTGATGGCGGCATGCTCACGAGAGGATCCCTGGCCATAGTTTTCACCACCAACGATGATCGACTGCACGAGTTCTCTTGCACGCTCTGAAAATTCCGGATCATAACGGTTATAGCAGTACTTCGACATGAGCGGAATATTTGATCGCATTGACGAGAACTCAGCACCGGCCGGTGTGATATCATCGGTCGAAATATTGTCCCCAGCCTTTAATGAGATTCGTACGTTCAGATTTTTCTTCGGCTTCTCCGGTACCGGAAGGAAGGCGATATTCGGTCCCTTCAGAACCTTCACCTTCGCACGCTCCTCTTCCGGAAGTGGCGGGATGATCATCGCATCATCGACGATGTAGTGTACCGGCTCCTGGATAGCAGCGAGCTTTTCCACATCCGCGCCCATGATTTCCTCCGCCGTTGCGAATGTGCCCTTGATGGCCGTTGCTGCCGCCGTCTCCGGAGACACCAGATAAATATTGGCATTCGGTGAACCAGCGCGGCCACGGAAGTTACGGTTCGAGGTACGAACGGCGACACCATTCGTCGGTGGCACCTGACCGATCGCACAGCATGGTCCACAGCTCAGCTCCAGGATACGCACACCGGCGTCGATCAGCATATCGAGGTAGCCGTCCTTCAGAAGCTGCTTATAGATCTGCTTGCTGGCGATCCCTGCCGTACACTGAAGATTTTCATGGACATGACGTCCCTTCATCACGAGGGCGGCCTTTGCAAAATCGCTGTAGGAGCCGTTGGTGCAGGAGCCCATGAAGACCTGCTCGACCACCGGATGCTCCTCGAGGGTGCTCATCGGTACAACATTATCCGGCTGATGTGGCAGCGCGATGAGTGGCTCGAGACTGCTCAGGTCGAGGTTCATCTCCTCATCGTACTCTGCATCTTCGTCCGGAAGGAATTCTCTATACTGCTCACCACGCTCCTGTGCCTCCATAAACGCCTTCACGATTTCATCCGCCGGAAAGATCGAGGTGGTGGCACCCATCTCCGCACCCATGTTCGCGATGGTGAGACGCTCCGGTACAGACAGCGTCTTTACACCCTCGCCGACGTACTCGAAGACCTTTCCGAGACCGCCCTTGATGGTGACACGGCGAAGCATCTCGAGGACGACTTCCTTTGCGTTCACACCGGCCTTCAGCCTGCCCGTGAGGTTCACCTTGACAACCTTCGGCATCGTAAGACGCATCGGAATGCCTGCCATCGCGGTCGTGATGTCCATGCCACCGACACCGATCGACAGCATGCCGACGGCACCACCCGATGGGGTATGGCTGTCACCACCCATCAGAAGCTCACCCGGGATCGCGAAACGGGAGGTCTGTACCATGTGGCAGATACCGTTTCCCGGTCTCGATACATATACGCCGGTCTTCTCTGCGATGGTCCTAAGATAGTTATGATCGTCCGGCGTCTTGAAATCGATGTACAGCAGATTATGATCCAGATACGATACCGAGGTCTTCACCTGCGTCGGAATGCCCAGCTGCTCGAAGCCGAGATAGGTCATGACCGCATTGATATCGTGCGTGAGCGTCTGATCGACCTTGACAAACACATCCTCACCTGCTGTCATCGACCCCTTCACCATGTGGGAACGGATGATCTTTCTCGTTAATGAATCGCCCATGTTTACCTCCTGAAATAAACCATGTTTCCATCCACTCTTTTCATGCGGCCGTCTGTCCTCAGATATTCTCGCATATGCGACGCAGGGGCAAAAAGAAATAGCTTATGTCACTATCCGTCATGAAAGTGGTTATTTATTTATCATTCTGTACTTCGATTGTACTGTGCCACGCATGTGAAAAGGAAATGCAATTAACAAATAAGGGCATTCCATAATGGAATGTCCTTACCTGAATGTTTCTTTTATTCATAGATTTCATCTGCTCAACCGTCGTATTACAGTTTACCAGTGTTTACTCAGTTTTACCTGACTCAAGTAAAACTGAGTAAAATCGATTTTATTCCTTTTCCAGCACGATGTCCTCGAGCGCGCGCTTCGGCACGTAGTGGGTGCCGTTTTCATCGCGATAATAATTCACGTCGCCGTTCTCCAGTACCGGAACCAGCTCGATCTTCTCTGCCGGCGCACCGATGGCGATGACCAGCACCGGCACGAGACTCTCCGAAAGTCCCAGCACCTCGGTCAGTGGCTTCAGACCGAAGTTCCGAATCATGAGGCAGCCGAGACCCTTCTCCGTCGCTGCCAGCGTAATCGTCTGTGCGGCGATGCCGACGTCGATCATCGCCGCCTGCATGTTCGGCTGAATGTCACTATCCTGCAGGATGATCACGAACGCGGTCGGATGCGTGCCCGGCTTCGGAAGGTGGAGCTCCGGAAGGGCGGCTGCCCACTTCGTCGTCGCGAGGATGGCCTCCACCTCCTCGTGTTCCGTCGAAATATAGTACTTAAGTGGCTGCTTGTTACCGCCGGACGCGGTCAGACGGGCCATATCTACCATATCGATGAGCTCGTCTCTCGTCACCTTGCGATCCTCATGATAGCCACGATAGCTTCTGTCCTTTAATACCAGATCCTTCAGCATAGCTTTCTCCTTTTACTAAATCCCGATCACGGAGAGGATCTCCTTCGGGGAATCCACGATGTACATGGCGCCTGCATTGACCAGCTCTGCACGGTCGCCGAAGCCGTAGGTGACGCCGATGGAATCGACACCTGCCTCGACGGCACCCTCGATATCAAACATGCGGTCACCGATCATGACGCAGTCCGCCTTGTCGAGCTTAAGCGCTTCGACGGCCCGGTTGATGAGGCGTGCCTTCCGGCTGTCATGGTCACCAAGCTCCGGGCCGGTCTGATAGCAGAAGTACGGCGCGAAGCCGAAGTGCTCGAGGATACGCTCTGCGAAGATGTGCGGCTTCGAGGTCACGAGGACGAGCTTACGCTCACTCGCCTGAATCGCACGGAAAACGTCCTCGATACCGGCATATGGGGTGGCGTCAAAGATGCCATCAGTCGGATAGACCTCGCGGTAGAGGGCGACGGCACGCTCCGCGTCCTGCGGATTCATGCCATAGAAGTTTGTGAAGCTGTCCATAAGGGACGGGCCGACAAACTTCCGAAGCTTTTCCTCCGGCTCATTCGGGTAGCCGAAGTGGTCGAGCGCGTACTGTACAGATTTCATGATGCCAGGACCGGAGTCCATGATCGTTCCATCGAGGTCGAAAAGAATGGCGGTATAGTTCTTCTTCATATCATTTCTCTTTCTGCTTTCTGATGATCCCGTAATGAGAATGATCGAAGATAGCGTCTCTCGGTTCGTTCTCAGTCGGCATCCGTAAATGCTGATTTTATTTCGTATGCAATTTATCTTAGCATATTGATTCCGGCTGTGGTACAGTTAAGTTTATCTGTTTGTATAAAACGCAAAGGCAGTGATGAACTCCCGGTATACATCTGTATCTTTCGGGAGCAGCAGGCATGTTTTTCCGCCGCACGTAAACCAGATGGAAGGATAGATTATGACCACACGTGAACTTCTCTATGTAAAAACCACCGCCGACACCGGCAATATCTCGAAGGCTGCAAAGAAGCTCTTCGTCACGCAGCCTTCGCTCTCGCAGTCACTGCAGCGCATCGAGGACTCGATCGGCACGAAAATCTTCGTGCGCAGCCCCGATGGTCTGAAGCTCACCTTCGCCGGTGAAAAGTACTATCAGATGGCCTGCCAGGTGCTGAAGATCTATGATGACTTCTCATCGGAAATCACGGATATCAATGATCTGAAGGTCGGTCATATCAGCTTCGGTGTCACGCATCACCTCGGTGCGATCGTCCTGCCGCAGATTCTTCCAGAGTACAATGCACTCTATCCGGGCATCTCCATCGACCTGTTCGAGGGCTCCACTGAACCGCAGGAGCAGCATCTGATCTCCGGCGAGATGGACTTCTCCATCATGCATGCGCCGGTCTACGATGTGCTCGCGAACCCGTCACTTCAATACGAGGTACTGAAGCGCTATTCCTTTATCATCGCGATGTCCCGGAATAATCCACTGACTGAAAAGGCTGTACCGACGCCGGGCTATCCTTATCCGGTGCTGGATGTAAAGCTGCTCGCCGACCAGCCGCTGCTGACGCTGCATAAGGAGCAGCGTATCCGCCATGTCACGGATTCCGTGCTGCGGAAGGCCGGGATCCAGCCAGAGATCCGCCTTCTGTGCCGAAACTACATGAGCCTCGAGAAGCTCGCCGCCGAGGGCATGGGCGTGACCATGCTCCCATCCGAGTATGTCGCCGCAAACAGTTTCGAAAACCCGCCGGCCTTCTTCTCGATCGATGCCTCCTACCCGGCCTACTGGGATCTCTGCATCGCGACACTGAAGGGTGCCTTTCTCTCGAAGGCCGACGAGTACCTGCTCGAGATTCTCCGAAAGAAATTCAGCTGAGACTCCCGTCCTCGCCGCCCGGAGTCGCCGGGCGAAGCACGAAATTCCCGTGACGAGATGACATACCCGCCGGAGACATTGCCCGGACATAAAAAGCCGCCCACAGCATACGACTGTGCGCGGCTTTTACGTTTATTCAGATTTAATCCTTCGGCTTCATGTAGAAGCGTCCGGAGAGCTCGGTCGTGCGGATGGAGTTCACGAAGGCATGCGCATCGATATCACGGATGCGCTTGATCACATGACGGGCGCTGTCCGCCGCGATGACGGAGTAGAGCACCTGATGATCCTTATGCTCATGGGAACCCTCGGCGTGCATGATGGACGCACCATGATGGGTTTCATCGAAGATCATCTTCGCGATCTCCTCTGCCTTATCCGTAACGACAAAGAGCGTCTGGCGCTGGAAATCACGGTAGAGGGTATGCAGGGTCTGGGTGGACACATACTGGAACACGATCGAATACAGCGCCTTATCCCAGCCGAAAAGCACACCAGCGGCACCGAGAATCAGGACATTGAAGCCGAGAATCAGGTTCCAGGTCTCCATGCCGCACTTCTGGCTGAGGTAGATGGCGATGAAATCCGTACCACCGGTGGTCGCATCTACACTCAGGCAGAGGCTGATGACCACACCGTTGATGATACCGCCGAAGACGGCGATCAGCAGGGTGTCATAGGTGATTACATGCGCCGGCATCATATCGGTGAAAAAGCCGGTCAGGAGAATCATGATCAGCGAGAAGAAGGTGAACTTCTTTCCGATGAAGCGGAAACCGATATAGACCGGGATCGCATTCAGCAGGATATTGATCGGCGAGTATGGAATCTCATGTGGCAGATACATCTGGCTGATACGCTGGATCAGGATCGTCAGTCCCGTCGCACCACCCGGATAGAGTCCACCGGTACGGACAAATGTTTTGATATTGATCGCCATCAAGAGCGAGGCCAGCACCACGGTAATCAGACGGCGCAGATCCCTCTTCGCTTCGATTTTCATTTCTACCCCTCCTGCCCCATGGCAGATATGATAAAACGCATAAAAAGCAGGTCCATCAGAACCCGCAAACATATTAGTCATAGCAGATATTCATATATCTTGCAAGATAAATCCACTTTTTTCTCTATTCTCTTTATCGTTCGGGTAACAGTTCAGCTAAGGGGCCCCTTAGCTGAACGCTTACGCTTAAAAGACGCACCGGTCATCACTCCCGGATAACCACGAAGCCGTCACTGTCCTCTTCGCCGATTTTCTCACCGTGCTCGTCGCGGAAGGCCTTCGTATATTTCGTATATGCCTCCGGATGTGCGAGGAGTTCATCGGCGCGTTTCTCGGTATACAGACCCTTCCGGTCTGCGATGATGGCCTCAAGATAAGCATTCGCCTTCTCCTGATCACCGGTACGAAGCGCATACTCGGCGAGCTCAAGCTGCATCTCCTTCCGGTAGATGGCATTTCCGGCGTACTGAACCTCCTCCTCGAGATACGGGATGTCCGCATCCAGGCGTCCCTCTGCCGCCGCGATCCGCGCCTCATGCACACGAATCTGCTGCGCGAGGTTTTCAGCGAGCCGTGCGGCACGCTTTTCCGAAACCACCTTCAGCTTCTTCAGATCCTCGATCTGAAAGCTCGCCGCCTCGAGATCACCGCGCAGAATCTGCAGATTTGCCTTCTGATTTACGATGAGAGCAGAGCTCGTCAGCGCATGGATACGAAGTTCGTCCGGCTTCAGATCCTTCACCGCATCCCAGGCACCCTCGAAATCACCGAGCGCTTCCTTCGCAAAGGAAATCCAGTGCTGACCGTTCGCATACTCTGCGAGATTCTTTGGGACACGGGCATTGACCGCCTCGAAGTTCTGCAGGAAGCCGGCCGGATCCGTATCGGTATAGAGCTGTTTCTGCACGGCCTGCAGACGCTTATTCGCGAGCATCGCGGCGAGCAGACGCCCGACGATGACGCCGGTGAATACCCAGAGTGCCCAGACGAACACCGCTGTCTTATCCGGATTATTCAGAATCCGCCCGTGAAAATAGATGAGGCCGAAGACACCGCCGAGCACCGCGCCGAGAAGCATGATGGCGTTCGCCATCCGCTTGTAGTAAACGATCATAGAAAATCCCCCTTTATGGATGTGATGAAGCTCTTATCAAAAAGGGTCGCCCGCGATGGACGACCCATACTGAACCAGCTGCTTATGGTTCTGCCATATTCAATTGTCAGTTTCTCTACAGCGCGTATTACAGCATGAAGGAGAATACGAAGGCTGCGATGATGAGGACGATACCGCCACCAAGACGAGAAGAAAGCTGTGAGTAAGCGATCAGATCCATACGGTCTGCAGCACCGAGGCACGCGAGGTCGCCGTTACCACCACGGTTTGCCATGCAAAGACCAGCGGTGATCGCGGAATCGATCGGATAGAAGCCTACGAGGTAACCAACCGCTGCGGAACCGATGATGGCACCGATCACGATCATGAGTGCCATGATGATGTTCTTCGGAGCGATCGCGTTAAAGAGCTCTGCGAGGTTGAAGTCTGCGCCCATGCCGACCATGATGATGATACCGAGCTGACCGGAGAAGAAGCTCTGCAGTCTCTTCGCACCAGCACGTACTCTGGCAGGGATGAGACCGGTTGCTGCAAGGATAACGACGAACACGATCATGTACGCATACTTATGAATCGGTGCACCTGCGATCTTCGGAAGGATCTTACCGCTCATGAGCTCGCCGACAGCGAAGCATGCGAATGCAAGAAGAAGTGCGCCTGCGAGGTCGTTGTTGTCGGTCTTCACCTTCTGATCGTCTCTTGCAAGCTCCTCTGCACCACGGATCAGGGTCTTCTTATCACCGGTCAGGGTCGGAACCTTCTCACCGAGTGCGTTCAGCGCTGCGGAAGCGATGATACAGAAGATGTTTGCGATGGTCAGTACGATGATCGCGAAGGAATAGTAGTTCGCTGCAGCATCACCGGTTACCTGCTCATAAATCTGAGAGAGCGGAACGGCACCTGCACCATTACCACCACCCATGATCGGAAGTGTGTACTTGATCAGGGTATCTGCAAACGGAATACCGAAGATGGCACCTGTGATACCACCGAGAATCGTTGCTGCGAGAAGTCCGCCGAGGATCGCTGGGATATAACCTGCGAAGGAACGGATCAGGATGTCACGCTCAAGTGAAAGCACAGAGCCGACAATCAGCATAACGATGAAGAGTTCAAGGAAATTCGCATCATCTGAGATGAAGGAGTTGATTGCATCGAGTCCTGCCTCCGGAATCAGACCGAACTGTCTGAGGAGAGCGACACCGAAGAAGGTTGCGAGAAGTCCGCCACCGATGTACTTATTCCAGATCGGAACACGCTCACCGATCTCGTTAAAGATGACTGCGAAGCCGAAGCAGATACCCAGTACCGATGTCATGGTCGTTGCGGCCAGCATCACCGGGTTACCGTCCTTCATCTTCGTCACATAGACCGGAAGAAGTACCAGTACGATACAAATGAGAGCCTGCCACCAAGGAAGGCCACCGAGCCAGAGCCCACTTCTAGAGTTTTTGTCTTCTGCCATATTAAAATCCCCCTTTAATATGATTGGAACGAAGCAGCACGTTCCATTTTGATATGACGTTCCAGGAGCTACCTGGATGAATCCTGCGTAAGCAGAGCAGGATTCAATGTTGAATACCGTAACATATTACCATAAGACATTTGCTTTTACAATCATAACTGGTAAATATGGCCATACACTGTTCCCCTGGATGCACAAAAAGGGCTGGCAGCAGAAGCTTCACTCTTCTGTCGCCAGCCCTCCGGTCTCTCCATCACTAATGAAGCGAAAGCTGTGTCAGCGCTGCCCGCACCGCTTCGATCGGCATCTGTCCAGGTGCACTGCTCTCTCCGACCGTCGCAAAGGTGAGCATGGAGCCAAAGGCCCCACCGACGAGTCGGCTGATCTGACCGATCTCTCCCATCGACATCGTGATGAGCGGATGCGTCGCCGCATCCTCCTCCCGGAAACGGGCCGTCGCTAGAAGAAGCGTGGCGACATCCGAGGTTTTCGTCGGCATGTAGGCCGCTTTCAGGATATCGGCGCCCGTCGCCCGAAGCGCGCGAAGCTTCTCGAGGATTTCCTCGACCGCCGGTGTTTTCTCGAAGTCGTGGTAGGACGCGATGACGCGAACGCCCATTTCATGGGCAAGCGTCATCAGCGCACGGCTGTCCTCTGCCGGTGTCGTATCCTCGAGATCGAGGTAATCGAGCCGCGCGGATGCAAGCGCCAGGGTGCAGAACCGCCGGTACGCTGCCGCATCGTTCGGGAAGCTTCCTCCCTGTCGCTGTGTACGGATCGTGAAAAGCAGCTCCTTTCCGGGAAGCAGTGCCCGAAGGCGTGCGATCATCGCCTGCAGCTGCCGGGCGTCCTCCGAAGCCGCATCGATCTCTGCACTGCTGCCATCTTCCGCGGCATCCCGAGTGTGTGCATTGGCCCCCTGTACCGACGGATAGAGCGCCATCGCGAGGTCGAAACGCCACTCCACGACGTCCGCGTCGGTCGCTGCGATGGCGTGGGCCTGCTGCTCAATCTCTGTCTGATTCTGTCCGGTAATCGGAACACATACCTTCACTTTTTCCATACTCTCTCCGCCTTATTCTGTCTCGTCTACGCTTGTCCTGCGCTTACTCCGCACTGCTGTGCTGTGCCTGATTCGTAAGCAGCTTACCGATCTCCTCCACGAAGGTGTTCACGTCCTTAAACTCCCGGTAAACCGAGGCGAAACGGACATAGGCGACCTGATCCACGGACTTCAGCTTATCCATGACGAGCTCTCCGATGCGGGAGGTCGGAACCTCCTTCTCCCCGGTCGAGAAAATCTCGTTCTCGATCTCGTCCACCATCCGGTTGATCTGCGCCGTGGAGATCGGGCGCTTGTGGCAGCTGTGGATGATGCCGGCCTCGATCTTCGAGCGATCGTATGGCACGCGACTCTGGTCCTTCTTGATCACCATCATCGGCATGGTCTCGAGCTTCTCATAGGTGGTGAAGCGCTTGCCACACAGCTCGCACTGGCGGCGCCGACGGATGGCCGTGTTCTCATCCGCCGGTCTGGAGTCGATGACCCGGGTATCCTCTGCATTACAAAACGGGCACTTCATAGATTCTCTCCTTCTGTATCCGTGTCTGTTCCTACGCTTTCCTGCGTATATTCTCTACGTACATCATCGAAGCTTCGAGATGCGGTTTTCTCATCGCTCGGGTGGACGCCCGTATCCTGCGTCGCCCGATCGGCAGGCTCCTTCACTTCACGATAGTCTGCCTCCTCCACCTCGCGGTACTCTGCCTCCTCGACACCGGACGGATAGTCATCACTATAGGCGCTGAGGTAGAAGATCGTCACCGCCTGACTGAGGTAGGGCTGCACGAAGATGCCGGCGAGACCGAGGGTGAAGACCATGAGCAGTACCCAGCCGAAAAAGCTGAGATACAGACCGAGCAGTTTCATCTTCTTATTTCGCATCATATGAAGCGAGGTTCGGAGTGCCGTCCAGGCGCGCATCGACGGATGGTCCGCGGAGGCCAGCGCTGCCATCGAGAGGTACAGACCGATCACATACACGATGAAGCTCGTGATCGTCTGCGTCACGCGGTAATCGAAGGTGCCGGTACCGTAGTGATGCCCGATCATGATCTGTGGGATCTCCAGCACGATCTGGATGAACCAGATCACGAGAAGCGTACCGAAGAAGTGCGTCATGTGCGGAAGGTTCCGGAAGCCATGAAACACATCCGTCACGCGGACGCGGCGGCCACGTGCGACCGCGAAATACATCTGCTGCATCCCCAGTGACAGGCCGGCATAGAGCCAGAGCCCGAGAAAGAGGAGCGCGGCGATCACGATGCCGAGCAGTGTCTGGATGGCGAGTGGCACAGCCGGATCCATCCGAAGTGACCAGACGGTGGAGTGCCCGAACAGCGGCGAAAAGCTGCCGAGAACAACGACCGCATACAGCACTACGAAATATGCGAACATCGAAAACAGAATCAGAAAGCCGGCACCGATCACCGCGCCCCAGTTGCCACGCAGCTGGTTCCGGGCGAAGGCACGAATCTGAGTATTTGTCATCATAGGCTCTATCCTCCATGGATATCTTCAGCATGCACGCATGTTCCTTTCATCCAGCTATCCGACATCGTCTTCACCCGCCGAAGCAGGTACGAAGCCGGACGCTTTGCGTGCATAATCAAAACGGAGCTGTTCTTCACAGCTCCATAAGTATACCACATCTAGAGATGTGCCGTATGTGAAATTGTTGTGTCTTCACCCGGATCCCACTGTATGATGTGGCCGGCCTGCAGCGACTTCTGCACATCGATGGTCCGCTGATTTGACGAGCCCTTGAACAGCAGGGTCACATCCTTCTCCGCCATGATAAACGGCCCATCCACGAGAACATCGATGTAGCTTAGAAGCTCCTTCGTTTCCGGCACCTCTGTCACCATCTTTCCGAGAAGATCGCGGTCATAGAGGTAACCGCTGAAGCACCAGAGATCCTTCTCCGGATACAGGGCCTTAAAGCGGCGTACGAGGGACAGCACGGCCGGCTGGTTCTGCGGCTCCATCGGCTCCCCGCCGAGCAGCGTCAGACCCTGGTATGCCGGGTCTGCAAGGTTCCGGAGAATCTCATCCTCCGTTTCCTTCGTGAATTCCTGTCCATAATCAAACGGCCAGGCGATCTCGTTGAAGCAGCCCGGGCACTTATGTGTGCAGCCCGAAACAAACAGGCTCACTCGAACCCCCGGACCGTTCGCGATATCAAAATACTTTATTTCTGCGTAATGCACCTCTGCACCTCCCGCCGTTTCCAGAACAGCTGGACCGGTCACCTGATCCAGCTGTTCTGCGTCTTACTTGCGATAGCGTTATTATATTTGAGATAGAGTTATAGATTTACAGGTGAAGCACTCTATCCTTGATTTCCTGTGTCCGTCCCTGGTTCCAGAACTGAGTGCCGATATAGCCGCAGGTTCTACGCGCAACCGACATCTTCGTCTGATCACGGTTTCCGCAGTTCGGGCACTCCCAGACGAGCTTTCCATGCTCATCCTCGATGATCTGGATCTCACCGTCGTAGCCGCAGCACTCACAGTAGTCCGACTTCGTGTTGAGCTCGGCATACATGATGTTGTCGTAGATGAACTTCATGACACTGAGCACCGCCGGGATGTTGTTCTGCATGTTCGGCACCTCGACATAGGAGATGGCACCGCCCGGTGACAGCTTCTGGAAATCCGCCTCGAACTTCAGCTTCGTGAAGGCATCGATCTTCTCACGAACATTCACATGATAGGAGTTCGTGATGTAGTTGTGATCCGTAACACCCTCGATCATACCGAAGCGCTTCTGGAGGGCCTTCGCAAACTTGTAGGTCGTCGACTCCATCGGTGTGCCATAGAGTGAGTAGCTGATGTTTTCTTCCTTTCGCCACTCGGCGCACTTGTCATTCAGATGCTGCATAACCTTCAGTGCAAACGGCTTCGCCTCCGGATCGGTATGGGACTTGCCGGTCATGCGTACGCACATCTCATAGAGGCCGGCGTAGCCGAGGGACAGGGTGGAGTAGTTTCCGAAGAGAAGCTTATCGATCTTCTCGCCCTTCTTGAGACGAGCCAGTGCACCATACTGCCAGAGGATCGGTGCGACATCCGAGGTGGTGCCCATCAGGCGCTCATGACGGATACGGAGTGCACGATGGCAGAGCTCCAGGCGCTCATCGAAGATGCGCCAGAAGGCTTCCATATCGCCATGGGCGGAGCAGGCCACGTCCACGAGGTTGATCGTCACCACGCCCTGGTTGAAGCGGCCGTAATACTTATGCTGACCCTTCACGAAGTTGCCGGCATCGGCCTTATTATCATCGTTGCAGAGGCCCTCCGGCTGCTGCTCGTTATCCGGTGTCAGGAAGGAACGACAGCCCATGCACGGATAAACATCGCCCTTATACTCCCGCATCTTCTTCGCTGAGATGTAGTCCGGTACCATGCGCTTCGCGGTGCACTTCGCTGCCAGCTCCGTCAGGTAGTAGTACTTGCTCTCCGGATAGATATTGTCCTCATCCAGTGCGTAGATGATCTTCGGGAAGGCCGGTGTGATCCAGACACCCTTCTCATTCTTGACGCCCTGCATGCGCTGCTTCAGAACCTCCTCGATGACCATCGCGAGGTCATCACGGGTCTGCCCCGCCGGTACCTCATCGAGGTACATGAACATCGTAACGAACGGTGCCTGGCCGTTACAGGTCATGAGGGTGATCATCTGATACTGGATGGTCTGTACTCCACGTACGACCTCCTCCTCCAGGCGCTTCTCCACGACCTTCCGTACCTGCTCGTCGGTCATGCTCACGCCGGCCTCTGCATTCTCCTCCAGCACGCGGCCCGTGATCTTCTGACGGGATACGTCCACGAACGGTGCCAGGTGGCTGAGGGTGAAGGACTGTCCGCCATACTGGTTCGATGCCACCTGCGCGATGATCTGTGTCGTGATATTGCAGGCCGTATAGAAGCTGTGCGGCTTCTCGATCATGGTGCCGGAGATCACGGTGCCGTTCTGCAGCATATCCTCGAGATTCACGAGATCACAGTTGTGCTCACGCTGTGCGAAGTAATCAGAATCATGGAAGTGGATGATGCCCTCGCGGTGTGCCTTCGTGATCTCCTCCGGGAGAAGCACACGGTTGGTGAGGTCTCTCGATACATAGCCGGCCATATAGTCACGCTGTGTGGAGTTGATCACCGGATTCTTATTCGAGTTTTCCTGCTTCGCCTCCTCGTTTGACTGATCGAGAAGGGACAGGATTTCTTCATCGGTGGTATTCGCCTTACGCGCCAGCTCACGGGTATAGCGATAGCGCACGTACTTCTGTGCGACCTCATAGCCACGCATCTCCATGATGCCGGTCTCGACCATATCCTGGATCTCCTCGACAGAAACCGCACGGTCCAGCTTCGCGCATTGGCCCGCTACGTTTTCCGCGATGCCCTCGATCTGGTACTCATTCATCTGGTAGATCGGCTCGACCTCCTTGTTCGCCTTCCGGATCGCATTCGCGATCTTCGAGATATCGAAGTTTACCTCCTTACCATTTCGCTTGATGACGTTCTGCCTCGACGCGAGGTCCTTTTCCTGTGTTCCCATGACTGTTCTCCCTTTTCTCTTTTATTCCGTCCGACGGATTTTTCTTTTTTATAGTTAACGGTTTGCAAAATATTGTTTTTATACTACTGCTCATATACTATATCTTGTGTGCAGAGTCTACTATACTACGACAGGAGCAAAATAGGAAGGGTCAAATGCAAAAGTTATGGCACCCGCTCTTTCCATTCTCTTTTTTATATCCGTCCGCTTCACGCGCCCGCGTGACTCGTCGAACGCACGAAAAAACAGGCCCTGGAGCTTTCTCCAGAGCCTGTCGCCTGTTCACTTTTTTCTGGCCAATGCAGTCGAAATCAACACGGATGGCTGCTTCCTGTCTGCACGATCCGTTTTACTGAAGAGGGATGACACCGCCCTCATACTTCTCGTTGATGAAATCTGCAACCTTCTTCGACTGAAGAACCTCGACGAGCTTCTTCGCCCAGTCCGCGTCCTTATCCTTCTCTGCTACAGCGACGATGTTACCATAGGTCTGTGCAGCCTCGGAGTTCGGATCCTCCTGAACCAGTGCGTCGGACGGCTTGAAGCCAGCCTCGATCGCGTAGTTACCGTTCATGCAAGCGAAATCTACGGAATCAACCGATCTCGGAATCTGCGCAGCCTCTACCTCGAGGAGCTCTACATTGTGCGGATTCTCGACGATATCCTGCTTGGTGGCCTTGAGACCAGCACCATCCTTCAGGGTGATGATGCCGTTATCCTGCAGGAGGAGAAGCGCACGTGCCTCGTTGGTGGTATCGTTCGGAACCGCGATCTGTGCACCATCGGCGATGTTTGCGAGATCAGAAGACTTGCCGGCGTAGATACCGAACGGCTCATAGTGGATCTTGCCTACAGATACGAGGCTGGTCCTGTTCTCTGCATTGAAGTCATCGAGGTATGGCTGGTGCTGGAAGTAGTTTGCCTGGATCTCACCCTGCTCGGTCGCGAGGTTCGGCTGTACATAATCGTTGTAGGTCACAATTTCAATGTTTACACCAGCGGCCGCAAGGTCATCCTTCGCTGCCTCGAGGATCTCTGCGTGTGGGCTTGGTGTCGCACCGATCTTGATGTCGACCGGCTCAGCGAGCGGCTCGATGGCGTCGGATGCCTCTGCAGCAGCGGCGGTCGTCTCAGCAGCCTCTGTCGTCGCTTCCGTTGCAGCCTCTGTCGCTGCCTCGGTTGCAGCGGCGGTCGTAGCAGCTGCAGTGGTTGCCTCTGGTGTGCTGGATGAACCGCAGGCTGCAAGGGATGCAGCAGCGAGAACAGCAGCAAGTGCAAGTGTGATGTTCTTCTTCATAATTTTTTCCTCCTCACCGGTCCTCGACCGGTTCTTCGATACCATATGCATCGTTTATTTATATCCAGTGGGATATACAAATGTTAATTTCTGGCCCGCTTATCGGTTTTCGCACTTAAGCGCATCCAGAATTCCTGAATGATCTGTACGAGGATCACCAGTACTGCGACCGCGATCAGCATGATGTCGGTCTGATAACGATAGTAGCCATAGTTCAGTGCGATCGCACCGAGTCCGCCACCACCGACGAAGCCGGCCATCGCCGAGTAGCTGAGGATCGTCGTGATACAGATGGCTGCACCGACGAGAAGACTCGGCTTCGCCTCCGGCAGCAGCACCTTGAAGATGATCTGCGTGTTCGTCGCACCCATGGACTTCGCTGCCTCGATGACGCCAGCATTGACCTCCTTCAGACTCGACTCCACCATACGTCCGATGTACGGTGCCGATGCGATGATCAGCGGTGGAATGATGGCCTTCGGTCCCAGTGTCGTGCCGACGAGCATCTTCGTCAGCGGCAGCACCATCACCAGCAGGATCAGGAACGGAATCGAGCGGAAAATGTTGATGAGCACCCCGAGCACCGTATGAACCGGTGTCATCGGATGGATGCCATCCTTATCTGTCACCACCAGGATCACGCCCAGCGGGATACCGATCAGGTACGAGATACTGCTCGAGATCAGGGTCATATATATGGTGGCCCAGGTTTCCTTCAGATACATGGAAATCGATGATGCATCCATCTTACTTCACCTCCTCAAAGCGGATATCGTTCGATCTCAGATAGTGGGTGATGCGTTCTGCCTCCTCCACACTGTCCGGAAGCTCTACGACCATCTGTCCGACGGCCTGGCCCTCTACCTCCTTCGTGTTGGCGAAGAGGATATTGACCGGCGCGTTGCAGCTCAGTACGATGTCCGAGATGATCGGGCGATGTGCCTTCTGTCCATCGAAGATGATACGGATCTTCGGATTCGCGCTGTCGCCGAAGTTCACCGGCTGGATCGCATTGGCATTGCCATCCCCGAGGATCAGACGGCGTCCGATCTCTGTCTTCGGATTACTGAAGACCTCCGATACCGGACCGCTTTCCGCGATGTGACTGTGGTCAATGATGGCGACATTATCACAGATGGCTTCGATGACGGACATCTGATGCGTGATGACGATGACCGTGACGCCCATCTCCTGATTGATTTTCCTCAGAAGATCGAGGATCTGCTTCGTGGTCTTCGGATCCAGCGCCGAGGTCGCCTCATCACAGAGGAGCACCTTCGGATTCGTCGCGAGCGCCCGGGCGATCGCCACTCGCTGCTTCTGTCCACCTGACAGCTGGGACGGATAGTTCTTCACCCTGTCCTCGAGGCCGACGAGCTTCAGCAGCTCCATCGCCCGCTCCTGTGCCTTTTTCTTCTCGACCCCTGCGATCTCCAGCGGGAAGGTAACATTCCGAAGAAGATTCCGCTGATCCAGCAGGTTGAACTGCTGGAAGATCATGCCCATCTTACGACGTGCCTCCCGGACCTCCTTATCACTCATATCCCCGAGGGACTTTCCCTCGAAGAGAACCTGTCCGCTCGTCGGGACCTCCAGATAATTGATACAGCGGACCAGTGTCGACTTGCCCGCACCGGAGAGACCGATGATACCCTGTACCGAGCCCTCCAGAATGTCCAGATTGATGTCATCGAGCGCATTCACGTCCCCACTCGAGGTGTGAAAGGTCTTGCCCATATTCACCATCCGGATGATCTTATCACCCTTTGCCATACTACATCCTCCCGAGGCCGCGGGTTCGACGTCTTTCACTCGCCGCCTCTTTTTAATGTCCACAGTTTACGACTTCTATAAGCTAAAAGCAAATACATAATAACAATAGTCCGCTATAGGGCGTGCCTATAGCGGACTCAACTCTCGATGTTTCTTTATGTATTATGAGCAGAGCTCGATGATGGCTTCTGCATAGACCTTGGTCGCCAGCACGATGTTCTCGAGATCGAAAAACTCATCCGCACCATGCATGTGCGTGTCGATGCCAGGAAGAACCGCACCGAAGGCCACACCATTCTTGATGTCATGAACGTAGGTACCGCCGCCGATAGCCATCGCCTCACCCTTGAGACCAGTCACCTGCTCATAGGCACGAAGCAGCTTCTGAACGAATTCACTGTCTGCAGCCACTCTGTGTGGCGGAATCATACCCGGGGTCTCGAAGTCGAAGCCATGGGCATGCGCCGTCTTCTCCGCTGCATCCTGACAGTTTTCCTTCGTCGCCATCACCGGTGTACGGCTGTCGAACTTCACCTCGACATAGCACGGATCCACATGATAGAGGTCCGGTGTACAGGTCAGTGCATGGGACTCCGCATCCTCCATCTTGATACCGAGGTGCGCACCGTCGGTCTCCGCCCACGGGAAGATCTCCAGCATAGCCTTAATCGCATCGATCTGTGCACAGGCAGCGAGCGGAAGCTTCGTCGCCAGGATCATCGCAGCGAGACCTGCGTTCTTACCACCCTCTGGGGTAGACGCATGTGCAGATACACCGACGATGGTGATTTCATCCACACCGGTCTGTGTGCACTCTACACCGCAGAGCTCGCTGACCTCGTTCATCGGTGCCTCTGCGAGGTTCATATCGAGACCCTCGAAACGAAGGGTCGCCTTCTGAGGAACGGCATTCAGTGCAAGACCTGCCTCGAGTGAAACGAGACGTGGGAGTGCGGTCGACTCCTCTACCGTCTTCGAAATCGTGCCACGGAACTGGCCCTTCTCGATGTTGATGAGCGGGAACTCGGCATCCGGAGAGAAGGTCATCTCAGCCTCCGGCTCGGTCGCATAGTACTTCGCGATATCGGTACCGGAGCCGGTCTCCTCGTCCGCACCCATGATGAGACGAACGCCCTTCTTCAGCTCGACACCGGTCTCCTTCAGTGCACGCATCGCATACAGCGCACAGAGAAGCGGTCCCTTATCATCGGAGGTGCCACGGCCATAGATACGGCCATCCTTCACGATCGGCTTGAACGGCTCCGTCACCGTCCAGCCCTCGCCTGCCGGTACGACATCAGTATGTGCCAGCATATCGAGGCATCTCGGAAGAGAAGGATCGAAATCGGCGGTACCTACATAGCCGTCGTAGCTCTGCACAGGGAAGCCATACTTCGCTGCCAGATCGATACCGAAATTCAGCGCATCGAAGGAACCATCTCCATACGGCTTTCCTTCCTCATATGCGCCCTTTACAGAATTGATCGAGCAGAAATCGATCAGATCCCTTGTATACTCGTCGATGTGCTCTTCGATCCACTTATTTACTTTCTCATTCATAACAGTCTGTCCTTTCAACTATGATAGCTCCTGTCAGATGACAGTTTTTTCATCGAAAACCCGCGTGCACAGCCGCCGGCTTTCGTTTTTAATAGTAGAAGCCGCCTTAGTTCCGGCTGAATTCCGTCAGCTTCAGTTCCTTATTCCGCTCGAGTACCATACCGACGGACCACTCGTGTGCAAACAGCAACAGCGGACGATCCTTCAGATCCTTTACGATCTTCATGTCGGAGGTTCCCTGGATATGATCGATGTCGACCTCGGTGTAGTTCTCCACCCAGCGGATATAACCATATGGCAGCTGATCGAGCTTGATCTCAACATTGTACTCGTTCTTCAGACGGAAGCTCAGTACCTCGAACTGGAGAACGCCGACCACGCCGACGATGATCTCTTCCATACCGGTGTTGTACTCCTGGAAGATCTGGATCGCACCCTCCTGTGCGATCTGCGAGATACCCTTCACGAACTGCTTCCGCTTCATGGTATCCACCTGACGCACACGTGCGAAGTGCTCCGGTGCGAAGGTCGGGATGCCTTCATACGAAAACTTCTTATTGGAAAGCTCCAGTGTATCACCGATGGAAAAGATGCCCGGGTCGAAGATACCGATGATATCGCCCGCATACGCCTTCTCCACGATCTTACGCTCATCCGCCATCATCTGGGTCGGCTGGCTCAGCTTCACCTTACGACCGGTCTGCACATGGTTGACTTCCATGCCGGCATCAAACTCACCGGAGCAGATACGCATGAATGCCACACGATCACGGTGCTTCGGATCCATATTGGCCTGGATCTTGAACACGAAGGCAGAAAATGCCTCGTCCACCGGACTGATGATGCCCTGGTCACTGCTTCTCGGAAGTGGCGGCAGCGTCATCTTCAGGAAGTGCTCCAGGAAGGTCCGAACGCCGAAGTTGGTAAGCGCCGATCCGAAGAAGACCGGTGTCAGGTCGCCGCGATCGACACGCTCCTGGTCATACTCGTCAGAGGCACCATCGAGAAGCTCCAGGTCCTCCTGCAGCTTATCATAATACTCGAAGCCGACCATGTCCTTGAGGCCAGGATCATTCACCGAAACATCCTGCTCGGCCACGGCCTTCGTACCGCCGGCGTTTGCCGTAAAGAGCTCCACCATCTCAGTCTCACGGTCATAGACGCCCTTAAAGTTACGCCCACAGCCGATCGGCCAGTTGATCGGGCAGGTGTGAATACCGAGGACGTTCTCGATCTCATCGAGCAGCTCGTATGGATCCCGGGCCTCACGGTCAAACTTGTTGACGAAGGTAAAAATCGGGATATGGCGCATCACACAAACCTTGAACAGCTTGATGGTCTGCGGCTCGACACCCTTCGCACCATCGATGACCATGACCGCACTGTCGGCTGCCATGAGTGTCCGGTAGGTATCCTCCGAGAAGTCCTGGTGTCCCGGTGTATCCAGGATGTTAATGCACTTTCCTTCATAATTAAACTGAAGCACAGAGGAGGTAACCGAAATACCTCTCTGCTTCTCGATCTCCATCCAGTCGGAAACCGCATGCTTGGTTGCCTTACGCCCCTTGACGGTACCTGCGAGATTGATCGCGCCTCCATACAGAAGGAACTTCTCCGTCAGTGTCGTCTTGCCGGCATCCGGGTGAGAAATAATCGCAAACGTACGTCTCTTCTCGATTTCTTCTTTTAAACTTGCCATTCTATCCTCAATAATCTAAAAACACACACAAAATCGTCAATCATCATAGCACAAAAAAGGCTATGCCGTAAAGACATAGCCTCTCATTTCTATCTTCAGGGTTGAAGTGATTACTTTCTGTTTCTCAGGAAGTCCGGAATATTGATGGACATTTCCTTATTCTGCTGCGGACGGAAGGTCGGCTGCTGCGGCTGTACCGGTGCTGCGCCCTGTGCAAGCGTCTGCTCCTGTGGTGCTACCGTCACCGGAGTCGTCGGACGAAGCTGCGGCTGGAAGCTGGTGTTTCCGTTCAGGAAGCTCGGCATGGTCGGTCTGACCGTGGTCTCTGCTGCCTGCGCTGCTGGTGCGGCTGCCTTCGGCTGCGCCGGCTTCTTCAGCGTATCAAATGCAGAGCTGGTCGCCGCGGAATCCTCGATACCGGTTGCGATGACGGTGATCTTACACTCATCCTGGGCATTCTCGTCATACATCGCACCGAAGATGATGTTTGCATTATCACCTGCCAGCTCCTCGACATAGGAAGCGGCTTCGTTTGCCTCTACGAGGGAGATGTCTCCGGAGATGTTGATAATCACATCTGTAGCGCCCTCGATGGTGGTCTCGAGAAGCGGGCTGGAGATCGCCATCTTCACCGCCTCGGTCGCCTTCTCGTCACCCTTGGCTGCGCCGATACCGACATGCGCCACACCCTTATCCTTCATAACAGAAGAAACATCTGCGAAGTCGAGATTGATGAGGCCTGGAACATTGATCAGATCCGTGATGCCCTGTACAGCCTGCTGGAGAACCTCGTCGGCCTTCTTCAGTGCATCCGGCATCGTGGTTCTGCGATCTACGATCTCAAGCAGACGGTCATTCGGGATGACGATCAAGGTGTCTACGGACTCCTTCAGCTTCTTGATGCCATCAATCGCGTTCGTCATACGCTGACGTGCCTCGAAACGGAACGGCTTCGTCACGACGCCGACGGTAAGGATACCCATATCCTTCGCGATCTTCGCGATGACCGGTGCTGCACCGGTTCCGGTTCCGCCACCCATACCACAGGTAACGAATACCATATCGGCACCCTGCAGTGCAGCGGTGATATCCTCAGAGCTCTCCTCTGCAGCCTTCGCACCTACCTCTGGTCTGCCGCCGCAGCCGAGTCCCTTCGTCAGCTTCTCGCCGATCTGCATCGTGGTCGGTGCCTGGCTGTACTGAAGCGCCTGCTTATCGGTATTGATGCCGATGAACTCGACGCCCACGATACCATCCGTCACCATGCGGTTTACCGCGTTGTTACCTGCGCCACCAACACCTACGACGATAATCTTTGCAGCTGCCTCTGACTCAGGAAGCTTAATCTCAAGCATAATCTTCCTCCTTCAATCCCTCATATATATTCATTATATAAGATAACCTGTTTTACTGCGGCCACATACGCATATGACTGCACAATAAGATAATATACAAACAAAGCTATCAGATTGCAATAGCTTAGTCCATATAATATTACCACGCTTAGAAGTGGAGCTCTATCGAAATTTTCACATTATTTCTTACTTTTTTATAACTTCAGCCGTCGTTATGCGCAGAAAACGGTGCTGTTATGCGCAGATCAGCCCGTCTTTTCCTTGAAAATATAGGACTCATGATCCGAGGTCTCCGAATAATCTGAAAGATTCAGCTCCCCCTTCCGTCCACTGAGATGGGGCAGGATATCATGCAGCGTCGAGATTTTCATCTCCATGTCCTTATTACTGCCGAGGCGGACGCTGATGTCGCCGATGCGGAGTGTGGCATTCAGAAGTGAATCGTACTGAATCTCCTCACAGTCGATATCGTAGGTACGAAGTGCGCCGGTCAGGTTCAGGATATTATTGAAGACATCCTTATTTTCTACCGGCAGCTCCCGGTAGAGAACGATGGAGCCGAAGCTGAGACCGCTGATGCGCGGGATTCCCTCCAGCCGGTTGCCGGTGGACTCTACGATGATACCATCCTTATCGAAGTACATATGACTCGACATATAATCCACATAGCCGACGACATTTTTCTCATAGACGGTGATGCTCACCGCGAAGGGACCGTCGAAGTCGATATCATAACGCTGCACAAACGGAAGTTCCTTGTGCGGCTTCGTCTTATCCTTCACGAAGCACCAGGCCGTATCCGTATCCCATGGATCCGAAAAAATCATCTGGACGATCTCATCACTGCTGTACTGTGTATTCCCCACCACCGTGAAACGCTGAATCCGTACACTGGCGAGCAGGATGGCGATCAGCAGGAGCAGGACGACGATGCTCCAGCGAAGCAGATGCCGCTTATTCTGGTCCCTCGGATCATCGTAGCCGTAAAAATCTCTATCTGTCATTCTATACGTTCTTTCTGTTTACGTTCTGTTCCATTGCGATTTTTGCAATGCACACTGTCTGTTCTTTTCGGTTCTTTACTCTACCATAAAAAAAAGAGCTTTGCCATGGGCAAAGCTCTGAATACTTACGTCGGATCTTCCAGTCGGATCTGCCGTGAAACCGACAGCGCGAGACCGATCTCCGCCATCAGCAGAATCAGTGAAGTACCACCATAGCTGACAAACGGGAGCGTAACACCGGTATTCGGGATGGTGTTCGTCGCGACACCTATGTTCAGGATGACCTGCAGCGAGATGTGGCACAGAATTCCGATCACCAGCATTGACCCATAGAGGTCACGGGCATTTCGTGCGATATCGAACAGCCGGTAGATGATAAACACATAAATGAGAATCAGTGAGATCGCGCCGAAGAGGCCGAGCTCCTCACAGATGATCGTAAAGATCATATCATTTTGTGCCTCCGGCATGAGGAACTTCTGTACGGACTCACCGAGGCCCTTACCGAAGATCCCGCCGGAGCCGATCGCATACAGGCCCTGCAGGGTCTGAAAGGTTTCATCTGAGTAGCTCGCCGGATCCTTCCATGCGAAGATACGTGTCAGCTGATAATCCTGCAGGATGTTCAGCGCGGACAAGAGCTTCGCCATCGGATAGGCGAAAATGTACACGAGGACGCCCGCGACGCCACAGAGAACGAAGGGCCAGTACTTCTTCGATGCGATCCACATCATAAAAAAGGTGATGCCGAGGATGATCATGGCGGTCGACAGGTTCGTCGCCGCGACCACGATGCCCGGCGCGATGCCGACCAGCGCGACCTTCCACCAGGTTCTCCCGTTGTTGATCTGATATCCATAGTGGGTAATCAGATACGAGAGCAGTACGATCACCGCGATTTTCATGATCTCCGAGGGCTGGAAACGCACACCACCGAGTCGGATCCACCGCGCGGAGCCGTGGGAGGCGACACCGATGACCATGGTCGCTACGATCAGCAGCCAGGCCACGATATACAGGATCTTCGAAAAGATCGCGGTCAGGTGGTAATCGATGACCGACACGATCAGCATCGCTACGAGGCCGCCGGCCGCGAACACCGCCTGATGCCGGAGAAAGTACATGGCATCATTCATCTGGCTCTGCGCCGAGTAGCCGGAAGCCGAGTACATCATGATCATACCGAAGCCGGTGATGAAGATGACGGCAAACAAAAGGCTGTAGTCATAAAAATATTTTCTTTTCTTCTTCGCTGCCATCCTTCCTCCTGTCCATATTTACAGATTCTTTACGCACTCCTTGAAGATGCGTCCACGCTCTTCATAGTTCGGGAACATGCCCCAGGATGCGCAGGCCGGGCTCAGAAGGACATAGTCGCCTTCATCCGCATATGCCGCACAGTCCTTCACGGCCTCATCCATATCCTCTGCGAACATGACATTCGTAAAGCCGTACTTCTTCGCACACTCTGCGATGATGTTCCGTGTCTGCCCGATCAGAACGAGGTACTTGACGCGGCCCTTAAAGAGCTTACACCAGTCATCGAAAGGGATCTCCTTGTCATAACCGCCGCCGATCAGAACGACCGGCCCCGGCATCGCCAGCAGTGCCTTGATGGCTGCATCCGGATTGGTGCCCTTCGAGTCATTATAGTAACGAACGCCATTGCGCTCACGTACGAACTCGATGCGGTGCTCCACCGGCTTGAACTTCTTTACGGCCGAGATGATCTTCTGCATCGGCACGCCCATCTCCATAGAGACAGCGATGGCGCACATGATATTCTCGTAGTTATGTGCACCGAGAAGGTTCGTATCCCGTACATCGAGCAGAGCCTCATCCTCGCCATCATGCGCATGATGAATCTCGAAGTTCTTATAGTAGAAGCCATCCTTCAGCTCATGTGCAGAGCTGAACCAGATGACCTGTGGCTTCAGGGTCTTTCGCTTTCCGAACTTCCGAAGCTCCGGATCTTCATAATTCAGGACGATGAAATCCTCCTCGGTCTGGTTCAGCGCGATGCTCTCCTTCACCTTCACATAGTTCTTCATCGTTTTATGACGGTCGAGATGGTCCGGGGTGATGTTGGTGATGCAGGATACATGCGGATGGAAATCCATGATGGTCTCGAGCTGGAAGGAGCTCACCTCGAGGATCGTCGCAGAGGCATCCGTCGTTTCCAGTGCTTCGGCCGTAAACGGATTACCGATGTTTCCACATATATGCGTATCGTCGTAGGTCGTTTTAAAGATTTCACCGATCAGGGAAACCGTCGTGGTCTTGCCGTTCGTTCCAGTCACGGCTGCAAGTTTCCCCTTGCTGGACTGATACGCGAGCTCGATTTCACCCCAGATCGGGATCTTCGCCCCATCGATCAGCTTCACAAACGGCTTATCGAGCGGGATACCCGGGCTGATAACTGCGAGATCTACGGATACGAGATCCGTCGGCTTCAGTTCTCCGACCACCAGTGAAATCCGATCTCTCTTTCTGAAATTTTTCATCACCTTCACGGTGTCCAGCTTTTCATTGGAATCGAACAGAACGACCTGTCCTCCCAGCTGTAAAATCTGCTTTGCGGCGCAGATACCGCTTTTTCCCGTGCCGAGCACGAGCACCTTCTGACTATCCATCTAATCCACCCCTATTATGTTCTACTGTCTCTTACATCCCCAGGCTCGCCACCAGACATAAGAGCACTGTCAGCACTGTGAAGACTGTCACCACCTTCGTCTCCGACCATCCTCCGAGCTCGAAGTGATGGTGGATCGGTGCCATGCGAAAGATCCGCTTTCCATGTGTTTTCTTAAAGTAGGTCACCTGGATGATGACCGACAGTACTTCCACAAGATAAATCAGTGCAAAGATCGGTATAAAGAGCGGGATTCCCATCTCGAAGGCCGCTGCCGCGACGAAGCCGCCGAGTGCCAGTGATCCGGTATCCCCCATAAATACCTTTGCAGGGTAGCAGTTAAACATCAGAAAGCCCATCAGTGCCCCGAACACCGCACCGGAAATCGGTGCAAGCTGCCCATCTGCCTTGCCGAAATACAGGCTGACGAAGCCGAGGAACAGTGCGATCACAGCCGTGACAGAGCTCGCGAGTCCATCGAGACCATCGGTGAAGTTCGCACCATTGTCCGTACCGAGCACGATGAAGAGCAGTGCCGGCACATAGAACCATCCGAGATCGAGATAGATCTCCGTAAACGGGACCTGCATACGATGATCATAGGCAGGCGAGAGATAAAGATACAGTGCGAAAATCACACAGAACACCAGCTGGCAGAGAAACTTCTGCTTCGGGTTGAAGCCCTCCGACTGATGCTTCACGACCTTCAGAAAGTCATCGATGAAGCCGACGATACCGAAACCGACCGTGAGAAGCATCACCGGAAGGATCTTCGGATAGCGGCGAACATAAACGAGGCTGACGATCACGATGACCAGTACAAACACGAGGCCACCCATCGTCGGTGTGCCCTTTTTCTTAAGGTGTGCCTTCGGTCCATCGTCCCGGACCTCCTGCCCGAATTTCAGCTTGTGAAGCTCCGGAATGGCGAAAGGCATCGCAAGGGCTACCAGCGCAAAGCCCATAAGAATAGAAACAACAAAATCAAGATACATAATCTAACTCCATATATAAATCATCCGCTGCCTGTGACCCGGATAAGCAGTGAATCTTAAGAAAATCGTAATGGGGTCTGACCCCCTTACGGTGAGCTTAAGAATTTCGTAAAGGATTCTTAATGGGGTCAGACCCCATTAATTTTCGGCGGAGGTTTCGGTTTCGCCTTCGCTGCTCTCGCCCGGCACGGCCTCCGGGAGCGCGAAGCTCGCGTCGTCACCCGCCGGTTCGATGTACTCGTCGGTCACCGTTGCAGCCGTGGTCGGCGTCATCACATTGCCATCCGCATCGGTTTCGGTGCTCGTTTCGTCCGCCGTGGTTTCACTCTCCGCGCCGTTCTCACCGCCTACCTGTGCACCCATCGTCTCGGAGGAGATGCCCTCCGGGTTCTGCTGAAGCTGCGCGTTGATGGAATCCTCCGGATCGGTATCTCCGGATGGTGCGATATTCAGGAACTGCAGCGCATCGTTCATGATTTCACGCTCGATGTTCACGGCGAAGGAGGCCGTCGCCTGTGCCTCTCCGACGAGGTTCGGCGTATCGACGATGACGTAAACAAGTAACTGCGGATCCTCCACCGGCGCGAAGCCGCAGAAGGAGACGAGGTAGTTCTTCGCCGAACGTGGCAGCTTCTCGGCGGTACCGGTCTTGCCACCAACATGGTAGCCCTGGATCTTCGCCTTCTTACCGGTACCCTCTTCTACGGTGGTATAGAAGGCCTGCTTCAGGAAGTTACTCGTCGACTTCGAGCAGGTGGTGCGGAGAAGCTCCGGCTTCACATCCTCGATGACGGTGCCGTTGCCGTTCAGGATCTGCTTCACCACATGTGGCTTGTAGTAGCTGCCACCGTTGATGATGCTGCAGTACGCAGCCGCCATCTGAATCATGGTGACGTTAAAGTTCTGGCCGAAGGAGTTGGTCGCGAGGGCCGTACGTCCCATGTTTTCTGCATTGTACACGAGGTCCGTGGTGTCGGCCTCTGCCGGCAGGTCGATGCCGGTATACTCACCGAAGCCGAAGATATGCTGGTACTTCACGAAGTTCTCGGCGCCTTCATTGAACGCGGTATTCATGAGGTATACGTTACAGGACTTCGCAAGCCCCATCGTGGCATCGAGCACGCCGTCACCGTTCCGGTTATGACAGCGGATACGCCAGGTATGGATACCGTCGTTCAGCTCGATGTAGCCCTGGCAGTCGAAGGTCGTATTCGGTGTGATGGACTTCTCCTCCAGTGCACCGGCGATCGTGATGCTCTTCGCTACCGAACCCGGCTCATAGGTATCGGATACCGGGATATTTCGCCACAGCTGGTTCCAGGCCACCTGACGGCCATAGGACAGGATGTCCTCGGTCGAATAGTACTTCGACACCTCATCCTCTGTGATCGCGGCGGCATCCGGATTCTCTCGATGATATACGCCGACGGCCTCCTTGCGGCCGAGCTGCATGAGATACTCATCGGTATAGACCGAGCTGTCCAGCGCACGCGGATCGTTCAGGTTAAACTGATTGGTGGAGCCCATCGCGAGCACCTCGCCGGTGTTCGGATCCATGACGATCGCCGCCGCCATCTTTGAGCCCACATCTTCTGTCTGCCACTTGTTGAGGTACTTCTCCAGCGACATCTGAATATTCGTATTGATGGTCGTCACGACGGAATTACCGTCGGTCGGCTCCTTCAGTACGGACTGCAGCTTCGTATCGCTGTCGAGGTAGCCGTACTCCCGGCCATTGACGCCCATCAGGGTATCGTTGTAGTACTGCTCGACGCCACCGGTTCCGCTGGAGCCGTCGGCACTCGAGAAGCCGATGATGTTGCAGGCGAGGGAATCGTACGGATAGGTACGCTTGTACTCATCCTCGAACCAGATGCCCTTGATGCGTGCCTTCGAGCCACTGCTGACATACGCGGCATTCTGCTCCTTCACATACGCTTCCCAGGCCGATTTCTGGTCGTAGCTCAGTCCCTTCGCATACTTCACATAGGACTTGTCGGCCTTTTCGCTGAGCATCTTTCGAAGCTCGGTCTCATCGTATTCGAAGCAGGCGACGAGCGCCTGAATCGTCGGATCCACATAACGCTCATCTTGACCGGAGTAGATGACACGCGGGTCGATGATCAGGTTATATACCTTCTGGCTGGTCGCCAGCACCGTACCATTCCGGTCCATGATGTCGCCACGCCGGAACGGAATCGTACGTGAATCATAGGATGCCTGTCGCTGGGACAGAACGATCTTGTTGTACTCCTCGCTGTTGTTTTTTACCAGATTATAAATCTCCAGGATAAGCGCAATTAAAGCTAGCATGATCACACATAGTGTGACGGCTAGCTTTCTCTGCATGTACGGGGGAAGAATCTTCCCCCGGTTTCGTCTCTGGTTTTGATCAGTACTTCGGGATGTCCTCATATTGTCTTACGTACTCGCTTTCCGTCTTGTCATAGGTAATCGTCTGATCCTTGCCGGCATATACCATGCCGAGCTCCTGCGTGGCTACCCGATAGATCTCATCGAGATTCACGGACGTATCTATGCTGTTCTGAAGCGCGTCGTTCTCAGACTTCAGCTTGTCCAACTGCTGCTTTTTCGTCTCAATCGACGAAATCCGCGTATTGATCGAGGTCTGCATCTGAATATAGGAAAAGCAGAGTCCCAGCGTAAACAGAGAGGCGATGATCAGCACCGCAAGGTAGGTCCGATCGACCACGACCGTCTTATGGCGAAGTCGCTCCTGCTGCGCACGGTACTCCATCTCACGCTCGTCGAGGATCCGCTGCCGCTCCCGCATACGCGCCTGCCGTCTCCGCTCCAGTTCCTCCGGATTCGGACGACGCTTCGGCTGGATGCGACGGACCGTATTACCATCTATATAGGTCCCTGTCGTCCGCGGCGCACGTACCGCGGCTGCCTGTCTCGTTCTGGTCATACTACTCTTTCTCCCATTTTCCGGATCGGTTCCGGATTCTAAACTTTCTCATCATGTTTCTCGAAGATCCGAAGCTTCGCGCTCTTCGATCTCGAGTTCTCCTCGAGCTCCTCGGCACTCGGCAGGATCGGCTTTCGGGTGATCACCCGGCCCTTCGACTTCCGGCCACAAACGCATACCGGAAACTCCGGCGGACAGATGCACGGCTTCTCAGCAGTGCGGAACTTCGTCTTCACGATCCGGTCCTCGAGGGAGTGGAAGGTGATGATACAGAGGCGTCCACCCTCTGCGAGATCATCGATCATGCGATCGATGCTGTCCTCCAGTACATCGAGCTCACGATTCAGCTCGATTCGAATCGCCTGGAAGGTACGCTTCGCCGGATGGCCTCCGGTGGCACGAATCTTCGCTGGAATCGCACCTGAGATGATCTCGGACAGCTCCAGCGTCGTCTCGATGCGCTTCGTCGCACGATACTGGCAGATATGCTTCGCGATGTTCTGTGCGAAACGGTCCTCTCCATAGTTTCGAATCATATGGAAAAGCTCGGATTCACTATAATCGTTCACGATATCGGCAGCGGTGATCGGATTCCGGTCATCCATCCGCATATCGAGCGGTGCATCGCTCCGGTAGCTGAAGCCACGCTCCGCGGTATCCAGCTGGTAGCTCGATACTCCGAGATCGAGGTAGATCCCATCGACCTTTCCGATGCCGAGTTCCTTTAACACATCATCGATTCTTTCGTAATTACTGCGGACGATCGTCACGCGGTCCCGTACATCCGAAAGCCGCTCGCTCGCTGCCTGAATCGCATCCTTATCCTGGTCGATGCCGATCAGGCGACCGGCCGGTGAAAGATGGGTACATACCTCATGGGCATGTCCGCCACCACCTAAGGTTCCGTCGACATAGATGCCATCGGGCCGGATGTTGAGTCCATCCACGGTTTCGTGGAGAAGTACGGAATAATGCTTAAACTCAGACACCTAAGCCCTCCCAGTCTGCTTCTAATGCAGCTTCATCATCGAAGCTGTACTTTTCTTCGTACGTGTTTGTATCCCAGATCTCGATATGGTCACCCACACCGAGTAAGGTGATATCCTTGTCAAGGCCCGCCCGATCACGGAGGACCTGTGGAAGAAGGATTCTGCCCTGCTTATCCAGCTCACAGATCGCGGCTGACCCCAGCAGAAAGCGCTTCAGGCTTCTCGCCTTCTCGTTCGTCATCGGAAGCGCATTCAGCTTCTCTTCGAGCGCCTGCCACTCCGGAGCTGCGTACATAGCAAGACAACCGTCCAGGCTTCTAGTGACCGTAAACTCGTCTCCGAGCTGGTCCCGAAATCTGGCCGGTATGATCAGTCTGCCCTTGGCATCCAGATTGTGGCGATACTCTCCTGTGAATGACATTTCCCTTTTCTACCACTTTCTACCACTTCTTACCACTTCATGACATAATAATGCGCTAATTTGGGTTTAGTGTCAAGGCAGGATACAGCAATAAATTAAAAAAAGAAGCCTCTCGAATGAGAGACTTCCTTCTATATAACGATATATTATCTGTCCTGAAAGGTCTGCAGCAGGCAGGCGGCACGCTTTTCCATAAATTGATCAGCACCCGCACCAGAGCTGCTGCACGGCGGCAGGCGGCACACTTCCTTCTATAGAATGATGGCGAATTATACGTTGAAGCGGAACTCAACGACATCGCCGTCCTGCATCACATAGTCCTTACCCTCCATGCGGACGAGGCCCTTTTCACGTGCTGCCGCGATAGAGCCACAGTCGAGGAGATCCTGGTAGTTGATGACCTCGGCCTTGATGAAGCCACGCTCGAAATCGGAGTGGATCTTACCGGCCGCCTGCGGTGCCTTCGTACCCTTCCGGATGGTCCATGCTCTGGTCTCCTTCTCACCGGCGGTGAGGAAGGACATGAGGCCGAGCAGATCATAGGAGGCACGCACGATCTTGTCGAGACCAGACTCGCTCATACCGAGGGACTCGAGGTACTCTGCCTTCTCATCGTCCTCGAGCTCGGAGATCTCCTCCTCGATCTGCGCAGAAATCACGAAAACACCGGAGCCGTTCTCTGCCGCGTATTCACGCACCTTCTGGACGTATGCATTGGACGCACCATCATCGGCGACGGAATCCTCGGAAACATTCGCCGCATAAATCACCGGCTTACGGGTCAGGAGGTCGAGGGTGTCAATGAAGGCGTTCTTATCATCATCACCGGCGTCGAAGCTGATCGCCAGCTTATCTGACTCGAGGTGGTCGTGGAGCTCTGTGAGGAGCGTATACTCTGCCTTCGCATCCTTATCGTTCATCGCGAGCTTCTTCGTCTTCGCGAGACGACGATCGAGGAGATCGAGGTCGGAGAAGATGAGCTCGAGGTTGATGGTCTCGATATCGCGAATCGGATCCACGGAACCATCGACATGCACGATGTTGTCATCATCGAAGCAGCGAACGACATGCACGATCGCATCGGTCTCACGGATGTTCGAGAGGAACTGGTTACCGAGGCCCTCTCCCTTGGAGGCACCCTTGACGAGACCTGCGATATCGACGAACTGGATCACCGCCGGCACGATCTTCTGCGTATTATAAAGTGCGCCCAGCTTCTCCAGACGCTCATCCGGCACAGCGACGACACCGACGTTCGGCTCGATCGTGCAGAACGGATAGTTGGCTGACTCTGCGCCCGCCTTCGTGATTGCGTTAAACAGTGTAGACTTACCGACATTTGGCAGTCCGACGATACCTAATTTCATAATCTAAATCTCCTTTATCCTTCCCTGCATCCCCCGTTTCCGACAGTGCCGAGAAGGTCGATAGCAGTTCCATCTATAAAATACAGCTAAAAAAGCATCGCTATTATAAACCAGAAGTTTCCGCTTTACAATGCCGGATATGCAACGCCCGTGTTCATCCCCTCGGCTGCAGTAAGCGTTCAGGCAGGCAGGGGAACCCGGAGTGGCGGCAACGGAGGCACAGTACTCCGAGACCGGTGACTGTTACAGGCTGCATCCTCACTTCGCCTTCCGCACACCGCGGAGGATCATCGCGAGACCGAGTACGGCGAGGGCCCCTGACAGGGCCTGCGAAACGGCGATATTCGTCCCCCAGAGGAGCAGTGAATCCGTGCGGAGCCCCTCGATCCAGAAGCGACCGATGCCGTAGAACATGAGATACTCCCAGAAAATCTGTCCGGTGAACTTCTTCTTCGGCCCGGTGATCCAGAGGAAAATCAGGGTGCAGAGATTCCAGACCGACTCATAAAAGAAGGTCGGGTGCACCTGGATGAACATCTCGTCACCGATCCGGATCGCATGTGTGAGCACGTTCTCGTTCAGCATGTTCGGGTTTACGATGGATTCCTTGATCCGCATCGCGAGCAGTGAATCCGTATAGCGGCCGAAGGCCTCTGCATTGAAAAAGTTTCCCCAGCGGCCGATGAGCTGTCCTGTGAGAAGGCCGAGCACCGCAGAGTCCGCGATGGAGAAAAACTTCACCTTCCGCCGGTAGCAGAAAATCACGCAGCAGAGGATGCCGGTCAGGATGCCGCCATAGATGGCGAGACCGCCCTGCCGGAGGTTGAGGATCTCCCCGAGATGCTGCGAGTAGTAGTCCCACTCGAAGATGACATAGTAGGCACGCGCACCGAGAATGGCGAAAATGATGCTGTACAGCGCGAGGTCTTCGATGTCCTCTGACTTCTGTCCACGGCGCTTGTAATCAAAGCTCGCGATGAGCACGCCCATCAGCATACCGATCCCGATGATGATGCCATAGTATGCGATGCGGAAGCCGAACACGGAAATCGAGTTTCCGAGATGCTCGACGCCGATCCCGAGATGCGGGAAATAAATATCATAATTGTCTGTATTCATCCAGTCTGTCCCTTTCCTGCAGTGCCAGGCGAGTGCGATCTATGCCCAGCCCGCGTCTTTCTGCCGTTACGGCATCCACGACGCTTATACTTCTCCCTTTAAGATCCGAAGAAACTCTTCCTCGGTGACGATCGGAACGCCCAGCTCCTTCGCTTTTTTGTTCTTGCCAGAGGTCGATGTGATGTCGTTGTTGACAAGGTAGGCGGTCTTCGCGGATACCGAACCTGCTGCCCGGCCACCGGCCTCTTCGATGAGCGCCTGCAGCTCCTTCCGGTTCTCGAAATGGTCGAGCGATCCGGTAATCACGACGGACTTTCCTTCCATCGTCTTCGGCGTCGTATGGTCTTCCACCTTCTTCTCGATGTCAAGATCCTGCAGCAGCGCATCCACCTGCTTCATCACCGTTGCATCCTGGAAGTAGCGCACGAGGTTCTCTGCGAGCACCGCGCCGATGCCGTCCACCTCCTGCAGCTCATCCACGCCTGCTGCCCGCAGCTTCGTGAAATCATCCCCGAAGTGTCGGCAGAGGACCTTCGCGTTTGCGAGGCCAATGCCGGCGATCCCGAGTCCATACACGACGCGGTAAAGCTCCGTATGGCGGGCACGCTCTGTCGCCGCCATCAGATTTTCATAGCTCTTCTCACCGAAGCCCTCCATCGTCACGATGTCGGCACGGTAGCGATCGAGATGGAAGATATCACTGTAGTGATGAATGAAGCCATGCGCGATGAACTTCTCCAGCGTCTGCTCGCTGAGGCCCTCGATGTTCAGTGCATCACGGCTCACGAATAGTGAGAAATTCTTGATCTTCTTCGCCGCACAGTCCGGATTCGAGCAGTACAGGAACTTCGCCTCATTATCCGAACGAATCTCCGTCGGCTGTCCGCAGACCGGGCAGACCTCGACCGGCTTCAGATTTCCGGAGCGTGTCCGGTTTTCCGCAATCTGCGGAATGATCATGTTTGCCTTATACACGGTGATCCGGTCCCCGATGCCGAGCTCCAGCTCCTCACAGTAGGAGAGGTTATGGAGACTTGCACGACTGACCGTCGTGCCCTCGAGCTCCACCGGGTCGAAAATCGCCACCGGATTGATGAGGCCGGTACGGCTCGGTGACCACTCCACCTCACGAAGAACGGTCTCTGCCTGCTCGTCGCTCCACTTGAAGGCGATGGCGTTTCGCGGGAACTTCGCGGTACGGCCGAGGCTGAGGCCATAGGCGATGTCCTCGTAGATCAGCACGAGGCCATCCGACGGGAAATCGTTGTGCTGAATCGCCTCCGAGAACCACTGTACCGTTTCCGCGATCGTAGCATTCGTCACATGCTTATACTCGACGACATCGAAGCCCTGGGCACGAAGAAATTCATACTGCGCCGCACGGGAGTTCTGGAAATCCACATTTTCGCCCTGCGCATCCACGGCACTCACGAGTGCGAAGGCCATCAGATTCACATGTCGGGATTTCGTCACCTTTGGGTCCAGCTGACGTACCGAGCCAGAGCAGAGATTCCGCGGATTCTTATACTTCGCATCCGCATCCGCGATGGTTTCGTTGATCTTTTTAAATTCGGAATACGTGATGATGGCCTCCCCGCGGAGCACCAGATCACCGGCGAAGGAAATCCGCGTCGGGACGTTATCAAACATCCGCGCGTTCTGTGTGATGACTTCACCGATCTCACCGTTGCCACGGGTGACTGCCTTCACCAGCTCCCCGGCATGGTAGCTCAGGACGACGGTGAGCCCGTCCATCTTCCAGCTGAGAAGGCCCTCTTTATCCCCCAGCCAGGAGGCCAGTTCCTCGACGGACTTCGTCTTATCGAGGCTCAGCATCGGGCTCGGATGACGCTCCTTCGGAAGCTCCGACAGCACCTCGAAGCCGACACGCTGGGTCGGCGAGCCGCCGAGAATCATGCCGGTCTCCTGTTCGAGCTTCTCAAGCTCATCATAGAGCTGGTCATAGCTCAGGTTCGACATGATCTCATTGCCATCCACATAGTACACACGGGCCGCTTCATTCAGGGTGCGGATGAGCTCCTTCATGCGTGCAAGCTTCTGGTTTTTCTCTTCGTTATGGGAAACACTCATAGTATCTTTACCTGTTCCAGTTTACTGTTTTTTATTTCCATGTCCGATGGAGGACGCGAATCACCCTCCATGGCAACGCCGCTTTCGAAAAATTTCTCTGCCCACTACTTTCCGGCATTTTCTTCCATATCCTCTTCCCGGAGGCCGAGCTCGGACAGCTCGATCTCGCGATACTGCCCCGGCTTCAGTCCATGCAGGGTGAGGTCCATGATACGGATGCGCTTCAGCTTCTTCACCTCATAGCCGAAGGCTGCACACATACGACGAATCTGACGATTCAGTCCCTGTGTGATCACGATATGAAACTCCTGCTGACGAAACTTCGGCGGACGGGTCATGTCCTGCCACACCTCACATGGGCGGGTCGTCGCATGCAGTTCCTTCAGCTCGACGCCATCGGCGAGCGCATCCAGGAACTCCTTCGTGCACGGCTTATCCACGGTCACGACGTATTCCTTCTCATGGTAATTCCGTGCACGGTTGATCCGATTTACGAGATCGCCCTGATTCGTCAGAAGGATGAGTCCCTCCGACTCCTTATCGAGACGACCGATCGGGTACACTCTCGTGTGGTAGTGGATCGCTTCGATGATGTTCGGTGCTTTATCCTTATCACTCGTCGTGCACACGATCCCACGCGGCTTGTAGTACGCGAGCAGCACCGGTGCCGGACGGTCATAGTCCTGCCCCACCGTCGAAATCTGCTCTCCATAACGCTTCGCCATCCGGCGCGACTCCGTATGGAGAAGGTACTGTGCTTCCGGATTGCCGGCAGCGGCGTTCAATGCATGCGGATTCACGCACTGTCCGTCCAGCTCGATCGAGTCTGCTTCCGTTACCTGCTGGCCGAGCTCGACCGGCTTCTTATTTACAGTGACACGGCCCGCAGCGATCAGCTTATCCGCCTCGCGGCGGGAGCAGACGCCGAGCTCCGATAAACGCTTATTCAGTCTCATCTCGCATCCCCCGCGTTTTCCGCCGTCTTCCAGAGTGGCGCTTCATCGGCTGCGAGCGGCCAGCTGTAGCTCTTTCCAGGGATACCCTCGACCTCTGCGACGGCATCCTCCGGAAGGAAGGTGACTTCATGGTTCCGGTTCGGATCCAGCTCCGCCGGAAGCTGTGCGTCGTTCTTGAGATCTGCGAAGAAGCAGGCATCGCCGAAGCTGAAGAAACGGTACTTCTCGCGCACCGCCACCTTATACGCGCGGAGCACGTGCTCACGCTTCGTAAAGGCAGAAACCAGCATGACGAGGGTGGATTCCGGCAGATGGAAGTTGGTGATCAGCGCATCCATGCACTTAAACTGATAGCCCGGATAGATGAAGATATCGGTCCAGCCGGAGGTCGCCGGCATGGTGCCATCCGGAAGTGCTGCGGCCTCGACGGTACGGCAGCTGGTGGTGCCGGTGCAGATGACACGATGGCCCTCTGCGTGGGCGCGATTGATCTTATCCGCTTCCGACTGCTCGACGATGTAGTACTCGCTGTGCATATGGTGTTCCTCGATCTTGTCCGCCTTGACCGGACGGAAGGTGCCGAGGCCGACATGCAGGGTGATGTGGGCGATCTCCACGCCCTTCTCCTTCACGGCCTGAAGCAGCTCCTCGGTCCAGTGGAGACCGGCGGTCGGGGCCGCCGCAGAGCCGTCATTCTTTGCATAGACGGTATTGTAGCGTGCCTTTTCCTTCAGCTGATGATGGATGTACGGTGGGATCGGCATCTCGCCGAGGCGGTCGAGCACCTCCTCCCAGATGCCCTCGAACTCGAAGCGGATGATGCGGTTGCCATCATCGATCGTGTCGATGATCTCGCCCTTCAGCAGGCCCTCGCCGAACTCGACGCGCGCACCATTCCGGAGCTTCTTTCCAGGCTTGACGAGGCACTCCCAGTCAGTCGTGCTGAGGCGGCGAAGAAGCAGTACCTCGACATGTGCGCCGGTACCGGACTTCTCGCCATGCAGACGTGCCGGGATGACCTTCGTATCGTTGATGACGAGGCAGTCACCCTTATGAAGATAGTCGATGATGTTATAAAAATGACGGTGATTGATCTCGCCGGTGAAGCGGTCCATCACCAGAAGCCGGCTGTCCGAGCGCTTCTCGAGCGGATCCTGCGCGATCAGCTCCTCCGGCAGGTCATAGTAAAAGTCTTTCGTTTCCATACTGTGTTTTCTCCTTTTCTGCTGTCTCACGACATGTACACGGTGCAGAGCGCACCATAAACCTTATTATTATATACTGTCTTTCAGGTTTCTTCTACATAAAAGAGCAGGCGAATGCTTCTGCATTCGCCTGCATTTGTAAGTGTTCAGCCGACCGGGCCGTCATCGGAGATGACGGCATCTCCTGCCGGTGCGTTATCTGCAGCCCCCGGCTCTGCGATGGTCTCGCCGGAAGCCGCCGCTGCGGTCGTTTCTGCCTTTCCGCCTGCGCCCGTGTTTTCGGAGATGGTTTCTCCTGCGGTCGTCGTTTCCGTCGACTTTTTCGTCTCGGTCGTGCTCTTCTCCGAGCTCTTCTGATCGCTGTTCTTCTTACTGCTCTCCTTCGTTTCTTCGTTCGCCGTATCTCGATCAGACGGTGCCGTGGTTTCTGCCTCGGTCACGGCGGCCTCGGTTTCTACAGAGATCAGGGAAACCTCGCTGTCGATTTCTTCCTGCGAGTCTGTGTAGATACGTCCGCTCTGGATAGCATCATAGATGACCGCGAGCCGCTGATCACTCGAGATGGCCTCCAGCAGACGCGAGTTGGTCGCATTGATCAGCTCCTGTACCTCACTGTGATTCGTGATATAGCTGTTCACAAACTTCGTCTGCTCCGGCGACATGTTCTCGACGATTTCGAAGCTGTTCTGATCGTTTACCTTCACATAGCAGTACATGATGCCCGGTGCCAGCGTATCTGTCCGGCGGAACTTCACATTATAGGTGACGAAAACGAGCTTCGTGTTCTTCTCGAGTCCATCTACCGCATACTGCTGGATATCCTGGTATGTCTCGATGTAGCCGGCCTGGGTCTTCAGCTTCTTCTGAAGACTCGCGGTCTGCTCCTCGGTCTGATTCGTGACGCCGGTCAGACGGTACAGTGTATCGGTATCACCCTCGAGACGTGCGTTAAAGTAATCCTGGAAAAGCTTCGTCATATACTCGTCATTATACTGACGTACGAGTGACGCGTCCTCGTCGGCACCCGCGTTGCCGTCGGCAATGCCGGGAGATGCACTCTCATCGTCGCCCCCCGCGTTTTCAATTTCGGAAGCGCTGGCCACCTGCGGACCACCACTCTGTGCATCCGGATTCTTCGGATTCCGATCCAGAATCAGGATGATGATGATCAGCACGACCACCAGTGCCGGAATGCCCAGGAGACCAAGCATCTCATGAAGCTGCTCCTGTTTCTGACGTTTCCTCATATTCGCGATGCGACGCGCACGCTTGCGCTCGATCACACCCTCGACCGGTTTTTCCTCCAATGCCCGATCGACATCATCCAGATCTTTTAATTCTCTGTCCATTCTTTCTGCCTCATCTGTTTCGTCAGTTTACTCTCGCACCGTCCGCTCCGAAAAAGAAGCTTCCGATCCAAGCGTTCTGCAGCAGTGCACCATCCTGACCTGCATAGTAGTATCTGCCATCTGCGAGCAGCAGTCCCGGTCCCTGCAGCTGTCCACTGTTCGGTTCAAAATAGTATAGCCGGCCACTGATATTCTGCAGCCCACGAAGCATCTTCGCATCTGCCCCTACATAATACCAGGCACCATTCGCCTCGTAGATCCAGGTATTCACCTCGAGGTAGCCACCCTGGTTAAAATGATAATTTGCGCCATCGATACTGCGCCAGGAGCTGACCGGATAGGTCCCATCCGGATAGAGGTACCACATACCGTTATTTTCGAACTGCCAGCCGTCCTTCAGGTAGGTGTTCGCCACCACACGACGTGCATTGATCACCGTCGAGCTCGAGCTGTAGTGATTTCCCGCCGGATTCATCTGCGACGGATTCGTCACCTGTGCGAGTCCCGTCGCTGCCTGGTTTCCCGCCATCGGCCCGACGTTCAGTGTATTATACAATACCCCATTTACATAGTAGCCGCCCGTCGTACCGGTATAGTTCGTCGTATACATGGTATGATTCGTACTGCTGCTGTTCAGATACGGATTTGTATTCGCATCGGATGAAGGCGTCGCATGATAGACGACACCGCCCTGGCCATCCGGACTCACCGCGGACACCTGTGTCACGCTCTGTCCAGATGTCATCCCGGTATAGGCCACACCACCGCGGCCATCCGGACTCACCCCAGCTAACGCTGGACCCGCAAGCACCAGTGACATCACGATCGCCACGGTGCACACTCTATGTACTCTCATAAAAACTCCGATTCAGCATCACATAATTTTACATACACCATCATACTATATGCGATCCGAAGATGATAGTAGCAAAGTTCTTACAAAAATGTCATCCGAAGTAACTGTTCAGGCAGGAGGCTTTACTTCAAACTTCCGAGCAGCGCTTCTCTCTTCCAGCTGATCAGCCCGATGATGACGAGCTGCGCGACGAACACGATCGCCGCTCCGAGGTATTGCCCGAGAATCAGAAAATAACCACAGAGACAGTTCGTGACACACTGCAGCCAGGCGGTCGCCGCAACGGCGCCGACATACCCCCGACCTGTAATATCCGCACGCGACGCAATATACGGTATCGCGCCATTCGGCACGGCCGGTACCATGCAGGCGATGGCAACCACAAACGCCGGATGCGTCGAGTTGATTTTCTGTGTCAACCAGTTCTGGCGGTTCAGTCCCGGAATGAAATTCCCGAGTCGACGCCCGAGCCGCCTCGCCACAGCAAATACAAACGCATTTCCCAGGACAAAGCCGATATAGCAGGCGATCGACGCTTTCAACCAGCCATAAATCATACCAACCGCCAGGTGGATCGGAAGTCCCGGCAGAACGATACTCACCACCTGCAGCGCAGACAGTACGACTGCCAGCATCAGACCCTTCCACTCTCCCTCCAGCTCGAGATAACGTGCGATTCCCTGCTCATCGCCAGCCTTCAGAAGCGGCCATAAACCAGGAAAAATGTGGTTAAAAGTCACATAGAAAATCAGGACGATCAGGAGCAGAAGCAGCACGATCGCAGAAATACCGATCAGTTTCTGGTGAAATTTCGGCTGATCTTCAGACGAATCCGATCGTATCTGACTGCTGTTCTGCGCTTCATTCTCCCGCTCAGAAACATGCACCTGCTTCATGACATCCTTCAGCCTCCCGCAGTTCTGCTTCATGCGATCTTCTCAGCAAGCGCCTGATCGATCGCCTTTGAGAGCTGATCAGCGCAGGAGGTCGGACGTGGTCCACATGTATTTCCGCGCAGAATCTCTGAAACCTTCGACGCCTCCTGACCCTCTACGAGCCGCCCGATCGCCTTCAGGTTGCCATTGCAGCCACCACGAAAGTGAAGATTGTGAATCTTATTTTCGTCATCCAGCTCAAATGTAATCTCCGTAGAACATACCATCTTCGGTCTATATGTAAATTCCTGTGTCATATGATTTCTCCTATATTTCAAAAAACAGCGTGGAGATTTCTCTCCACGCTGTTTAAATGCTTAGCTTATCGCCTGACAGAATTAGTCGAGGATGCTGATTACTCTACCAGAACCAACGGTTCTACCACCCTCACGGATAGCGAAACGGAGACCCTCCTCCATAGCTACCGGGTGAATAAGCTCAACAGTCATCTCGGTGTTATCACCAGGCATGCACATCTCTGTACCCTCTGGAAGCTCGCAGACACCAGTTACATCAGTTGTTCTGAAGTAGAACTGCGGTCTGTAGTTTGTGAAGAACGGAGTATGACGACCACCCTCGTCCTTGGTAAGAACGTAAACCTGAGCGGTAAACTTCTTGTGGCACTTTACAGTACCCGGCTTGCAGAGAACCTGACCTCTCTCGATCTGATCACGGTTGATACCACGAAGGAGAAGACCTACGTTATCACCAGCCTCAGCCTCGTCAAGAGTCTTACGGAACATCTCGATACCAGTTACGACAGTCTTCTGAGTCTCCTCGGAAATACCAACGATCTCAAGCTCATCGGATACGTGAAGAACACCACGCTCTACACGACCGGTAGCTACAGTACCACGACCTGTGATGGTGAATACGTCCTCGACTGGCATAAGGAATGGCTTATCAGTCTCACGAACTGGCTCAGGGATGTAAGAGTCAACAGCGTCCATGAGCTCCATGATCTTATCGCCCCACTCAGACTTCGGATCCTCAAGAGCCTTCAGAGCAGAACCGTGGATTACAGGGATCTCATCGCCTGGGAACTCGTACTCGTTCAGAAGGTCTCTAACCTCCATCTCAACGAGCTCAAGAAGCTCAGGGTCATCAACCATGTCGCACTTGTTAAGGAATACAACGATAGCCGGAACACCTACCTGACGAGCAAGAAGGATATGCTCTCTGGTCTGTGCCATAACACCATCGGTAGCAGCTACAACGAGGATAGCACCATCCATCTGTGCAGCACCAGTGATCATGTTCTTTACGTAGTCAGCGTGGCCCGGGCAGTCAACGTGAGCGTAGTGACGCTTCTCAGTCTCGTACTCAACGTGAGCGGAGTTGATGGTGATACCTCTCTCTCTCTCCTCCGGTGCCTTATCGATCTGATCGAAAGGAACAGCTGGCTCCATGCCAAGTCTGTCAGCGAGAACAGCTGTGATTGCAGCTGTAAGAGTGGTTTTACCGTGGTCTACGTGACCGATGGTACCAATGTTACAATGTGGCTTCGTTCTGTTAAAATGTGCCTTTGCCATTTTAAAATACCTCCATTAAATGTAATACAACGAGAATCATGTCAAGCACTATGCATGCGCTTGCATGCTCCGTGCAATACATTATGCTTCTGAGCGCAGTGTATGCTCAATCAGCAAACATGATTTTATCATCGTTATTCTATTTTATCAAGTATTTTTAGGTGTCCGAACGCCGTCGGAGGCCCGAAAACACTTGATTTTTATGATATGGACTGAAATCATCCACCGCGGTCATTACTTACCGTTACGCTCCTTGAGTACAGCATCCTGAACGTTCTTCGGGCACTTCTCATAGTGATCAAAGAACATAGAGTAGTTTGCACGACCCTGGGTCTTGGAACGAAGATCGGTTGCATATCCGAACATCTCAGAAAGCGGAACATACGCGTTTACCTGCTTACCGGATGGGATATCCTCCATGGACTCGATACGGCCACGACGAGAGTTGACGTCACCGATAACGTTACCCATGTACTCCTCCGGAGTCGTGATCTCGACCTTCATGATCGGCTCGAGAAGAATCGGATCAGCCTTCGCCATCGCGTTCTTGAATGCGATCGATCCGGCGAACTCGAATGCACGCTCGTTAGAGTCGACATCATGGTAGGAACCGTCGTATACGTTTGCGTCTACGCCGAGTACCGGATAGCCTGCAAGTATACCAGACTCTGCTGCGCTGCGGATACCCTTTTCGATTGCCGGGATGTACTCCTTCGGAATCGATCCACCGACAACGGTCGACTGGAACTTGAAGGTCTCCTCGCCGTTCGGATCCATCGGTGTGAACTTAACCTTACAGTCACCATACATACCGGAACCACCGGACTGGTGAACGTAACGGCCCTGTACATCGACAGCCTTGGTGAAGGTCTCCTTGTACGCTACCTCTGGTGCACCTACGTTTGCCTCAACCTTGAACTCACGGAGAAGACGATCAACGATGATCTCCAGGTGAAGCTCACCCATACCGGAGATGATGGTCTGACCGGTCTCTTCATTGGTTCTTACACGGAAGGTTGGATCCTCCTCGGCAAGCTTTGCGAGTGCGTCGGTCATCTTGCCCTGAGAAGCCTTGGTCTTCGGCTCGATCGCTACGGAGATAACCGGCTCCGGGAACTCCATGGACTCAAGAATGATCGGATGGTTCTCATCGCAGAGAGTATCACCAGTCGATGTGGTCTTGAAGCCTACCGCAGCTGCGATATCACCCGAGAATACCTCATCGAGATCCATTCTCTTATTTGCATGCATCTGAAGCAGACGGCCTACACGCTCCTTCTTACCCTTGGTAGAGTTCAGGCAGTAGGAACCGTTCTTGAGGGTACCGGAGTACACTCTGAAGTAAGCAAGCTTACCTACGAACGGGTCGGTCATGATCTTAAATGCGAGTGCAGAGAACGGAGCATCATCAGAAGAAGGTCTGCTATCCGGATTTCCATCCTCATCGGTACCCTCAACATCCGGGATGTCGGTAGGAGCCGGAAGGTAATCGATAACCGCATCGAGCAGCTTCTGAACGCCCTTGTTTTTGTAAGCAGTACCGCAGAGGCACGGGATCGCATCGCCGGCGATGGTTGCCTTACGAAGGACAGCCTTCATCTGCTCTACGGTCGGCTCCTCACCCTCGAGGTACATCATCATCAGATCATCATCGAGCTCACAAACCTGCTCTACGAGCTTGTCGTGATACTCCTGCGCTGCATCCTTGTACTCCTCAGGTACGTCGGTAACCTCGATATCCTGGCCCTTGTCATCTCTGTAGAAGTAAGCTCTCATCTCGAAAAGATCGATGAGACCTACATAGGTATCCTCAGCGCCCATCGGGTACTGAAGGATAACGCAGTTCTTACCGAGACGATCAACGATGGTCTGTACAGAGTGGAAGAAATCTGCACCGACGACATCCATCTTGTTGATGAATGCAAGTCTCGGTACGTGATAAGTATCCGCCTGTCTCCATACGTTCTCAGACTGAGGCTCAACACCGCTCTTCGCGTCAAATACGCCGACAGCGCCGTCAAGTACACGGAGAGAACGCTCAACCTCTACGGTAAAGTCTACGTGGCCCGGAGTATCGATGATGTTGATACGGTACTCAGGTGCACCGGCGATCTTCTTATGCTCATGCTCTGGGATCCAGTGACATGTGGTAGCGGCTGATGTGATGGTGATACCACGCTCCTGCTCCTGGGCCATCCAGTCCATGGTTGCAGTACCGTCGTGGGTATCACCGATCTTGTGATTAATTCCAGTGTAGAAGAGAATACGCTCTGTAAGTGTGGTCTTACCGGCATCGATATGTGCCATGATACCAATATTTCTTGTATGCTCAAGTGAATACTGTCTCTTATCAGCCAAAGTATTTCCCCCCTATCAGAATCTGTAATGAGCAAATGCCTTATTAGCGTCCGCCATTCTATGCATTTCCTCTTTACGCTTTACAGCTGCACCCGTGTTGTTTGCAGCATCCATAATCTCGTTTGCCAGTCTCTCAGCCTGTGTCTTCTCAGATCTCTTACGTGAGAACTCAGTAAGCCAGCGAAGACCAAGGGTCTGACGTCTCTGAGGCTTAACCTCCATCGGTACCTGGTATGTAGCACCACCGATACGCTTAGCCTTAACTTCAAGAACAGGCATGATGTTGTTCATAGCCTCTTCAAATACTTCTGTTGCTTCCTTGCCGCTCTTCTCAGCGACAATGTCGAATGCACCATAGACGATCTTCTGAGCAATACCCTTCTTACCATCAAGCATGATGGAGTTAACCAGCTTGGTTACAAGCTTGGAATTGTAAACCGGGTCTGCAAGTACGTCTCTGTGCAGAGTATGTCCTTTACGTGGCACGTTACTTCCCTCCTTAAAAATTTGTTTTAGATCATCGGTACTCTTCGCAACTGCAATCTATCATTGTGTTTTGCGAGTTCATGCGGACTTCTGGACATCTCTTCTTATATAATAATGAGTTCCATTATCCGTCATTTTAACCATGTCTTTTTACAACGTAGATCGAGGCTGATTACTTCTTAGCCTTCGGTCTCTTGGCACCGTACTTTGAACGGGCCTGCATTCTGTTTGCAACGCCGGCTGTATCCAGTGTTCCACGGATGATATGGTATCTTGTACCAGGAAGATCCTTAACACGGCCGCCACGAATCATTACAACAGAGTGCTCCTGCAGGTTGTGGCCCTCTCCAGGAATGTAGGATGTAACTTCGATACCGTTGGAAAGTCTTACTCTGGCGATCTTACGAAGAGCGGAGTTCGGCTTCTTCGGTGTTGCTGTCTTAACAGCTGTACATACACCACGCTTCTGAGGAGCGCTATTGTTAGTTGCAACCTTCTTTAAAGAGTTGAAACCTCTCTGAAGTGCAGGCGCTGTGGACTTCTTCTTAGCAGAAGTTCTGCCCTTTCTTACTAACTGGTTAAATGTAGGCATTTGGTTCTCCTTTCATTAGGTTTATTCTCTCGTTTTGGTCCCTGGAAACAAAAAACAGGGCATGCTTTTGCGCATGCCCTAGTAATATACTTCAATCGAATTTTCTTGTCAATGAGTTTTACAGAATGTTTTCCTTTTCCTTCTCGATCCGGCGGCGTGCAGCGATACGCTCTACGCCCTCCGCATCGATATCGAAGGCCTCATCCGCTGTGAACATCTGATCGTGATCATCCTGAAGATCCTGCTCGTCCTGACTGAGCTCTACATTTCTGTAGCGTCTCATACCGGTACCAGCCGGAATCAGCTTACCGATGATAACATTCTCCTTGAGACCGATCAGCTGATCTGACTTACCACTGATGGCCGCCTCGGTCAGAACCTTGGTGGTCTCCTGGAAGGATGCAGCGGACAGGAAGGAATCGGTCGCGAGGGACGCCTTCGTGATACCAAGCATCACGCGCTTACCCTCTGCCGGCTTCTTGCCCTCGGCGATCAGGCGCTCGTTCTCATCCTCGAAGTCGAGGCGATCGACGGTGGTGCCAGGGATGAAATCGGAATCACCGGCCTCCATGATACGCTCCTTCTTCATCATCTGATGAACGATCATCTCGATATGACGATCCTGAATCTCTACACCCTGCAGACGGTATACACGCTGAACTTCAGAAATCATGTAATCCTGTACTGCCTTGGTGCCCTTGATCTTCAGAAGATCGTGCGGGTTGATGGAACCCTCGGTGAGAACATCACCGGCCTCGAGTATCTGTCCATCCATGACCTTCAGTCTGGAACCATACGGAATGAGGTAGGTCTTCGACTGGCCTCTCTCCGCATCCGTGATGACAACCTCTCTCTTCTTCGCTGTTTCCTTGATCTCTACGACACCCGGAATCTCAGTAAGAATTGCAAGTCCCTTCGGTCTACGAGCCTCGAAAAGCTCCTCGACTCTCGGAAGACCCTGTGTGATATCACCACCCGCAACACCACCGGTATGGAAGGTTCTCATCGTAAGCTGAGTACCCGGCTCACCGATGGACTGTGCAGCGATGATACCGACGGCCTCGCCGACCTGTACCGGCTGACCCGTTGCCAGGTTCGAGCCGTAGCACTTCGCACAGATACCATTCTTCGAACGGCAGGTGAGGACGGTTCTGATCTTCACCTTCATCTTCTGCTTCGCATCGTGCTTTCCTTCCGCAACCTCCTGATCGAAGCGCTTCTGGAGTGCAGCGATGACCTTCGGTGCCCGCTTCGGGGTAACCATACGGTCTGCCTGTACGACAAGCTTGCCGGTCTCCGGATCGTATACATCCTCTGCGATGTAACGACCGGTGATACGCTCCTGCAGTGACTCGATCTTCTCCTGGCCTTCCTCCAGTGCGGAGATCTCCAGGTATGGAATCTTATCCTTATCTGCAGAGCAGTCAAGCTCACGGATGATCAGATCCTGGGTAACGTCAACCATTCGTCTCGTAAGGTAACCGGAGTCTGCCGTACGAAGCGCGGTATCGGAAAGTCCCTTACGTGCACCGTGTGCGGAGATGAAGTACTCGAGTACGTCAAGACCCTCACGGAAGTTTGACTTGATCGGGAGCTCGATGGTACGTCCGGTCGTATCCGCCATGAGTCCTCGCATACCAGCGAGCTGCTTGATCTGCTTATCGGATCCACGGGCTCCGGAATCGGCCATCATGAAGATGTTGTTGTAGGCATCGAGACCGCCGAGAAGATCCTTGGTCAGCTGATCATCGGTCTTCTTCCAGGTATCGATTACCTCCTGGTAACGCTCCTCCTCGGTAACGAGACCACGACGATAGTTACGTGCGATCTTGTCAACAATAGCCTGTGCGTCTGCCAGCAGCTTCTGCTTGCTCGCCGGAACGGTCATATCCGAGATGGATACGGTCATCGCCGCGAGGGTGGACTGCTTATAGCCCATCGCCTTGATATCATCCAGGGTGAGGGCCGTCTGGGTAGCGCCATGTACATCCATGACTCTCTCCAGAATCTTCTTGAGATCCTTCTTCTTTACGATGAAGTCAATCTCCGGAAGAATCTCATTGCCCGGAATCGAACGATCCACGAAGCCGAGATCCTGCGGGATGATCTCGTTGAAGATCAGACGACCTACCGTGGTATTCACCACGCCCTCGATGATCTTCTCGCTGCCATCCTCTGCCTTTACGACCTTACGGATTCTGCACTTGATCAGGGTGTGCATCGAGATGTAGCCATTCTCCTTCGCGAGGATCGCCTCGTTGATGCTCTTGAAGAACATACCCTCGTTCGGCTCACCCGGACGCGCCTGTGTAATATAGTAGATACCCAGTACCATATCCTGTGAAGGAACGGCTACAACACCACCATCCGACGGCTTCAGGAGGTTATTCGGAGAAAGCAGCATGAATCTGCACTCTGCCTGTGCTTCCTGTGTCAGTGGAAGGTGGATCGCCATCTGGTCACCATCGAAGTCGGCGTTGAAGGCCGCACATACGAGCGGGTGAAGCTTGATGGCCTTACCCTCGACGAGGGTCGGCTCGAAGGCCTGGATACCGAGTCTATGCAGGGTAGGGGCACGGTTCAGCATAACCGGGTGGCCCTTGATGACATCCTCGAGGATGTCCCATACCTGCGGATCCAGACGGTCAACCATCTTCTTCGCATTCTTAATGTTGTGGGCCTTACCGGACTGTACCAGCTCCTTCATCACGAACGGCTTAAACAGCTCGAGGGCCATCTCCTTCGGAACACCGCACTGATAGATCTTCAGCTCAGGTCCTACGACGATAACCGAACGTCCGGAGTAATCTACTCGCTTACCGAGCAGGTTCTGACGGAAACGTCCCTGCTTACCCTTTAACATATCAGAAAGGGACTTCAGGGCACGGTTACCTGGACCGGTCACTGGACGGCCACGACGGCCGTTATCGATCAGCGCATCGACCGCCTCCTGCAGCATACGCTTCTCGTTACGTACGATGATTTCCGGAGCGCCCAGCTCGAGGAGACGAGCCAGACGGTTGTTACGGTTGATGATTCTTCTATAGAGATCATTGAGATCCGAGGTTGCGAAACGGCCACCATCGAGCTGAACCATCGGACGAAGATCTGGCGGAATCACCGGAAGGTTCGTGAGGATCATCCACTCCGGCTTATTACCGGAGGAACGGAAGGCCTCCACGACCTCGAGACGCTTCACGATTCTGGTTCTCTTCTGTCCGGAAGCGTCGTCGAGCTCCTGACGAAGCTCTGCATACTCCTTCTCGAGATCGATACCACGAAGCAGCTCCAGTACAGCCTCCGCGCCCATGCCAGCACGGAAGGAGCCATAGCCATACTGCTCGATCGCATCTCTGAACTCCTTCTCGGAGAGGATCTGCTTGTAATCCAGGCCGGTCTCGCCCTTATCGAGTACAACATAGCTTGCGAAATAGAGCACACGCTCCAGAATACGCGGGCTGATGTCGAGGATCAGACCCATTCTGGACGGGATACCCTTGAAATACCAGATATGAGAAACTGGCGCCGCCAGTGCGATGTGTCCCATACGCTCACGACGAACGGAGGACTTGGTCACCTCAACACCGCAGCGGTCACAGATGACGCCCTTATAGCGGATCTTCTTATACTTGCCGCAGTGGCACTCCCAGTCCTTGACCGGTCCGAAAATACGCTCACAGAAGAGTCCATCCTTCTCCGGCTTCAGCGTTCTGTAGTTGATGGTCTCCGGCTTCTTCACTTCGCCGTGGGACCACTCCAGAATCTTCTCCGGAGAAGCCAGGCCGATCTTGATCGAATCAAACTGAACAGGCTTATTTATATTATCAAGCTGTGCCATCTTTCCTCCTATTATTCATGATCGCCGTCGCCGTAGTCGTCATCCGACTGGGAAACCGCGCTGTCACCGTCATCGAACATATCCGAGTCCATATCCTCGCTGAAATCGCCATCATCGGAGAGATCTGCAGAAATTGCGGATGCAAGTGCATCGTCGCCTTCATTGACATAATCATCCTCCGCTGCGTTCTCTTCAGCGCTGTTTACAAGCTCGCCGTCCTTAAACTCCTGGGTCTCGTAGCCGTACTGTCCGTAATTTTCATTACGCTCATAGCGGCTGTCACCACCGGAAAGGAGACGGTGCATATCCTGGTTTGCATCATAGAGATCCTCTGTGATCTCGATCTCGTTCTGATTCTCATCGAGAACGCGTACATCCAGGCAGAGAGCCTCAAGCTCCTTCAGCATAACCTTGAAGGACTCTGGAACACCCGGTGCCGGGATATTCTGGCCCTTGATGATCGCCTCGTAGGTCTTTACACGGCCTGCAACATCGTCGGACTTCATGGTCAGAATCTCCTGCAGTGTATATGCCGCACCGTATGCCTCGAGTGCCCATACCTCCATCTCTCCGAAACGCTGTCCACCGAACTGTGCCTTTCCACCGAGCGGCTGCTGTGTAACGAGAGAGTACGGTCCCGTGGAACGTGCATGGATCTTATCATCTACCAGGTGATGCAGCTTCAGGTAGTGCATGAACCCGATCGCGGTTCTGCCGTCAAATGGAAGACCGGTACGTCCATCGCGGAGCTGAACCTTACCATCGGTCGAGATCGGAACACCCTTCCACTCCTCACGGTGATCGAGGTGTGCACCGAGGTACTCATAGACCTCCGGATCCAGCTCATCCTTATGAAGTTCCGAGAACTCCTCCCAGCTCTTGTTTGCGTAATCGTTCGCAAGAATCAGGGTCTGGGCGATATCATTCTCGTTTGCGCCATCGAAGATCGGGGTAGAAACATTGATACCCAGAACCTTCGCAGCGAGGGAAAGATGCAGCTCGAGCACCTGTCCGATGTTCATTCGGGAAGGTACGCCGAGAGGGTTCAGTACGATATCGAGCGGACGACCGTTCGGAAGGTAAGGCAGATCCTCTACCGCAAGTACGCGTGAGCATACACCCTTGTTTCCATGACGGCCGGCCATCTTATCGCCGACACCGATCTTTCTCTTCTGTGCAATATAGATACGAACGGACTCGGACACACCCGGCGCCAGCTCGTCACTGTTTTCTCTTGTAAATACCTTTGCGTCTACGACGACACCATATGCGCCGTGCGGAACCTTGAGGGAGGTATCACGAACCTCACGTGCCTTCTCACCGAAGATTGCACGAAGCAGTCTCTCCTCCGCGGTCAGCTCGGTCTCACCCTTCGGTGTCACCTTACCGACGAGGATATCACCGGCACGAACCTCTGCACCGATGCGAATGATGCCGCGCTCGTCGAGATTCTTCAGTGCATCGTCACCGACACCCGGAACGTCCGAGGTGATCTCCTCCGGTCCGAGCTTGGTATCACGTGCCTCACACTCATACTCCTCGATATGGATGGAGGTGTAGACGTCGTTCTGGATGAGCTTCTCGGAAAGGAGAACCGCATCCTCGTAGTTGTAGCCTTCCCAGGTCATGAATCCGATCAGCGGGTTCTTACCGAGTGCGATCTCACCCTGGCAGGTGGACGGACCATCGGCGATAACATCGCCCTTCTTTACATGGTCACCGGCGAACACGATCGGCTTCTGGTTGTAGCAGTTCGACTGGTTGGAGCGCATGAACTTGGTGAGCTTGTACTCATCGAGGGTTCCATCGGAATCACGACGGATCGTGATCTTGTTGGATGCGGAGATCTCAACCACACCGTCATACTTTGCAAGGCAGCATACACCGGAGTCGACCGCAGCCTTTGCGGAGATACCGGTATCGACAGCGGCACGCTCGGTCACCATCAGCGGCACGGCCTGACGCTGCATGTTCGATCCCATCAGCGCACGGTTCGCATCATCGTTCTGAAGGAACGGAATCATGGAAGTCGCCACGGAGAATACCATCTTCGGGGATACGTCCATCATATCCACGCTTGCCTTCGGGAATGCCTGCGTCGCCTCTCTGAAACGACCGGAAACGTTATCATGCACGAAATGTCCGTCGGCGTCGAGCGGCTCGTTTGCCTGTGCTACGACATAGTTATCCTCTTCGTCTGCCGCGAGGTATACGACGTCCTTCGTAACCTTCGGGTTCTTCGGATCCGACTTGTCCACCATACGGTACGGAGCCTCGATGAAGCCGTACTCGTTGATACGTGCGTAGGATGCCAGCGAGTTGATCAGACCGATATTCGGTCCCTCAGGTGTCTCGATCGGGCACATACGACCATAATGTGTATAGTGAACATCTCGAACCTCGAATCCGGCACGGTCTCTGGAAAGACCACCTGGTCCGAGGGCGGAAAGTCTACGCTTGTGTGTAAGCTCCGACAGCGGGTTGTTCTGATCCATGAACTGTGACAGCTGGGATGATCCGAAGAATTCCTTCACGGATGCCGTCACAGGCTTGATGTTAATCAGAGACTGCGGTGTGATCTCCTCGATGTCCTGTGTCGCCATACGCTCGCGGACGACACGCTCCATACGGGAAAGACCGATGCGATACTGATTCTGAAGCAGCTCACCGACCGCACGGATACGACGATTGCCGAGGTGATCGATATCATCGTGACTGCCGATCTCCTCTTCGATGTGCATGCAGTAGTTGATGGAAGCGAAGATGTCTTCCTTCGTGATGTGCTTCGGAACGAGCTCATGGATGTCCTTGATGATCGCGATACGAAGTGCACGCTGATCGTCGGCGTTCTCCTCCATCAGACGCGCGAGCTCAGGATAGTAAACGAGCTCCTCCGGTACATCCTTATCGATGATGGCCTGCTTCTCTTCTACAGACAGGGCATCCCAGAGCTTCTTCTCTGCGTCCTGGCTCAGGAAGCTGTTCGTACGGTCAGCCTGGCGCTGGAAGTACTCACGTACGTGGTCGTACTCACGTGCCTCCTCGTAATCGATCTCCTGTGCCTCGAAGCTCACATACTTCGAAAGGTCGACCTCCATCGAGGAAAGTACCTTCTCCTTACGGGTCGGTCCCTCGATCCATACGAACGGAACGGCTGCATCCTGGATCTCTACAGCCTTCGCGAAGCTGATCTGATCACCCGCCTGCGCGATCACCTCACCGGTGGTTGCGTCGATGACGTCCTCTGCCAGTGTGTGGCCCTTGATTCTGTTTTTAAAATGAAGCTTCTTATTAAACTTATAACGTCCAACCTTCGCAAGGTCATAGCGGCGTGGATCAAAGAACATGCCGTTCAGAAGAGAGCTTGCGGAATCGACGGACAGCGGCTCACCCGGTCTGATCTTACGATAGAGCTCGAGCAGACCACCCTCGTAGTTCTGTGCCTCCGGCTGCTCCTTCTCGAAGGAAGCAAGAAGCTTCGGCTCCTCACCGAAGAGCTCGATGATCTCCTGATTCGTGCTGACACCCATCGCTCTGATAAATGCCGTCACTGGAACCTTACGGGTTCTATCCACACGTACCCAGTAAATATCATTGGAATCGGTCTCGTACTCGATCCATGCGCCACGGTTCGGAATCACGGTACAGCTATAGAGCTCCTTACCAACCTTATCATGGTCTACGCCATAATAAATGCCAGGAGAACGAACGAGCTGTGATACGATTACACGCTCGGCACCGTTAATTACAAATGAGCCGGTATCTGTCATCAGTGGCAGATCGCCCATGAAAATCTCGTGTTCATTGATCTCATCCTTGTCCTTGTTGATGAGACGTACTCTTACCTTGAGCGGTGCGGAATAGGTAGCGTCGCGCTCCTTGCACTCCTCAATGGTGTACTTCTTCTCATCCTCGCAGAGCTTGAAGCCTACGAACTCGAGGGACAGGTGTCCAGCGAAGTCCTGGATCGGTGAGATGTCATCAAATGCCTCTTTCAGGCCGTCCGTCAGGAACCACTTATACGAATCCTTCTGAACTTCGATCAGATTCGGCATCTCCAGTACTTCGTCATGCTGAGAGAAAGTAAATCTGACGTTTTTGCCGTTTTTCACGACACGCATCTTGCTTTTTTCCATTGACCGTTCACCCCATAGTAAATTCGTTTCACTCTCTGCCGGAAACGCGGCAGCTCGAAAAACTCATTTACTTGATCACTGTGATTCATAGAAAGATGTGGATTTCAAAATGTGCATTCATCGTTACGAGCATTGTATTTCGATGTATCAACATTTCAATGAATCGGTTTTCGTTTCATCTTATCTTAAAGGAGCGGTGGTGCCGGGCGTGTCTAAAAAAAGGCGCACTGAGCCCACGTCTCCAAAATAAGCAAACTTTATCCTACCATGGCAGTGAATTTTCGTCAATACGTGAAATTTTATTTTTTGCAATGCATCGCAATAGACGGTGAGACGATGCCATCTGATGCGCCTGCGGCGTGGGCATCGTCGTTTGATTTTGCCGCCTCCGCGGCAAAACGGGCTAAGTAGCTTTGCTAAAGCAAAGCTCTGAATACGCTCGCCGCTAAGGCCTCCCAAGGGAACTCTAAAGGATATTCCCTTGGGAGCTGTATCTCGCCGCCCGGGGGCATCCATGCGCCTCTCCGCGCTTCGCGCGGCCCTCTCATGGATATGTACAAAAAAGGAATCGACGATCGTCGATTCCTCTCTGCTTTCGTGATTACTTTCTGGAAGCCATCTCTCTGGCGCGTGCCAGGATGCCCTTCTTCTTTTCCGGTGCCTTCGGGATGCTGCCGCCACGGACAGACTTGATTCCACGGATGTAGAGACCGGAGATGGAGCACTTGCACTCCTTGCCCTTCGGAAGCTGCTCGAATACGTTCGGGTCTGCGATGAGGGTCATCATACGTGGACCGATCTTCGCCTTCACGACCGGAAGCTTCTGCCACTTGAGATAGAATGGTGTCTGCTCCTTGATTGCCTCCGGAAGGCCGGCTGCGATCGCCTCTTCGATGGAGAGCTTTTTCTTATCGATGATCAGCATCGATACATCCTGCGTGTTTGCATCGATGATCGGCTGCTGCTCTGCCTGCTGACGGGAGAGCTTCTTACCGTAGTAGTACATAACCGCCATTAGTACAACCAGGATGATCGCGATAACGACCAGTACGGTTGCCACGGTATTCCAGTGGATCGCCATTAATGTCATAGAGTAAATCCTCGTCTTTCCATAAATCTGCCCTTAATCTTACTATTTAGCGCATCAAAATGCAACCTTAAAAGGGGACGCCCCTCCGGGTTACCTGCCCGCACGGTCACCGTTCGCTGATCCGAATCCGGACTTCGTTGTCGCTCACCGGCTGTCCGCCCTGGGTGATGGTATAGACGAGGCGTATCTCCATCAGGCAGTCCCGATGGATGCGGTCGATCTCGACATACTTCGTGTCGAAGCCGAGCTCCATCATTCCCATCGGGGTCTCATAGTTCATGATGTGGTGCTTATTCTGCTTATAATGAAACTGATTTTCCTGCTTCCAGTTCCGGGTCACGATGATCTCCTCGCCGGAGACATCAATCCGCATCTCGTTATGGATGCCATCCTGAAAATAGGTCAACACATGCTGTCCCTCGGAGAGGTCGCGCAGGATACCCTCCGCACTGTGCTCCATGATGTCCGTATCGCCGTCGATGGTCTGGCGTGTCTGCATATCGATTTTTACTCTCATTGTTTCTCCGTCCTGTCTTCCTTCATCCAGCGGTTTTCGTCCGTCACCCGCTCTCCGTCTGCCGGCGCTGACGCCGAAGCAGGTGACCCGCCCGCAGCGGATGCCCGCTCCCGCCGCGTGTTCTCCTTCCACTCCGCCAGCATACGCTTCTGCATCCGAAGCTCATCCGAGCGCAGCTCGCTCGGCTTCAGCTCGCTGAAATCCACCTCCGAAATCAGGTCCTCCACCGAGCAGTCCAGCACCTGTGCCATCCGAAGAACGGTCCGCGCCTTCGCGGCTCCCAGATCCTTATGTCCCTGTTCGTAGTCCTGAATCGAGCGGTACGACAGCCCCGTCTGATCCGCCAGTTCCTTCCGACTGATTCCCTTTAATTCTCTCAGCGTTTTAAGATTCATACGAAACCCTCCGCTCCCCTGCAGCAGCAAAAACCCACCGTGCAGAACACGGTGGGCTTTTGAATCGCGCTGGATTACTTCTTATCGTCAGACTTTACAGCCGTGGTCGGCTTCTCAAGCTGTGCGATGGCTGCCTTCTGCATCGGGATACGGCAGTTCTTGTTATTACCGAACTCAACGATCACCGTGTCATCGGTCATATCGATGATCACACCATAGAAGCCGGATGTGGTCAGCACTGTGTCGCCGACCGCTACGGATGCAAGGAGAGCCTCCTGCTTCTTACGCTCCTTCTGTGATGGCTTGATACCGATAAAATAAAACATCGCCACGATGGCAATGATATAAATTACCCAACCAATTACGCTCATTCTTTTTTCCTCCATGAAAGTATACTATCGGCGCAGGCAAAAATGGCGGATACCAGTCGCTCACCGAATCGTCTAAATCAACATTCTACCATAGTAGTCCTCAAATATCCAGCGAATATTATCGCCAGCGCGCCGGCGTCGTGCTATAATAGCAGGCACATCTGAAAGCGCTTTCAGTACAGACCGTTCATGCGAAGTATGCGCCATCCGTAGCGCGCAAGGATCACTCTATGTCCTGTGTTTAAAGGGGAACCACTATGCGAAATATGACCTCCGGCAGTATCTACCGCCATCTTCTTGCCTATGCCATCCCGCTGATTTTCGGAAATTTTCTTCAGCTCACCTATAACGCCGTCGATTCCATCCTCGTCAGTAAGGGGGCCGGTGTCGCAGCGCTCAGCGCCGTATCTGTCTCAAATCCGGTATCGGTCCTGCTGGTGCAGAGCATCTCGGGCCTCGGCATCGGCGCGTCGGTCTACATGAGCAAGTTCTATGGTGCAGGCGAAGGCGAGAAGCTGAAGCGCTCGCTCTCCACCACGATCCTCTTCGGTACGATCGCCGGCGGCATCACCACCCTGCTCGGCATCCTGCTTGCAGCGCCGATCCTCGAGGCCATGCATACCCCACTCGATATCATGCATGATTCCGCGGTCTATCTCCGGCTTCTCTTCCTCGGTAATTTCTTCACCTTCCAGTACAACATCATGTCGAGTGCACTGCGGGCAGTCGGGGATTCGAAAACGCCGGTGACCTTCGTCGGCATCTCGTCGGTACTGAATGCATGCCTCGACTGGGTCTTCATCTTCCTCTTCCACTGGGGCGTCTTCGGTGCCGCACTCGCGACGGTCATCGCCGAAGCCCTCTCCGCAGTGCTCTGCTATATCTATGTCTACCGGCATATCCCGGCACTCGCCCTCCGCCGGGATGAGCTGATCCTCGATCACAGGCTCCTCCGCAGCATCCTCTCCAGCGGCCTCATCACCGCACTGCAGCAGTCCTGCCAGCCGATCGGAAAGCTGCTCGTGCAGAGTGTGATCAATGTTCAGGGCATCGACGTCATCGCGGCCTTCAACGCCGGCTGTAAAATCGAGGACTACGGGCGCATTCCTGCCCAGACGATCAGCCATGGCATGATGACCTGTGCCGCACAGAATCGTGGTGCCGGTGACCGGAAGCGGGTGAAGGAAACGCTGTGGAAGGGCATCCTGATCGGACTCATCTACTATCCGATCATCTGTGCGCTCATCCTGCTCTTCCGTCATCCGCTGATCCAGCTCTTCGCTCCGACCAGTGGCGGCGAGGAAATGGTTCGTCTCGGCGTGAGCTACCTGTCCATAAAGGCCTTCACCATCATCTTCCCATGCGTCACGAATGCGATGCAGGGCTTCATGCGTGGCATGGGCAACATGACCATCACGCTGATTTCGACGATTCTGCAGATTTCGATCCGCACCCTCTTCGTCTATATCCTGGTTCCGAAGATCGGCATCACCGGCGAAGCCTACGCCTGCGCGATCGGCTGGACCGTGATGATCCTCTTCGAGTACAGCTACTACTTCCTCTGCCGAAAGAAGCTCTACGCCGCGATGCAGTGAAAAAAAGAACCGTCGGAGGCCTCCGGCGGTTCTTTTCAGTATTCAGGCATCGGCCTTCGGGAACTTCCGCCGGACGCGGAGGAAGGTGATGAAGTGCGCGGTGAAGGTGATGATCCAGGTAATCGGATAGCTCATGTACAGCCAGTTCAGAGAGTGGAAGTACGGGAGCCGGAACAGGGTCAGGATGAAGATGATCCGCAGTCCGCAGGCACCGATCAGGCTTACAAACATCGGGATCACCGAGTAGCCGAGTCCACGGAGCGAACCAACCATGACATCCATGATGCCGCAGAGGAAGTATGGTCCGCAGACCACCAGCAGTCGCTCCTGTCCATAACGGATAACTTCTGCATCCGTCGTAAAGAAGCGCAGCAGCCATGGATCCAGCATCACCGCACCGATGCCCATGACGAGGCCGATGAGGACGACGGCGATCAGGCAGTCCTTCAGGATGCGATTGATGCGACTGTACTTCCGGGCGCCCAGATTCTGTGCGGTAAACGAAAGATTCGTCTGATAGATCGAGTTCATCGAAGCATATACGAACGATTCGATATTCTGTGCCGCTGTCGCACCCGCCATCGCAACCGATCCGAAGGAGTTGATGGAGCTCTGGATGACGACATTGGACAGACTGAACACGGTGCTCTGGAGACCAGCCGGCAGACCGATTTCCATAATGGAGCGAAGAAGCTTCCAGTTGACATGAAGCTTCCGAAGATCGAGGTGCAGCGCCCCCTTCTCCCGCATGAGCGTGATGAGCAGGGCGATGCCGGAAAAGCCCTGTGAAACCGTCGTCGCGATCGCAACACCCGCCACGCCGATGCCCACCACGAGGACGAAGAACAGGTTCAGAATGACATTGATCACCCCGGCGATCATCTGAAAATACAGCGGGCGCTTCGTATCACCGACGGCACGCAGAATCGCCGCTGCAAAGTCATACAGCATGATCAGTGGCATACCGAGGAAGTAGATGCGAAGATAGAGCACCGAGTCTTCGATGACATCCGCGGGGGATCCCATCAGCTCCAGCATCGGTCGTGCCAGAAACAGGCCGGCGATGCAGAGAATCGCACCGAAAATCACCGACACCAGGATCGATGTGTGGATGGTATCGGACATGTCCTCCTGACGCTTCGCTGCATAATACTTTCCGACGCAGACATTGACACCGATGGAGAAGCCGACAAAGAGCTGGATGATGAGGTTCACCAGCGATCCGGTCGATCCGACGGCGGCCATCGCCTGCGGGCTCACGAAACGGCCGACGACCACGATGTCGGCCGCATTAAACAGAAGCTGAAGCACAGACGCCACTATCAGCGGCAGTGCAAAGGTGATGACCTTCGGCATGATGACGCCGGTGGTCATATCCATCTCATATTTCTTACTCATATCACATACCAAGCAGCTTATGAAGCTCGTTCTCTACTGGTTCGACCGAAGGGCCGATGATGATCTGTACAGCGTTTTTACCCGGGCGAAGCACGCCGCCCACCTGGGCAGAGCGGATCTTCTTCTCATCGACGGCATCATACTGCCGGATCGCCACCTTGAGCCGTGCACCGTCATGCTGTACCTCGCTGACGTTCTCGCGGCCGCCGAGGCCTTCCAGGATGATCCGGGCGACCTCCGCCGCGTCGGATTGATCATCGAGTGTGATATGAAGCTTCTCGTCCTCACGGAGCTTCATCGAAAGCTTATCTGCATTTTTCCGCTTCTGATTTCTCTGTACGATGTACAGCCCCACGGCAAGCAGCAGCACGAGTGCGACCACTGCCATGATGATGACCGACGTATTCAACATAGTATTCCTTTCTGCACCCAGGGGTGCCGGCATGCCACACCGAGATGCACCTTCGGCATTACGAGACCTGCAGACGAAAGTGCCTGTGCTTATGGGTGTGTATGTAAAACCTCTGCAGACTACAGTGCCTGCGCCTTATATTTCTGAAGCTCCGCCACGTAACGTGCGCCGATCCCGGACAGCGGAATCTTCTTTTTCTTGATGTAGCCGATGGTCATGATCTCATCCGTATCGAGGCGGACCGCCGTATACTCATCGCCGTTCAGCTCCTGGCATATGATGCCGGAGCAGAGCGTATAGCCGTTCAGTCCGACCATCAGATTCAGGAAGGTCGCCCGGTCATCACACTTGATGATCCGCTTGTAATCGTAGGTGCTCAGCACCTCCTCCGAAAAGTAGAAGGAGTTTCGCTCACCCTGATCGAAGCTGAGGCAGGGATAATCCGCGAGCTCCTCCATGCGGATGATGTCCTTCCCGGCCAGCGGATTTCCCTTACTCATGAACACATAGATGTTACAGTCGAAGAGCGGGATAAACTCGAGCGAATCCTCCCGCAGGATCTTTCCGATGACCTTACTGTTGAAATCATTCATATAGATCACGCCGATCTCCGAGGTCTGGTTTCGTACGTCGTTGATGATTTCCATGGTCTTCGTTTCCTTGACCGCGAACTCGTAGGTATCCATGCCATACTCCCGTGCGAGGTGGATGAAGGCCTCGACCGCGAAGGTATAGTGCTGCATGGAGACGGAGAATTTCTTCTTCCGGGTGCCGACATTGACATACTTGTCTTCCATCAGCTGATACTGCTCGACGATCTGTCGTGCATACCCCAGAAACTCTTCGCCGTCGGCTGTGGTCACGATCCCTCGGTTCGACCGGAGAAAGATCTCGATCCCGATCTCCTTTTCCAGTTCCTTGATCGCCGCCGAAAGGGACGGCTGTGTGATATAGAGACGCTTTGCGGCCTCGTTCATGGAGCCGCTGTCCGCGACGGCGATCACCTGTCTAAGCTGCTGTAATGTCATGTATGTCCCCTCTCCCAGATGACAGAATAGCGCTGCCGATGGCAGCGCTGTGATGTTGTTTACGTTGAAGCCCCGACCAGGCTCTATGATCCGGGGATGCCTGGTTCGTCAGCACGTTCACTGTAGATGGACATGACCGGACCCTGTCAACCCTCATCCGATGCGTAGCTGATGAAGCCCGCCGGATCGATCTTAATGTGTGCCGCCGTCCACTGCTGGCGGTCCTCCTGGATCAGCCCGAACGGTCGGATATAGCGGATGCTGCCATCGCTCTCCTTTCGCTCGATCAGCGCGTCGAAACGGAAGGCACCATCGCCCTCGAACACACGCTTCCCCTTCTGTCCGTCCTCGGTCGGCTCATACAGCTTCATCGTCGCATAGATGACCCAGGTAAAGCCCCGTGCGGTCTCCCGCAGGATCTGATGACCTGTGCCGCTCGTACGATCTGAGAATTCCGCGATCAGATTCGGATTCTCCCTGAGAAGCTCCCGGTAGGTGTAGGTCTTCTCGTTCAGCTCCTCCACCGGATACTTCCCGTCCATGCGCGAGCCGTTGTAGGCGAGCTTTACGCCGTCCGGGGTCGTCGTGTCGCTCATCGCGGCACCATCCTCGCCGACATAGAAATTACCCACCATCTGACTCACCGCCATCGCGCCCGTCGACGGGTCGAGATAGTAAAACTTCCCAGCGTCGATGATCCAGCCCGTGGCGAGTACGCCATTTTCGAAATAATAGCAGCTCCCGCCGTTCGGATCCTGGTACCAGCCCTGGTATTCACTCGCGGCGCCGTTTTCGTCGCAGGTGACGAAGCGACTCGCGCCATCCGCTGTCGTGATCCACATTTCCTGTGCCAATGCAGGCACCGTGGATGTCATGGCTGCGGCCGCGGCGATCATGGCAGCGGCCAGCAGCTTTCTGAATTTTCTCATCATAAACCTCTCACATTCCGCGTCAGCTGACAGCCGCGCAGACAACGTATCGTTCGGGTACGTCACTTCATGTCGTCGCACACGCGATCTGTGATACTGATGCCTGCTTACAGGAGCGTATGACGCTGCTCCTCCTCGGACTTCGGGTTCAGGTACTTCGGTGCGACATCGAACACGCTGATGCAGCCCGTCTCGCCCTTCGCGGCCATACGGCTCACCGCTCTCGCATACGCAGCGAGTACCGAGCCCGTAAACTCCGGATTCGAATCCAGCTTCAGGCTGTACTCGATCAGCTCATGGTTGTTTCCATCCCCGGTCACACCGGAACGCATCACGAAGCCACCGTGTGGAAGTGCGGAATGCTCCCGCTGCATCTCCTCCTCGGAAATGAAGTGGATCGTCACATCATAATCGGCATAGTAGTTCGGCATGGACTTGATCTCCTGCTCCACCTTCGCTGCATCCGCGCCCTCCTCGAGCACGACGAATACCTCTCTCGTATGCATCTCACGTGCCGTAAAGTTCGGCTGGCTGCCGCTGCGTACGGCGTCCATCGCACTCTCGACCGGAAGCGTATAGGAGCGAGCATCCTTGACGCCCTCTACTCGACGTGCGGCATCACTGTGGCCCTGGGAAACGCCCTTGCCCCAGAAGGTATAGTGCTTTCCATCCGGCAGTACCGACTCCGCGTAGATACGTGCCAGGGAGAACATGCCCGGGTCCCAGCCACAGGAAATCATCGCGAGCTTTCCGGCCTTCTTCGCTGCTGCGTCGACGGCGGCGAAATGCTCCGGAATCTTCGCATGGGTATCGAAGCTGTCGATGACGTTGAAGTACTGTGCATATGTCGGCGTCTGGGTCGGGAGATCTGTCGCCGAGCCGCCGCAGATCATGAGTACATCGATCTCATCCTTATATGCGAGGATATGATCGACGGAATCGACCTTGACGCCATCGGTGTGAATCTTTACACTCGCTGGATCGCGACGTGTAAATACCGCTACGAGCTCCTCATCCGGGTTCCGCTTGATGGCAGCCTCGATGCCGCGGGACAGGTTTCCATAACCAAGTAAGCCAATTCGAATCATATTTTATCTCCTTATGTGCTGTAACATTCCGTCTATTCATCTTTTGATAAGACGCGAATATTATAACACAGCTGTCTGCGTGCGCAAACAGCTGCCTGAGAACCGTTATAGAACTGTAAGGAATTCCAGGCAAAATCAGAAGGTGGCTGCACTCTTAGAACTCATCACCGAAAATTCGATTCATCGCATCCTGAATTTTCTCTTCCGACGCCTGGAGGCTGCCCTGGATCATCTCCTTCTGTCCGCCGCCACGGCCGTTAACAAGGGCGTTAAAGGCCTTCGCCTGTGCGCGTACATCGACGTTCGTGGAGCCGATGACGTAGCTGTAGGAAGCGATGTCCTCTACAGGCGCTGCTCCGTCCGTATCGCCTTCGTCCTTCCGGCAGAAGACGCCGACGACGGAGGCTTTCGTGTGCTTCATGAAGTAGTCACAGCACTTCCGTACCTCGACCGCGTTCATACCTTCCTCGAAGTCGATGAGTACGCCGGTCTCCTCCTGCAGGGACTGTGCCTTCAGCTCGTAGTAGCGGGTGTTCAGCGCAGCGATGCGGCGATCCTTCCGGAAGCTGTCTGCCATGTAGGTCTTCAGTGCATCGACGATATCGGATGGCGCTACATTCAGCAGGCGGGAAATCTCCACTACCTGCTCGTGCTTTCGTGCGGCGTCCTGAAGTGCATCGTCGCCACAGAAAAGCTCGAGGCGGACGCCGCCCTTATGGCCGAGTACGGAGAGGATCTTGATCGGGCCGATCTCGCCGGTGCTGAGGACATGGGTTCCGCAGCAGGCGCAGAGGTCGGCACCACCGAGGTCCACGATGCGGACATCTCCGGAGAGGGGCTTCTTCGAGCGGTAGTCGATCACCTCCAGCTCTTCCGGGGTCGGCCAGATCGCGCGCACACAACGATCCTCGAGGACGACGGCATTGGCCTCCTGCTCGATCAACATCAGCTGTTCCCAGCTGAGCGGACCGTCGAAATCGATGGTCATCACCTCGCTCATGTGGAAGCCGACGTTGTGATAGCCATAGTGCCGGTGCACGAGGCCGGACACGATGTGCTCACCGGAGTGGTTCCGGCTGTTTCGCATGCGGCGTGCCCAATCGATCACGCAGTGATATGTCTCGCCGACCGTCAGCGCCCGGTCCACGGTATGCAGTACACGGACGACGACATTGCCCCGTACATCCCGCTGCTTCTCACCGCTCGCCGGGTCGGTCACCGGCACCTCCTGCACATCCAGCACGGCTGCCTCGCCGATACTACCGTGGTCCGCGTCCTGACCACCGCCCTCCGGATAGAAGCCATGGACACTGAGCTCGACGAGATACTTCCCGTCGGCAGCGGTGCAGCTCGTCACCTCCGCGTCGAACGCCTTCACATAGTGATCCTGATAATAAAGCGCGTTTTTATCCATTAAAGCTGTACCTCACGTGTTGCATGCTTAAGCCATGCGAGCTTGTCACCGCTGAAGTATGGTGCCAGTGTCGCATAGACCTGCTGGTGATACTGATTGAGGAGCGCGAGCTCATGCGGCTCGAGCAGACGGACATCGATCGCGTCGAGGTCGAGCGGGACCATCGTGAGGAAGGAGAGACGGAAGAAGTTCCCGAACTCATTCTGGAAGGCCTTCTCAACGAGGGTCAGATTCTCGAGACGGATGCCGTGGGAGCCCTCGATGTAGATACCCGGCTCGTCGGAGGTGATATTGCCCTCGTGGAGCGGCATATGTTCCATGCGTCCCTGCGCCTGACGATAGCGGAATGCATTCGGACGCTCGTGGACATTCAGGCAGAAGCCGACGCCGTGGCCGGTGCCGTGGTTATAGTTGAGGCCCTCACGCCAGAGCACCTCCCGTGCCGCGAGGTCCAGGGTGATGCCGGAGGAGCCCTCCAGGAAGATCACATCGCCGAGGCGAAGCATGGACTTCAGTACGAGGGTGAAGTGCTTCCGCTCGATCTCCGTGATCGGTCCCATCGCGATGGTACGGGTGATGTCGGTGGTACCCTCGAAGTACTGTCCGCCGGAATCGAGGAGGTAGAGTCCCTTCGGCTCGATCACGCGGTAGCTCTCCGCCGTCGGAGCATAGTGTGGCAGCGCCGCATTCGGACCATAGGCTGAAATCGTCGTGAAGCTCGGTTCAATGTAGCCATCCTGCTCTCCACGGTAGCGCTCGGACAGCTTCGCCGTATTCCACTCGTTCATCTCCTCGCTGCCGAGCAGCTTCTTCGCCTCCTCTGTAAGCTGTCCATCGGCTGTGAATGCATGCTTCATGAAGTACATGAAATTCGTGACGGCGACGCCATCCTTCACATGTGCCTTCTTCGTGTTCTCGATCTCCACCGGATTCTTCTGGGACTTCCACATGGATGTCGGCAGCATCTCATCGAGGATACGCACCGAATCCGGGAGCTCGCTGATCGTCGCGTAGTTCGTCTTCGCAGATTCGAGCAGGACGGTGGTATCCTTCAGCTGATGCACCGCCTCATAGAAGCGGTCGTACGGAGCGACCTTTACCCGGAGGTCCTCGAGGTAGGCTTTCACTTCCTCATCGAGGTCAGCCGGATTCACGAAGAGGTAGGCACTCTTCGGATCGATGATCATATAGGACAGGAACACCGGATTGCACGGGATATCGTCGGCACGAAGGTTCAGAAGCCATGCGATGTCGTCGAGGCTCGTGATGATATGGAAGCCGGCACCCTTCTGCTGCATCAGTGCACGAAGCTCCGCGAGCTTCTCTGCGGCACTCTTGCCAGCGAAGCGATCCTCGAGGATCCATACACGGGAGCTTGCGAGGGCCGGACGGTCCGTCCATACCTGACCGACGAGGTCCTGCTCTGCCTTCACGGCGACCGCCTTCTCCGCGAGACGATCCCGCAGGGTCATGCCGTGATGGAAGTCGACACAGCGGCCATCGAAGCCGAGGTAGCCTCCCTCCGGGGTCACGGAAACGAGGTAATCATCGAGCGCCGGTACCCCCGGCTCGCCCATACGCATCAGCTCGACATCCCGACCGGCCATCTCCTGCTCCGCCTGGATAAAATAGCGGCCATCCGTAAAAAGCGCGGCGCTGTCCTGCGTCACCACCAGATTTCCCTCACCGCTGAATCCGGACAGGAAGCGGATCGCACGGAAGTACATGCCGACATACTCGCTCAAGTGAAAATCATCCGTCGGTACCAGGTAGGTATCGATGTCATACTTCTTCATCTGCTGACGCAGAGCATCCAGTGCTGCATTCATTTCAGTACTCCTTTTATATCATTTTATTATGGTTTACATTCTTTTCTATATTTCTCCCTAGTCTATCATTTTTCTCATGGAGATGGAAGCGGTGGACGATGGAATAGGCACTTCGTTTGATACAGCAAGGGCCCCGGAGGACCGACAGCAGAAACCATACGGAGAGTTCGTGAATAAATCCAAATTGGGCCCTTAGAACCAGTTAGAGTAATTTTTCCTTAGCACCCTCTGCAACGCTGAGTTTTCATAAAGAAAACTCAGTGATTGCAGAGGGCTTACTGGTTCGTAGGGCCCAATTTGTGATTTTTCCGAACTCGGAGTACTGTGTTTCTGATGCCGGCCCTCCGGGGCCATGGCGTACGATGATGTATTTACTTCAGCTCTTCGTTCCGTACGATGGTGTCGCAGTACGCGCAGCGATAGAGTGCGCGGTTCCGGTCGACGATCTTGAAGACCTGCGGAAGCTCCTGCTCGGTCGAGCTGATGCAGCGCGGATTCTTGCAGGTCAGCACGTTTGTGAGGGTCTCCGGCAGGCTCAGTGCCTTCTTCTCCACACGTGCACCGTTCTTGATGTAGTTTACGGTGATACCCGGATCGATGTAGCCGAGGACATCGAGGTCGATATCGAGATCCTCAGAGATCTTCACGATGTCCTTCCGTCCCATCTTTCCGGAGCTGCAGTTCTGGATCAGCGCCACCTGTGACGTGAGGCGATCGAGGTGCAGGTACTTGTACACCAGCATCCCCTTTCCAGCTGTGATATGGTCGAGTACGATACCATTCTCAATTCCATCTACCTTCATGTCATGCCTCCTTACTTATCCAGTCCTAAAAGATACAGAATCAGTGCCATACGCATCTGCTTGCCGCAGCGGGTCTGGTAGAAGTACTTCGCACGCGGATCCTGGTCCACCGCAACGGAGATCTCGTTGACTCTAGGGAGCGGATGAAGGATGGCCATATCCGCCTTCGCGGTCTTCAGCTTCTCCGGGGTCAGGATATAGATATCCTTCAGACGAAGGTAATCCTCCTCGTTGAAGAAACGCTCCTTCTGCACGCGGGTCATGTAGAGGATATCGAGCTCCGGCATCGCCTCCTCGAGGGATTTCGTCTCGACGAACTCAGCACCCGCCTCCTTCAGCTTATCGATCTCATACTCCGGAAGACGAAGCTCCTCCGGGGAGATCAGGATGTAGCGGTTATTCGGATAGCGGAGCATCGCATCGATGAGGGAGTGCACGGTACGGCCGAACTTGAGGTCGCCGCAGAAACCGATGGTCAGGCCCTCGACGGTGCCCTTCGTACGACGGATCGTAAGAAGATCCGCGAGTGTCTGGGTCGGATGGAAGTGTCCGCCATCGCCTGCATTGACCAGAGGAACACTGGTGTGCATCGCTGCCACGACCGGCGCGCCCTCCTTCGGATGACGCATCGCGATGATGTCAACATAGTTCGATATCACCTCGATCGTATCGGCCACCGACTCACCCTTCGACGCACTCGTGTTCGATGCACCGGCGAAGCCCAGGGTCTGTCCCCCTAGTGCGAGCATCGCGGACTCGAAGCTCAGTCTCGTACGCGTGGACGGCTCGAAAAACAGTGTCGCGAGCTGCTTATGTGCGCATCGATCCTGATACTTCTCCGGGTGCTGGTCGATATCATCGGCGAGATCCAGCAGATGATGAATCTCATCTACTGAAAGATCCAGAATATTTACAATACTTCTTGCCATCAGAAAGCCTCCTTCAGTCTTATATCTTATGCCAATGTCTCATGTATGTATGTTTTATCCCTTGTGGGTCATCCAGGATTCGTCGGAAGGATTATCACGGAACTTGAGCAGCTTCGCCTCATCCTCCGGCTTGATGTAGTTCTCTTCAACCGCTACCTTGACGAGCGTGTCGAGGTCGCAGAGCGAGGTGTTCACCACGTTCGCTGCACTCAGGCGGTCGATGCCCTTCTGCATGCCATAGGTGAAGATGGACACGATGCCGAGCACCTCTGCGCCGGCCTCACGAAGTGGCTCCACGCAGTCGAGCACGGAACCACCGGTGGAGATCAGATCCTCGATCACGACGACCTTCTCACCCTTCTCGAGTCTTCCCTCGATCTGGTTCTTGCGGCCGTGATCCTTCGCAGAACCACGCACATAGCCCATCGGGAGTCCGAGGATGTCCGCTGCGATCGCTGCATGTGCAATACCCGCGGTGCTGGTGCCCTCGAGTGCCTCTGCCTCCGGGTAGAGCTCCTTCACCTTATCGGCGATGGCATGCTCTACGAGGGAACGAACCTCCGGGTAGCTCAGTACCAGACGGTTGTCACAGTAGATCGGGGACTTGATGCCCGACGCCCAGGTAAATGGATCGTCCGGCTTTAAAAATACTGCCTTAATCGATAACAGACCTCTTGCGATATCTTCCTTCGTTGCCATAGTCATACTCCTTATTCTAAGCGGATCAGCGGCCGTGCTTCGGACACCGATCTGTTTCTTCTGTTCTTATGTTCCTGCGTCCAATGCTTCCGGCTTCACATCATCACGAAGCGCCACAGCGTCTCAGCCGACGAAATCCGCCATCGCGCGCTCGTACGCCGCGACCGGATCGGCGGCTGCCGTGATGGAGCGGCCGACCACGATGTAATCAGAGCCGATCTCACGTGCCTTCGCCGGGGTCGTCACACGTGCCTGATCACCGACCGCATCGCCTGCGAAACGGATACCCGGGGTGATGGTCTGGAAGTCTGCACCGACCTCCTCATGGATACGACCTGCCTCGAGCGGCGAGCATACGACGCCCTCGAGTCCGGCTGCCTGCGCGTTCTTCGCATACTGTACGACGACGTCTGCGATCGGACGATCGATGAGCAGCTCCTCGGTCATGGTCTCCTGGGAGGTAGAGGTGAGCTGTGTCACCGCGATCAGGATCGGACGGGTGCCATCCTCTCTGGTGAGTCCCTCGACCGCCGCCTTCATCATGCGGATACCGCCGCTCGCATGTACGTTCGTCATGTCGACGCCGAGATCACGCAGGGACTGCATGCCGCCCTTCACGGTGTTCGGGATATCGTGGAGCTTCAGATCGAGGAAGACCTTGTGACCGCGCTTTTTGATCTCACGCACGATCTGTGGTCCCTCGGCATAGAAAAGCTCCATACCGATCTTTACGAACGGCTTGCGGCCGGTGAACTGATCGAGAAAGCGGTAGGTTTCCTCCGCGCTCGGAAAATCCAGTGCAATAATTACGTCCTTACCCATATATTCCTCCTATATATTAAATATTTATTCCACGCAGCCGATGATGTCGCTGAGGCGCTCGATGCCGAGCTCCGCGCATACCTCCGGCAGGTCCTCGATGATGTCACGGCAGACATACGGATTCACGAGGTTCGCAGCGCCGACCTCGACCGCACTGGCACCGGCCATCATCATCTCGATGACGTCCTTCGCCGTGGAGACACCGCCCATACCGATGACTGGAAGCTTCACCGCGTGCGATACCTGGTAGACCATACGGACCGCAACCGGGAAGATCGCCGGACCGGAGAAGCCGCCCATCCTGTTCTTGATCACCGGCTGGCGACGACGGATGTCGATACGCATGCCGAGCAGGGTGTTGATGAGGGCGAGACCGTCTGCGCCGGCCTCTTCTGCCGCCTTCGCGATCGATACGATGTCGGTGACGTTCGGGCTCAGCTTGATATACACCGGCTTCTTCGCGACCTTCTTCACCTCACGGGTGACCGCCGCCACGTTTTCTGCGCTGGTACCGAAGGCCATGCCACCGCCATGTACGTTCGGGCAGGAGACATTGACCTCGAGGATACCGACCTCCGGCACCTCACTCATGGCCTCCGCGAGCTGTACGTACTCCGGGATACTGAAGCCGGAGATGTTCGCTACGAGTGGCTTGTGGAAGTGCTCCCGAAGCTCCGGAAGCTCCTTCTCGATGACCTCGTGCATGCCTGGATTCTGGAGGCCGACGGAGTTGATCATACCGGACGGGCACTCAGCGATACGCGGAAGCTCGTTGCCGTAACGCTCCTCGACCGTCGTTCCCTTGAAGGAGATGGAGCCGAGGATATCGAGATCATAGAGATCCCAGTATTCCTTTCCGTAGCCGAAGGTTCCAGAGGCCGGAATGACCGGGTTTGTCAGTTTGATGCCAGAAAGCTCTGTCGTGATATCTACCATACGATCTCCTCCCATGTGAAAATAGGGCCATCCTTGCAGACGCGCTTGAAGCCGTGCTTCGTCTTCTTGCTGCAGCCCATGCAGGCACCGAAGCCGCAGCCCATGCGTGCCTCGAAGCTGAACTGTCCATCCTTTACGCTGTTGTATACGGCCTTCAGCATCGGCTCCGGGCCGCAGGCGAAGGCGTAGTCGTGGTGATCACCGAAGATGTCGGTGACGAAGCCCTTCGCGCCGTGACTGCCATCGACGGTGGCGACATTGACCGGCACCCCGAGCGCACGGAACTCCTGCTCATAGAACACATCGTCCTTCGAGTTGAAGCCGAGGGCTACATACGGGGTGATGCCCTGCTGCTTCAGTGCCTTCGCCAGTGCGTACATCGGCGGTACACCGACACCGCCGCCGGCGATGACCGGGTTCTTCGGGATATTCCGGAGGTCATAGCCGTTGCCGAGGCCGGTCAGTGCGGTCAGGTACTCGCCCGGCTCCATGAAGCTCAGATCCTCGGTGCCCTCACCGACGACCTTATAGATCAGGGTCAGTTTCCCCTCGCTCCAGTCACACACGGAAATCGGGCGACGGAGATATCGTCCCGGGATCTTGATTTCGACGAACTGCCCCGGCTTCGTGATGTCCGAGGTGTCGCCGTCCAGCGTCATACGGAAGATGTCCTGGGCGATCATTTCGTTGCTCAGTACTTTAAATTCAACGTCCTTCATAGGTCTCTGATTCTCCTCCTGTTCTGTATTCTGATAAAAAGGCTTCGTCCGCGCCCTGCGGGCTCTGCCTGGTAATCAAATGATACCATGTATGCGGTCGTACGATGCGTTTTTGTGATCAATGCCATTTCGGTCAGCCAGTCAACGCTCGATGCCCTTTTCGCGGTCATAGACCTCGCGGCCGCCGACGAAGGTCTTCACGACCTCACCCTGCACCTCCATACCATCGTAGAGGGTGCTGTGTCCTTGTGAGTAGAACTTCGTACTGTCGACGGTCCATACCTTATCGAGGTCGAGGATCGTGAGATCCGCTTCGACGCCATCCTCGATGTACTGCGGGCCGGCGATACCGAAGATCTGACGCGGGTTCACGCACATGAGCTCGATGAGCTTCTCCAGTGTGATCGCGCCCTTCCCGGATGCCGGATGCTCCGGGTCACGCAGCACGAGATTCCGGTACAGTGCCGGGAAGCAGGTCTCCAGTCCGACGATACCGAAGGAGGCCTGATCAAGTCCTCTCGACTTCTCCTCCGCACTGTGCGGTGCATGGTCTGTGATGATGCAGTCGATGGTGCCGTCCTTGATGCCCTCGAGGAGCGCATGACGGTCCTCCGCGCTGCGGATCGGCGGATTCATCTTCCAGCTGCCAGACTCCTGAAGATCCATATCCGTAAACATCAGATAGTGCGGGCCAGTCTCACCGGTCACGTGGGTGCCGTCCTTCTTTGCTTCGCGGATGATATCCACAGATTCCTTCGTGGAAATATGGCAGACATGGTAACGCACACCCGTCTCTGCCGCGAGACGTACATCGCGCTCAACCTGCTTCCACTCAGACGCGGAGTTGATGCCGATATGGTGGTGCAGACGTGCATACTCACCGTCATGGATGCAGCCGCCCAGTACGAGCTCACGCTCATCCTCGCAGTGCGCGACGATCATACGGTCGAGGCGCTTCGCCCGCTGCATCGCCTCCCGCATAGAGGCTTCGTCCTGCATGCCCTTTCCGTCATCGGAGTAGGCGATCACATACGGCGCGATCTCCTCCATCTTTCCGAGGGCTCCGCGTCCGGTCTGCTGCTCGGTGATGGTGCCATACGGGTAGACATGCACCAGTGCATCCTTCCGGATCGCCTCAAGCTCCGGCTGCAGGTTCGCGAGGCTCGATGGTGCCGGCTTCAGATTCGGCATCGCGCAGACCGCGGTATAGCCGCCATGCGCCGCGGCATCGGTGCCGGTGCGGATCGTTTCCTTATACGAAAAACCGGGCTCACGCAAATGTACATGTACATCAACGAAGCCCGGAATCATGAACAAACCGTTTAAATCATAAACGGTATCAATGGTATCAGCTGTTAAATTATCAATGGAATCTGTAAACAGTACTCTGTGATCAGAGATCAGAACGTCCTGCTTTCGAAAGCCCTGTTTCGTGAAAATCGATGCATTTTTAAGAAGAGTAGACATGGTTCCTCCTATCCGTGCGGTCCTTAGTTCCGAGATACTATAGCACAGGGAGTACCCCTTTGCAAGGGGCGAAATCATGGTATCGGAGGCCCTGGAAACAAAGTACTTCGAGTTCGGAAAAATCTAAAATTGTCTACTCGTCCCAGCCTTCGCGCGGCATGATGATCATCATGTCGATGAATTTCTCACCTGGTGCCAGGTGAACATCCGCCTGTACGGTGTGTGGTGGGAGGTCGTTGGTGTCCTCGAGTTCGAGCTGGATCCAGTTGATGGCGTTATAGCGGGCATCGGCGAGGGCTTCCTCTTCGGTCGGGCCGACGCCGTAGCAGTCGTCGAGGTCCAGGAAATCGACACGATAGCCTTCGCTCGTCTTATTACGAATAATTGCAGGATAGTATAAGGTCATGGTTTAATCGTCCTCTCTTCCAAACTGTTTACGATATTTATGTGGTGTCTGTCCCATGAAGGACCGGAAGATCTTGATGAAGTTTCCGATATTATGGAAGCCGCACTGCTCCGCGATCTCATAGACATGGGTGTCGGAGTCCTTCAGGAGGCGGGCCGCCTGCTCCACGCGATAAGCATTGATATAATCGAGCGGAGACTCGCCGGTTACGCTTCCGAAGAAGCGGATGAAGTACTGCTCGTTGAGTCCGGTGAGCTCCGAGAGGTTCCGGACATAAATCTTCTCCTGGTAGTGCTCGCGGATGTACTGAATGGTCTCCTTAATGGCAAGCACCTGCTTCTCGGAGTCGCTCTCCTCGCGTTCGTGAACGAGGCCGTTCGCATCGAACATGGCGATGAGGCGCAGAAGGTCGGCCATGATCATCAGCTGATCGGCGACCGCCGGCAGTGCGTAGGTCCGGACACTGCTGTCCTCCTGCTCGGTCTTCGTTCCGTAGTCCCGGAAGCGGCGCACCATCTCGTTAAACAGGCGCAGGATCTGCAGGAAGCCGAAATCTGACACGGTGATAAAATCCGAAAAGCAGAGCTGTCCGCCGGCGAGCGGCTCGAGCAGGGCGGTATTGACCGGGTCCTCCGCCTGACGGAAGCAGAGATCCGCGAGATGAAAGCGGAGGGAGTAGGCATTGCCCTTCGTCCCGATGGACTCGAGCTTGCGCAGCACGCCAGCGTTCACGATGCAGATGCACTCATCCTGGATCTCATACTCCCGGAGGTTCAGGGTCAGCTTGTAGTGCCCGTTTTTAAAATAGATGATTTCCGGGTCATCATGCCAGTCCAGACTGACCTTCAGCTGCTCCTCTGCCGTATTGATTGACTCATAAAGTATCGCGTTCATCCTGTCTCCGATTCCGATTATCGACGGTCTATACTCTTCCAAAATAGTATGAAGTCATGATAGCATAATTTTTTTACGCAATCAAACCATTTTGTGTGGGGGTGATTTTTCGAAAAATCAGTTTGGTAACAGTATATTATTCTTCGCCACGGTCGTAGGTCTCGAGCTTATCGAGGGCCTCCGCCTTCCAGCTGTCCCAGTAGCCTCCACGGATCGCACCGCGGATTTCCTCGGTCAGGTGGTTGTAGAAGTACAGATTATGCAGTACGCACATACGCATACCGAGAATCTCCTTCGCCTTCAGGAGGTGACGGATGTACGCACGGCTGTAGCCGCCGGTGTAGCTGCCATCCGCAAGCTTCCGTCCGGCACATACCGGGCACTTGCAGCCCTCCTCGATCGGACGATGGTCGAGCTCATACTTCTGGTTGAAGAGATTGATTTTCCCCTTATGCGTGTAGACATGACCATGACGTCCGTTTCTCGACGGATATACACAGTCGAAGAAGTCAATGCCTCTGTCCACGGCTTCGATGATGTTCGCCGGGGTACCGACACCCATGAGGTAGGTCGGCTTCTCCTTCGGCAGATGCGGCACCACGACATCGAGGATGTGGTACATCTGCTCGTGGGTCTCACCGACCGCGAGGCCGCCGACGGCATAACCATCGAGGTTCATCGCTGAAATCGTATCGGCATGCGCCGTACGGATGTCCTCGAAGATACCACCCTGGTTGATGGCGAACAGGAGCTGCTCCTTATTCACGGTATCCGGCAGACTGTTGAGACGGGCCATCTCATCCTTACAGCGCTGCAGCCAGCGGGTCGTACGCTCGACGGATGGCACGATGTACTTCCGGTCCTCGAGGGCCGGCGGGCACTCGTCGAAGGCCATCGCGATGGTCGAGCCGAGATTTGACTGGATCTGCATCGACTCCTCCGGTCCCATAAAGATACGGCGACCGTCGATGTGACTGTGGAAGGTGACCCCCTCCTCCTTGATCTTTCGTCCGGTACCGGCCAGGGAGAAGACCTGGAATCCGCCGGAGTCGGTCAGGATCGGACGATCCCAGTTCATAAACTGATGAAGACCGCCGAACTCCTTGATGAGCTGATCGCCGGTACGCACGTGGAGATGGTAGGTGTTGCTAAGCTCGACCTGGGTGCCGATCTCCCGAAGATCATCCGTCGACACGCCGCCCTTGATGGCAGCGACCGTGCCGACATTCATGAAGACCGGTGTTTCGATGTTTCCATGTACCGTCTCCATGTGAGCGGATTTCGCGCGTCCGCTGGTCGCGACAATTTCATACTTCATTCTCTGAACCTCGATTGCTTGATTCTCTCAAACGCAGACCGGGAAAGCAGCCCGGCGCGCATAGTTCCATTTTTTGATAGGGCTTCCCTCATGAAGAATCCATAACATATGGGGGTCAGACCCCCTTTCTGAAAGGCGTAAGTGGGATGCATCCCTCCGAGAGGGGGTCTGACCCCTTGGCCAGGATTTCAGTTAGGTATAGAAAAAGACCGATCCCGGAGGATCGGTCTCTAATGTAACGGAGATTTACAGATACGTCAAGCGCTCTGTCGAAAGCCGCAGGGCTTAAACCTGCTGGCCCTTCTGCATCTTCTGTGACTTCTTTTCAGCCTTCGCTGCCTTCTCGGCGGCCTTCTTCGCTGCCTTCTTCTTCGCAGCGTACATGCTGAGGTCATACCAGAGCGGGCCTGCGATCGTTACGGAGGACCAGCATCCGGAGACGATACCAACCATCAGCGGCATGGTGAAGTCGCGGATGGAGGATACACCCATCACGAAGAGTACCAGGACCATGATGAAGGTCGTGAGGGAGGTATTGATCGAACGGGTGAAGGTCTGGGAGATTGCGTCATTCACAACATTTGCCAGATCACCACGCTTCGTCGGATCCTCGAGATTCTCACGGATACGGTCGAATACAACGATGGTTGCATTGATCGAATAACCCACGATGGTCAGGATGCAGGCGATAAACGTAGAACCCACGGCCCACTTCAGTGCTGCATAGAACGCGGTCGTGATCAGAACATCGTGCGTCAGCGCCATAACCGCTGCGGATGCAAACTTGATATCCTTGAAACGGATCCAGATATAGATCAGCATGCAGACGATAGCGATCAGGAATGCCCAGACGGCATCCGCCTTCATCTCCTTCGATACGGCACCGGAGATGTTCTCGGTCGTAATCTTCGCTTCATCTACCTGGAACTCGTCGACGAGATCCTTATAGAGCTCGGTACGCTCCTCGGTTGTCAGTGTTCTGGTCTTGATGATGACCTCGTTCGTGCCGGCAACCTTCGAAGCCTGTACGGAAGCGGTGCCACCGGTGATGTTCTTGAAGATCGGTGCAACCTTCGCATCGATCTCCTCAAGGGACATGTCCTCGTTGAAGGTGACGTTCGTAGAAGAACCACCCTGGAAATCGAGGTCATAGTTGAACAGGTTTCCGAGAGAAGCCTTATTCATGCCCATGAACAGGAAGCCTGCGATGATAACCACCGCGGAGATGGTGTAGGCGATCTTACGGAACTTGATGAAATCAAGGATCTTCACATCCTTACGTACACCATAGAGTGCCGGACTCGTGCAGCCGAAGCTGATAAAGCATGCAAGGAGTGCTCTCGTAACGAAAAGTGCCGTGATCAGGGAGATCACGATACCGATCGCCAGGGTCGTTGCGAAGCCCTTGACGGTTCCGGAGCCTCTCAGGTAGAGAACGGCTGCTGCGATGAGGGTCGTAACATTACCATCGATGATGGCAGAAAGTGCCTTGCTGTAACCCGCCTTCACGGCCTGCTCGATCGTGCGACCGGCGCCCAGCTCTTCCTTCATACGTGTGAAGATGATGACATTGGCATCCACTGCCATACCGACAGAAAGGATGATACCGGCGATACCCGGGAGTGTCAGGGTGACCTCAAAGGCCTGCAGAAGCACGAGCTCGAGGCCGGTATACATGATCAGCGCAAGGGATGCTACGAAGCCCGGCAGTCTGTATACCGCGATCATAAAGAGCATAACGAGGACGAGGCCGACGAGACCTGCACGAAGGGAGGTCGAAATCGCTTCCTGTCCGAGGGTTGCACCGATCACGTTCGAACGAAGCTCCGTGAGCTGTACCGGAAGTGCACCGATACGGATCGTGGAGGCGATACGGGTCGCCTCATCGTAGTCGGTAATACCGGTAATGGAGGCCTGTCCACCCGTGATAGCTTCCTGTACGTTCGGTGCGGAGATGATCTGATCGTTATAGATGATGTAGAGTGGCTTACCGACATTGGCAGCAGTTGCATCTGCAAACTTCTTCGCACCGGCCTCGTTAAACTGAAGCTGGATGATATACTGACGGGATCCGTTCTGATCCGTCATACCCGCACTTGCGTTCTTTACATCATCACCGGTCAGGAGCACCTGGCCCTGCGAATCTGCGAACTGGAGTGTACCCGGCTCACCGAGCTCCTCGAGAATTTCATTTGCATCGGTTGCACCAGGGATATCGATGTTGATACGATTGCTTCCCTCCTGGTAAACCTGGGCCTCGGTCGAGTAGCCCTGTGCCTTCAGCTGGAGCTTATAGACGGTATCCGACATCTGCTCAGAGGTCGGGTTGTCTTCGGTGGTCTGGTAGGTGATGGAAACACCGCCGTTCAGATCCAGGCCCAGCTTAATGTCCTTCGCACCATGAACTCCGAGGAAGCAGAAACCGACGGTAATCGCCAGCACTGCCAGAAGTCCCAGTGCACCCTTCATCTTCTTGTTCATTGGAAAATCTTCCTTTATTATATAAAATTTGCCGGCTCCCGGGCGTGTACAGAGACCTCACCTGAGGGCAATAGCAAACGATATTATAACAAAACGCGGTATGACTAGCAAGGTTTCTGCGAAAAGACCTGTGTTTTCCGGGCTTTCCGGTCTCGTGTGACCAGGACAGGAGCGCCCGGAGGGCTGCCACCAGAAGCACAGTACTCCGGGCTTTCCTGCTTCTCATCCCTCTTCCGGGAGCAGGCTGCGATAGGCGGCGAAGGCGGAAGGGATCGAGTAGGTTTCGGCGAGCTCCTTCAGAGAGACGAGGAGGAGCTGATCGCTGTCGAAGGGGGCGAGTTCGTCAACGGTGATGGCGTAGCCGATCATGTGCCACTCGATGTGGCTGAAGATGTGCTTCGCGGCCGGCAGCGGGCGGATGCGGAGCGCCTGGATGCCGAGGCCGGCCACATACCGGAGGGCGTCCGCTTCGGAGAGGTGGCCTTCGGTGTTCGGAAACTCATAGAGGCTTGCGAGCAGGCCTTTCGGCGGTCGCTTGCCGATGACGATTCTTCCTGCGTCATGAATCAGCAAAACCGTGCGGTCCTCGATGCGACGTGCCTTCTTCTCTGGCATGACAGGGTAGGCGGTCTCTTCTCCACGGGCGTGCGCCGTGCAGAAGTCCCGGAGCGGGCAGTCTGTGCAGAGCGGTGCACGGTTCGGGAGGCAGATCGTCGCCCCAAGATCCATGAGGGCCTGGTTAAAGCTGCCCGGTGTGTAGAAACCGTGAGCAGCACACGTCGCCCGCTCTGCAACACGGTCTGCATCCGGAACGCCCGCCCCCGTATCCGTCAGTGACAGACGCGCTGTCTCAAGACATTTTTCTGCTGACGCCGTACCCTGCGTGGTGCGTACGCCCTCCGGCATCCAGCGAAGGTAGTATTCGGCAGCCACCTTTCGTGCCTTCTCCGTCTTGATATTCTCCGGATACGCGCTGAGCCGGGCGAATACGCGCAGGAGGTTTCCATCGACCGCCGGTACTTTCTCCCCGAAGGCGATGGAGGCGATGGCCGCCGCGGTATACGGTCCGATGCCTGTGATCCCGAGAAGCTTCTCATAGCTTCCCGGCATCTCCCCGCCATACGCTGTCATAATCTCCTCTGCCGCCTTATGCATATTCCGCACGCGGGAGTAGTAGCCGAGCCCCTCCCAGAGCTTCATGTAGACGTCCTCCGGGGCCTCTGCCAGCGCACGGATATCCGGGCAGCTCGCGAGAAAGCGTGCATAGTAGCCCTTCACGGTATCTACCCGGGTCTGCTGCAGCATGATCTCGGAGATCCACACATGGTACGGGGTCGGATTCTCACGCCACGGGAGGATCCGGCGCTTCTCCGCATACCACTCGATCAGCTTCTGTGTCATCTGTTCTGATATTTCCATCATTTGATTCCTATATGTCCTGTTGGTTCTGAAGCTATAGTATATACGCTGATGCCGATTTCGCACATCGAAATTTTCATGTTATAATCTGATTATAGATTTTCACGTCAGAAAAGAGAAGTTATGCGACCAGCAGATGAAACGAAACGACCAGCCTATCTGAAGATTTACGAAGCACTCCGCGGCGACATCACGAGTGGCGCCTATGCGCTCGGTGAGCGCGTACCGTCGAAGCGGACGATGGCGGAGCAGACCGATACCTCGGTCATCACGGTGGAGCACGCTTATAATCTCCTCATCGACGAGGGCTACATCGAGGCGCGCGAGCGCAGCGGTTACTTCGTCTGCTACCGCTCAGAGGATGCCTTCCCCGTCGGGGATGCTTCGGACGATGCAGACGGCCGGCACGCAGATGGCACGCCTTCCGGCTCTTTCGTCACCACCGGAGACAGTCGGCCGGCAGAGAATATGACCTTCCGAGCTTCAGCAGAAGCAGCGGGCGGAACCATGATCTCTGCATTGACCCAGGCAGAAGGCGTACCGGCGACGGATCAGTACGAGGCAGCCGCCACAGAGCTTTCCTTCGCGGGCTTCGCACGGACGATGCGGCGCGTACTGTCGGAATATGCGGAGGAGTGCATGCAGCGCTCACCGAACGAGGGAACACTCTACTTCCGCGAGAGCATCGCGCGCTACCTGCAGCGGAGCCGAGGCATCCATGTCGATGTTTCGCAGATCATCGTGGGAGCCGGATCCGAGTACCTCTACAGCCTGATCGTACAGATGCTCGGGCGTGAGCGGGTCTATGCGCTGGAGGATCCTTCCTACGAAAAGATACGGAGGGTGTATGAGGCGAACGGTGCGCACTGCGAGCTTCTGAAGCTCGGCCATCACGGCATTCACTCGAGTGAGCTCCGGCGTTCGAACGCAGGCGTACTGCATGTGACACCCTTCGACTCCTATCCGAGCGGTGTGACGGCGACGGCCGGCAAGCGACAGGAGTACATCTCCTGGGCGAAGCAGCGCCAGGCTATGATCATCGAGGATGATTACGCCTCCGAATTCTCACCCTCGACGAAATCGGAGGACACGCTCTTTTCGCTGGCACCAGAGGAGACGGTCATCTATATGAACACCTTCACGAAAACCATCTCCCCGGCGATCCGAACCGGTTATATGCTGCTCCCGAAGAAGTGGGCGGCGGAGCTGAAGGCAAAGATCAGCTTCTACTCCTGCACTGTTCCGACCTATGATCAGTATGTGCTCGCGGAGTATCTGAACAGCGGTGCCTTCGAGCGATATATCAACCGGGTGCGCCGGAAACGTCGTCAGGATCGAAAAAAACTGATATAATATAGTTTATAAAAGGAGGTGCCTTATGGGACTGATCAAGAATATGAAGACCACACATCTGATCTGGACGATTTCAGGTGAGTTCATGCACTATACGGCGATTGCGAGCCTCATCTGCTCCATCGACCAGATGTTTAAGACAGCGATCGATACCGAGCCGGAGGAGAACTTCCCTCGCGAGATGCCAGGCACAAAGGGCTATGTGCAGATCATGCGCGCACATAATCCGGGCTTCTCGAAGGGGCATCTCAAGGAATATCCGGAGTTCGTAAAGCTGAGCTCCATGGCCGCGGTCGGCTTCCTCGCCGGTGGACTCCAGTATATGACCGCCTACTTCCCGAAGCGCTATAAGCTCCGGAAGCTCGGCATGTCCATCGTGATCGGCGGTGCGCTCAGTAACGTTCTCGACCGCGGAATGCATGGCGAAGTCACGGACTACCTGAACATCCGCATCGGAAGCCTGAAAAAGATCATCGTGAACATCGGTGACATCGCGATCTGCCTCGGCGGCGCGCTGTATGCACTCGCTTCGCTTTTTGGGAGAGACGACTGATTCACAGAAGACGCCGCGCCACGTGTGCTTCACTCATGCCTATAAGAACAGCCAGCGGTCGAAAGGCCACTGGCTGTTATCATACGTACGACTATTCTGTCATGATCGGCAGATACCGCTGGTGAGCAGCTCATCCGAAAAACAGACCGCTGACGAAAATCTCGATCCCGATGCCGATCAGGATCACACCGCCGAGGATGGCCGCCTTACCGCTCAGCTTCGTGCCGGCCACGCGTCCGATCTGGAGTCCGCCGCTACAGATCACAAAGGTCACGACCGCGATGAGGATGGTCGCGGCCAATGCTTCCATCAGGTGGTACTCCGAAATCGTGAAGCCGACCGAAAGTGCATCGATCGAGGTAGCGACGCCCTGCATCGCGAGCTTCCCGAGCGGAAGCTTCGCATCCGTCTCTTCGATGCCACACTCCTCTCCCTCCGGGTTCCGAATCCCCTCCAGCAGCATGCTGCCACCGATATAGCAGAGAAGAATCAGCGCGATCCATGGAATCAGCTTCTGAAAGGCCTGAAAGTACAGCACGATCGTGTGGACCAGCACCCAGCCGAGCATCGGCATAAGCCACTGGAAGAACGCGAAGCAGCCGGCGATCCGGCCCATCTCCGCGCGCGGCATCTTCGGATTCGAGAGCCCATCCGCCATCGATACGGAAAAGGCATCCATCGCCAGACCGACGCCGATCAGCACGCTGTTTACTACAAAAGAAATTCCCATATACCTGTTCTCCAGCATCACATCAGCTCTGCAAAGAGGCGAAGGAAGAGCTGCCACAGTCGCTTAAAGGTTCCCCGGCGGCCGATGTGGTACTCATCCGTCACCTCGCGGCACTCCTTAAACGTACGGTCAAAGTCCGCCTTGATCTCCTGTACCGCTGCGCAGTCCGCCAGGAAGCAGCCGTTCTCGAAGTGGTGATACAGGGAACGATAGTCAAGGTTGATGGTACCGCAGGTCGCCATCCGATCATCGGCCACGCTCATCTTCGCATGGCAGAAGCCCGGCGTCCACTCGAAGATGCGGACACCATTCCGCACGAGGCCGTTATAGAAGGAGCGAGTGACACCGTAGACCATCCGCTTATCCGGGATACCCGGCGTGATGATCCGCACATCCACACCTCGCTTCGCCGCGAGTCCGAGTGCATGGTTCATCTCATCCGTGATGATCAGATACGGTGTGATGAAGTAGCAGTACTTCTCTGCTTTGTTCGCCATACTGATGTAGACATTCTCCCCGACCTGCTCGTCATCCATCGGACTGTCGGCATACGGCTGGATGAAGCCCGTCGGCTCCTTCGCGGTATAGTGATAGCTCTTCAGGAAACGAAGCGCATCCGGGTCGTCCCAGTCGGTCGCGCGGACAGCATTCCACATCTCGAGGAAGGTGAGGGTCATGCTCTGCACCGCTGGTCCCTCGATGCGGATACCGCTGTCCTTCCACTGCCCGTATGGGTGTGTCACATTGAAATACTCATTGGCGAGATTATAGCCACCGGTGAAGCCGACACGGTTATCGATGACGGTGATCTTTCGGTGATCACGGTAATTCAGGAAGAGGTTTGCGCCTGGTGCGAACGGATTAAATACACGGCAGTGAATCCCGAGTCGCTCCATCTTCTTCACGAAATCCGTCGTGATGAAGCCGATGGAACCCATATCATCATAGAACACACGCACATGGACGCCGGCCTTCACACGCTCGACGAGCACCTCCTCGATACGCCACCAGGACTCCTTATCCTCGATGGCATGGTACTCCATGAAGATGAACTGCTTCGCCTTCCGAAGGTCGCGAAGCTGCGCCTCCAGGCCCTTCGCGGCATCATCGTAATACTCGACATCCGTGTTCCGGTAAACCGGGTAGGAGGCATAATTCTGAAGATACTGTGCGATGGAGGCCGCTGCCGGATTCTCCTTTTTCAACGCTTCCAGATCCGCCGGATCCGCAGTATCCTTCAGTGCCGGGAACAGCACATGATCGATTTTCTGGTAACGCTCCCGCATCTTCCGTGTCGACACATCGAGACCGATGAGGAAGTACAGGACGATACCGAACACCGGAAACGCCATGATGAGGATGATCCACGGCATCTTCATCGAGCTCGTCTTATGCTGCCCGTAGATGACAAGCACCATGAGCAGTGCGATCACCTCCGTCACATTCTGTACCCACTCCGCGTACCGGCTCAGTCTCGTAAAAAAGGAGATGATCAGAAGAATCTGAATGATCAGTGCCAGCCCGACGAAAAGTGCCCGCAATATACCGTTTTTATTCGCTGCCTTTCCTTCTTCCGTGCTGAAATCAGCCATATATTCACATCCTTTCGATTTTTAAAAACGAGGGGCTATCGAAGCGATAACCCCTCGTTCGTATAATTGTGGAAAAATCCTTTAGAACTTGCCAGCCTTTGCAGCCTCAGCGACAGCTACGGCAACGGATACAGTAGCGCCAACCATAGGGTTGTTGCCCATGCCGATCAGACCCATCATCTCTACGTGTGCAGGTACAGAAGAGGAGCCAGCGAACTGTGCATCACTGTGCATACGGCCGAGTGTATCGGTCATACCGTAGGAAGCAGGACCTGCTGCCATGTTATCCGGGTGAAGTGTACGTCCGGTTCCTCCGCCTGATGCTACGGAGAAGTACTTCTTACCAGCCTCGAGGCGCTCCTTCTTGTAGGTGCCTGCAACCGGGTGCTGGAATCTGGTCGGGTTGGTAGAGTTACCAGTGATGGAAACGTCTACGTTCTCCTTCCACATGATGGCTACGCCCTCTGGAACAGAGTTTGCGCCATAGCAGTTAACCTTCGCTCTTGGGCCATCGGAATAAGCGATGCGCTCTGTCTCGGTGACGGTGTTGGTATATGGATCATACTCAGTCTCAACGAAGGTGAATCCGTTGATTCTGGAGATGATCTTCGCAGCGTCCTTGCCGAGGCCGTTCAGGATAACACGAAGCGGCTTCACACGAACCTTGTTTGCGTTGTTTGCGATACCGATCGCACCCTCAGCGGCTGCGAAGGACTCGTGACCTGCGAGGAAGCAGAAGCACTCGGTTTCCTCAGAAAGGAGCATCTTGCCCAGGTTACCATGGCCGAGACCTACCTTACGGTTGTCTGCTACGGAACCAGGGATGCAGAAGGACTGAAGTCCCTCACCGATTGCAGCGGCAGCGTCAGCTGCGTTTCTGCAGTTCTTCTTGATTGCGATTGCAGCACCTACGATGTAAGCCCAGCAAGCATTCTCGAAGCAAATGGTCTGAACGCCCTTTACCATGTTGTAAACATCGAGGCCAGCGTCTTCTGTAATCTTACGAGCTTCTTCGATATCAGCGATACCGTACTTATTTAAAGCTTCATTGATCTGCTTGATACGTCTCTCGTATCCCTCAAATAATGCCATCTTAATTTCCTCCTTCTGAGCTTATCACTGCTTACGTGGATCGATGAACTTAACAGCATCGTCGATACGACCGTACTGGCCCTTTGCCTTCTCCCATGCTGTGGTAGGATCATCACCCTTCTTGATGAAGTCTGTCATCTTACCGAGGTTAACATACTTGTAACCGATAATCTGATCATCCTTATCCAGTGCGATGTCAGTTACATAACCCTCAGCCATCTCAAGGTAACGAGGTCCCTTCTTCAGTGTACCGTACATGGTACCAACCTGGGAGCGGAGGCCCTTACCAAGGTCCTCAAGACCTGCACCTACGGCAAGTCCGTCATCGGAGAATGCAGACTGAGAACGGCCATATGCAATCTGGAGGAACAGCTCTCTCATGGCTGTGTTGATTGCATCACATACGAGGTCGGTGTTTAATGCCTCGAGAACGGTAAGACCCGGAAGAATCTCTGCAGCCATCGCAGCAGAATGCGTCATACCAGAGCAGCCGATGGTCTCGACAAGTGCCTCCTGGATGATACCTTCCTTAATATTCAGAGAAAGCTTGCAGGCACCCTGCTGTGGTGCACACCAGCCTACACCGTGTGTGAATCCGGAAATATCCTTTACTTCCTTGGACTGTACCCACTTTCCCTCTTCAGGAATAGGAGCAGCACCATGATGAACACCCTGTGCGATAGGGCACATGTTCTCAACCTCATTTGTATAGGTCATATGAATCTCCTTTCAACAATCCACGCAAATTCGAAAACGTGAACGACGCAAAATTCAAATTTCCACAGCATAAAACACTGTCTTGGAAACTTTGTCTATTTTCTCACAAAGAAGGCGTGTATTCAAGTGAATACACGCCGAAAATTTCATGTATACAAAATTCTTTTATGATTACTCTGTGGTGCGGCCCATGAGATAATCATCGATGCCCTTTGCAGCAGCCTTACCGGCACCCATCGCAAGGATAACGGTTGCAGCGCCGGTTACAGCATCACCACCGGCATAAACGGCGGTCTTCGAAGTCTGTCCGTTCTCCTCCTTCGCGATGATACAGCCATGCGAGTTGGTGTCGAGACCAGCGGTTGTATCCTTGATGAGCGGGTTCGGAGAGGTACCGAGGGACATGATGACCATATCGCAATCCATGTCATATACATCGCCAGGGATCGCTTCTGGTCTACGACGACCGGATGCATCCGGCTCACCGAGCTGCATACGCTGAATCTGAACGCCCTTTACCCAGTCATTCTCATCGGTATAGATCTGAATCGGATTCTCGAGGAGATCGAAGATGATACCCTCCTCCTTCGCGTGATGAACCTCCTCACGACGTGCCGGAAGCTCTTCCTCGGAACGACGGTATACGATATGTACCTCTGCGCCGAGACGAAGTGCGGTTCTCGCAGCATCCATCGCTACGTTACCACCACCGACAACGACGACCTTCTTACCAACCTTGATCGGCGTATCGGAATCATCACGATAAGCCTTCATAAGATTATTACGTGTCAGGAACTCATTTGCGGAGTAAACACCGTTTGCAGACTCGCCCGGGATGTTCATGAAGCGAGGAAGACCTGCACCGGAGCCGATAAATACGGCATCGAAGCCCTCTTCTGTGAGCAGGTCATCGATGGTCAGGGAACGACCGATGATAACGTTGGTATCGATCTTTACACCGAGCTTCTTTACGTTCTCGATTTCCGGCTTTACGACACGATCCTTCGGAAGACGGAACTCTGGAATACCATATATGAGAACGCCACCTGGCTGATGGAATGCCTCAAAGATGGTTACATCGTAGCCGAGCTTTGCAAGATCGCCTGCGCAGGTCAGTCCGGAAGGACCGGAACCGATGACGGCTACCTTCTTGCCATTCGGTGTGCCCGGCTTCGCAGCCACATAGTCATGCTCTCTCGCCCAGTCCGCTACGTAACGCTCGAGCTTACCGATGGAGATCGCCTCACCCTTGATACCACGTACGCACTTACCCTCGCACTGTGTCTCCTGAGGGCAGACACGTCCGCATACTGCTGGAAGTGCAGAGGACAGTGCGATCACATCTGCTGCTGCCTCGATATTGCCTTCCTTTACGTGATGGATGAAGCCCGGAATGTTGATGGAAACAGGGCAACCCTTCACGCACATAGGGTTCTTACACTCGAGGCAACGGGTCGCCTCAAGGTGTGCTTCTTCGTCATTATATCCGAGACAAACCTCTTCGAAGTTTGTTGCTCTTACCTTCGCATCCTGCTCGCGGACAGGAATTCTATTCTTAACGTCCATTCTCTGCCTCCTGATTATTTATCTGCTTCGCAGCCGCCGGAGTGTGTAGCACCCTCCTGTAATGCGAGCATCGCTCTTCCCTCTTCATCCTTGTACTGTCTCTGACGCTTCATCGCGAGGTCGAAGTCTACGAGATGTCCATCAAACTCAGGTCCATCCACGCAGGCAAACTTCACCTTATCGCCGACGATCAGACGGCAGGCACCGCACATGCCGGTACCATCGATCATGATCGGGTTCATGGAAACGATGGTCGGGATGCCGAGATCCTTTGTGGTGAGGCAGGCAAACTTCATCATGATGACTGGTCCGATGGCTACGCACTTCGTATACTTCTTGCCGTCTTCATTGACCAGCTTCTTCAGAATGTCGGTTACGACACCCTTCTCGCCGTAGGAGCCATCATCTGTACATACATAGACATTGGCCGCCACCTTGCGAAGATCCTCTTCCATAATCAGAAGATCCTTGTTTCTCGCACCGAGGATGACATCCGCCTCGATGCCGTGCTCATGCAGCCACTTCACCTGCGGATAAACCGGCGCAGCACCAACACCGCCGGCAATGAAGATAAATGACTCCTTCTTCAGCTCCTCGATCGGTGTGTCGATCATCTCGGACGGTCTGCCGAGCGGTCCTACGATATCCGTGAAAGAATCACCGGCCTTCAGGTGGCTCATCTTCTCGGTGGAAGCGCCGACTACCTGGAATACGATGGTGATGGTCTCTGCCTCCCGATCGTAATCTGCGATGGTAAACGGAATTCTCTCGCCCAGCTCTCCGAGCTTCGCAATCATAAACTGACCAGGCTCACACTTCTTGGCAACAAATGGTGCCTTGATGACCATAAGCCAGTCCTTGTCAACAAGGTGCTCAACTTTGGTTATTTCGTACATGATTTCCTCCATGTTCTTCGTTCTCTGAGATTCCAGAACGCAGAGCGACTTCTGCGACTGAATCACAATACTTTTATTATAACATTTCCCATCGCAATCTCAACAAAAGTTTCACAGGATTGCTGTTTATTTAACGATCTCTTTATGGCTTTTATACATATCATTCATATATTCTCCGGCTGCTTCACAGCAGAAAGTACGTTTTCTGCCACTTCTGTATCGTCAGTGATGCCGCTTCCTATATATAAGGAAAACGGTGGATGCTTATCTGTCCGTACAATTCAAAAAAAGGTTGCCATATCGAAGCCGAATTTTTAAAATGGGAAGAGAAGTAAACGGTATGCAGGGGTTTCTGCCCTCATGCATAGATCAGGAGGTGCGCCATGGATGAACTGAAGCAGCAGGATGAAGAACATAAGCTGAATCAGGAAACAAGCGCTGCAGGAAAGTCTGTTTCGAATGTCGATCCCCGTTCATGGGAAGACGACGAACCGGAGATTCCGGAGGAGTCGCGCCCGAACCTGACCGACCTTTTCGAGTCCATCCCGGATGATGATAAAAAATCAGACGATGATGAGCGAAGCCAGATCCATACTGATACCGATGACTTCGATGAGGACAGAGCAGACGAACCGGAACGTGAGGACGAACTCGAAGAGCTCATCGACGAGGGGAATAAGGAAGAGATCAGTGAGTACTACGAGGAGATGCAGCCGGCCGACTTCGTCGAAGAGGTCGATGACCTCGATGATGAGGACCTGCAGAAGCTCCCGAAGTTCCTGAATACCGAACAGCTGACCGAGATCATGGAGGAGGCAGATGATGACACGCGTCAGCGTATCAGTGAGCACCTCGATGATGATACCCTGCTCGCCATGTTCGAGGACATGTCGAAGGATGATATCGTAGATATCCTGGGCGAGATGGAAATCGCTCATCAGAAGCGACTGCTGAACCGCATGAAGTCCGGCGACCGTCGGATCATTCATACCCTCCTGCAGTATCCGGATGACAGTGCCGGTGGTATCATGACCACCGAGTACATCGCCCTGCGTGAGGACCGTACCTGTGCCCAGGCACTCGACACGATTCGTGACATCGGTCCGAAGACCGAGGTCATCGAAACGATCTATGTCACCGACGAGGAGCGCCTGAAGAAGCTGGTCGGCACCGTCGACCTCAGAGATCTCCTGAGCTCTCCGCGTAACACAAAGCTGTCCGAGATCATGGACGATCAGGTCGTGTCCGTCGAGCCGGAGGTCGATCAGGAGGAGGTCGCCCAGGTCGTATCGAAGTATGATCTGCAGGCCATCCCCGTCGTGTCCAGTAAGGGTTCCATCCTCGGCATCATCACCGTCGATGATATCATCGATGTCATCAATGAGGAGCACGATGAGGATATCGCGCACTTAGGAGGTACCTCCGCAGAGGAGGGTCTCGATACGACCCTCTGGGAATCGGTACGCATGCGTCTGCCGTGGCTGCTGATCAACCTGCTGACGGCATTCCTCGCGTCCTTCACCGTCAAGATGTTTGAATCGACCATCGCGAAGGTGGTCGCCCTCTCCGCGACGATGACCATCGTCTCCGGTATGGGCGGCAATGCCGGCACCCAGACCATGTCCGTCATGGTCCGTGAGCTCGCAAACGGCGAGATCACGTTTAAGGAGAACTGGAAGCCCTTCGTGAAGGAGATCCTGCTCGGCGTCGTCGATGGTGCGGCTACCGGTCTCGTTACCGGCATCGTGGTCGCCCTTCTCTATGGCAATGTCTATCTCGGACTCATCATCTTCCTCGCGATGATCGGCAACCTCGTGGTTTCCGGCATCTTCGGCTTCCTCGTACCGCTCACGCTCGAGAAGCTGCATGCTGACCCGGCCCTCGCGTCGAGTATCTTCGTGACAACTGCGACGGATGTCCTCGGATTCTTCATCTTCCTCGGACTCGCCAGCGCGTTTCTCCCATATCTTGAATAATCTGAATCTTCATGGGCGCAGGGCCTCCAGGGCCCTGCGCCCATTGTTTTACCCAAAAAGGAGCGCCGCCCGGATGGGCGGCGCTCCTTTTAAGAGAAAAAGTCATTGACTAAGCTTTCGTATGGATCAGATCAGGTCTGATTAGAAATCTACCTCTGTGTCATAGTAGCAAGCCTTCAGCAGCTTCTCCATCTCTTCCTGAGACGGCTGACGAGGGTTGGAACCGGTACATGCATCACCGATCGCTCTCTCTGCGATGCCAGGGAGTCTCTCAAGGAATACATCCTCAGGTACGAATCCCTGCTCTGTCGGATAGGAATCTGCGCCATAGTTCTTGATGCAGTGCGGGATGTTCAGCTCATCGTTCATCTTGCGGAGATACTTGATGAGGTTTGCAACCTTCTCATCATCGTTTGCGCCCTCGAGGTGCATGTAATCAGCGATGACACCATATCTCTTCTTTGCGGTCTCGTCCTTTGCGTTGAAAGCGATAACCTTCGGAAGGTACATAGCATTTGCGGCACCGTGGATGATGTGTGCGCCGTAATCAGCGAATACAGCACCGGTCTTGTGTGCCATAGAGTGAACGATACCAAGCAGTGCGTTCGAGAATGCCATACCAGCGAGGCACTGTGCATCATGCATGGTATCACGCGCAACCATATCCTCGTTGTAGGACTTTACAAGGTTGTTCTGGATGAGCTCGATGGCATGGATTGCCAGCGGATCGGTGTAGTTGCAGTTTGCGGTAGAAACATACGCCTCGATAGCATGTGTCATCGCATCCATACCAGTGTGCGCAACGAGCTTCTTCGGCATGGTCTCTGCAAGCTCAGGATCAACGATCGCAACATCCGGTGTGATCTCGAAGTCAGCGATCGGGTACTTGGTGCCCTTCTGATAATCCGTGATGATCGAGAAGGCAGTTACCTCGGTTGCAGTACCGGAAGTAGAGGAAATCGCACAGAAGTGTGCCTTATGGCGAAGCTCCGGAATACCGAATACCTTACACATATCCTCGAAGGTGCAATCTGGATACTCATACTTGATCCACATTGCCTTCGCAGCATCGATCGGTGATCCGCCGCCCATCGCGATGATCCAGTCAGGCTGGAACTCGATCATGGCTGCAGCGCCCTTCATAACGGTCTCAACGGATGGATCCGGCTCGATACCCTCGTAAAGCTGAACCTCAAATCCAGCCTCCTTCAGGTACTCCTCTGCTCTCTGGAGGAAACCGAAACGCTTCATGGATCCACCACCGACGCAGATCATCGCCTTCTTACCCTTGAAGTTCTTGAGCTCTGCTAATGCGCCCTTACCGTGATAAATGTCTCTTGGTAAACAGAATCTAGCCATAGTATATTCCTTCTTTCTTTTTGACAAGCCTCTGTCGCATCACGAACGATGTGTCCGCCCGCCGAGGTTTGTTATTTCTTTAACATTCAAAGACATTATAGCATTTTGCTCAGTCAATAGCAATGGTGATTAAGTGATTTAGTATAATTTCAACAAATTATTCGCATTTTTTTTGACAAAGTAGACGAAAGTTGAAGCCACTGCGGATTCGTCAGGAAGCCCGGAGCGCAGGCAGCAGAAGCCCTACGGAGAGGTCCCTTCTGCGTAACCGTTCCGCTACCTGATCTCCGGCCCATGCCTGATCTGTATTCCGTTTCCCTGCGATATCTGTTAATATAGAGGCATTGACCCAAACCTGATCGAAAAATCGATACACATAAGAAAGAGGTATACATGTTAAAAGTCGAAAGAACATCCGTGATGAATCTGGAAAACGCGATGCGCGGTGCCCGGAATCCGCTGAACTCCTGGGCACGCTCCGACAGCTACTACGATGAGGATGGAAACTATGTGCTGGGACCGAATGATCTCTCCCTCGCAAAGCGTCTCCGTCTCGCCGGCTCCGATCACCGGAAGTATGTCCGCCAGATCTTCGTCTGCTGTGATGTCACAGCACCGCTCTACTGGTGGAAGGAGTACGATACCTATAAGGTGGCGACCGTCGCAAACTCTACCTCAACCATGCATAAAATCCACAGTAAGCCGATCGAGCTCGAGGATTTCTCGCATGATCATCTGACCGACGATGCACTCGAGATCATGAAGAATTACATCGCGGAGATCGAGAAGATCCGCCTCCGCTATATGGAGAACGGGAAGGATAAGGCCGACTGGTATGATCTCATCGAGATGCTCCCGGAGTCCTACAACCAGATGCGCACCATCTCCCTGAACTATGAGACGCTGATCAACATCTACTTCGCACGGAAGAATCATAAGCTCGACGAGTGGCATACCTTCTGCCACTGGATCGAGACCCTCCCCTACGCGAAGGAGATCATCCTCGCGGAGACGGAAAACGCGGAACCGGAGGCCTGAGACCACGCACAGCGCACATAGATGCATAGTAAAAGACCAGACGAGCGACTGCCCGCCTGGTCTTTTTATATACTTATGAAATATCATACCGGAATCGTCCGCTCGAGGATGATGGAGTAGATAAGCTTTTCCTTCACCCGGAGCCCGGTGATCTTCTCGAGGGCCTCCGCGTAGAGCTCGAGCTGCTTCTGGTAGCGTCCGATCAGCGTCTCCGCCTCCCGGACATGGTCGGACTTGTAGTCCACGAGAACGATCTCACCGTCTTCGATGAAGAAGGCGTCGATGATGCCCTGCAGGATGACCGGCTCCGACGTGTCACTGCCCGGGAAGAGATAATCATTCGGCACCTGCTTCATGAAATGCTGCTCACGGTAGAGTGTATCCGCCGCCTGCGCCTTTCGGAAGCGTGCCGCGAGCGGTGACTGCAGAAAGGCCTGAAAACGTTTCGGATTTACGAGCTTATATTCCGCTTCCGGCAGCTTCTTCTCGAGCTGCGCCATGAAATCCGCCGTATCAAGATAATCGTACTTCTCCAGCGCATGATGATAGGCATCGCCGACATCTGCGCCCGCCTTTTCCTGGTAGTGCACCGGCTTTTCCTGGGTCCTGCCGGACGGATCGGTCTCGCTGTGATCCACCTTGAGCTGCCAATGCTCCCGGCCGGCACGTGCGTGGGCTTCCTCGAAGGCCTCCATCGCCGTTTCCTTGATTTCGGAGACGGAGTGCTTCGGATAGAGCCGGGTCGCCGCCGCATGCGGATAGTGATAGGAAAGATCCGCCATGGCCTCCACATAGGATGCCGCGCCCGGGTCCACTGCGGCGACGGCCTGCTGCAGCTTCTCTGCCTGGCGAAGACGGTTCAGTGCCGTCTGCTCCGCGGCGAGATGGATATCGTGCAGGGTATAATCGAAGAGCTCGATGACATCCCGCGTTGCACCGACCCGCTGCAGCTTTTCAGCACCCTCGGCCATCATGATCCAGTCGAGATAGCAGCGGGCGCTCTCGAGCGCCGCCCCGGAGAGCGGTGCATCCGCATCCGGATACTTCTGGAGAAGCTTTTCGATGTCGCCCGTCGTAGCGGTCAGGATCAGCTTCTCCTCGGCGCGTGTCATCGCAACATAGAGCACGCGAAGCTCCTCGCCGAGCTGGTCGGTCTCCAGCTTTTTCCGAATCGCCGCCCGCTTCAGGGACGGAATCTTCACTTTATTTTCGAGGTCCACATAATCACAGCCGATGCCCAGCTCCGCATCCACCAGCACCGCTTCGTTCAGCGAGCGTGTGTTGAACTTCCGGCTCATACCGGAGAGGAAGACCACCGGGAACTGCAGGCCCTTCGACTTATGGATCGACATAATGCGTACGAGGTCATCCTGATCGGAGAACACCGTCGCCTCGCCCTGGTCACTGTCGTACTTCTTCAGCTTTTCGATATAGCGGATGTAGTCGAAGAGGCCCTTGTACGAGGTCTTCTCGAAGGAAAGCGCCATATCGATCATCGCGTCGAGGTTCGCCTTTCGACGCCGACCCGCCGGCATCGCCGAGACATAGTGATCGTAGCCGGTCTCGTCGAAGATCCGGTACAGAAGCTCATGAATCGACAGGTAGTGGGCCATGGCGCGGTAGCGCGCGAGGTCTGCACAGAAGTGGTCGAGCTTCGCCTGCAGTGCCGGTGCAAGCGGAGGCTTCGCCTCGTTTTCCGCGGATGAGCCGTCGACCGCGTCGGCCTCCGCTCTTCCGCAGTCGCTCACATCCGCACTGCCATCGGCTGTACCGTCGGCAGCATTGGCCTCAGATACCTGCGGCAGCGCGGCCTGCAGGGATCCGAAGTGTGCGACGAGCGCTGCCAGCTCCTCGTCCGTAAACCGGTAGATCGGCGAGTGGAGGACGGCCGCCAGCGGGATGTCCTGCTGCGGGTTATCGATGACATCGAGCAGCGCCAGCACAGTCTCCACCTCGACGGTATCGAAATAGCCCTCGTTGCTGGTGCAGTAGGCCGGGACGCCATCCGCACCGAGGATCTCCACGAGGGTATCCGCCCAGGAGCCCGGGGAGCGAAGCAGGATCACCATATCACGGTACTTCACACCATCCGCATGGAGGCGCTGGATGCGCTCCGCAATCATATGGGACTCCGCCTCTTCCTTCGACATCTGTGCACCGAACAGCTCCTCTGACGTCTCCTTCGAGACCTCGAGCAGCAGAAGCTCTGTCTGATAGCGCGGATCGATGTCCTCACTTTCCGGTGCCTTCGGATAACCATAGTGAAGCGCCACCTTCTCGTTGTAGTCGATGCCGCCCAGCATCGGGCGCATCACGCGGTGGAACACGCGGTTGACCGCCCGCACTACCTCGTTGCGGCTTCGGAAGTTCCGGCTCAGCTCGATCTTCGGATAGTCCGGATCCTGGTATTTCATGAGGAAAAGATCCGGGCGCGCCTGACGGAAGCTGTAGATGGACTGCTTCACGTCACCGACCTGGAAGACATCCGGACGACCGAAGCGTGCCGCCGAAAGGGCACGGATCAGCTCCTCCTGCACGAAGTTCGAGTCCTGGTACTCGTCCACCAGGATCTCACGATACTGCTGTGCGACATCATCCGCGATCGCCGACGGGTGGCGGACGCCCTCTGCATCCGTGGTATAGAGGATCTCCAGCGCCTTATGCTCGAGATCACTGAAATCCAGTACATGCCGCTTTTCCTTCTCCTCCTGGTAGCGCGCACTGAACTTCTTCGTGAGACGTACGAGGCCACGCAGGCTGCACTCGATGCCCGCCTCCATCTTCTCCTCCGCCTCCGGATCCAGGGCGACCGGCAGCCCGGCGATGTCCTTCGTATCCTTCTTCACCTCATCACGGATCGCCGTCACGCGTGTCTTCAGTGCGGATTTCGTCGGCTTCAGGCGGTCATAACGGATCGCCTGCGTTCGGAGAACCAGCTCTGAAAGATCCTCCGCTGCGGCCGCATACTGGAGGGCCTGCTTTTCCTGCGCCACATTCGTAAGATAGCTTTCCGGTCCATCCGGCTCAGCACAGATGGACAGCGCATAGCCCATCCGCTCCGCATCATCGCGAAGACGCGCTGCGAGCTGCTCCAGCAGAAACTTCTTTCCATCCGCGGATTCCGCCGCGAGACAGTCCTCGAGGTACTCCTCCGGCCATGGGTGGGAGACCGCGCTCTCGTACAGCTTCTGGATCAGCTCTGCGATGCCCGCGTCGGTCTTTCCCTGCGCGAAGGTGTCGACGAAGTGAAGGAAATCCGCTTCGCCGGCCGCATACTCCTCCTCCAGCAGATCCTCGAGGATATCGCCCTGCAGCAGCCGGAGCTCTCCCTGGTCGCCCATGCGGAAGCCCGGGTCGAGGTCGATCGCCGCATAGTTTTCCGTGATGAAATGCTTACAGAAGGCATCGATGGTGGAGATGCTCGCATTCTGTATACTGCCGGCCTCGCGGATCAGCTCTGCGCTGTCCGGATGCTCCCGGAGCTTCTCCTCAAGCGCCGTCTTGATCCGGTCCCGCATCTCCTGTGCCGCCGCCTCTGTGAAGGTCATGATCACCATCTCGGACAGCTTCACCGGATCCACCGGGTCCATGATCCGGGAAATCACATGCTGCACGAGCACCGCCGTCTTGCCGGAGCCCGCCGCTGCGGCGACCAGCAGATCACCCGCTGTATGATTGATTACACTTTCCTGTTCAGTCGTCCACTGCATCACTCTTCTCCTCTGGTGAAATCTCGTTCCAGATTTCCTCTGCCGAAAGCTTCTCTCCGCTCCGGTAGGCGTAGCCGTCGATCCGCGGGTCGAAGCGACAGATACTATGATACGGACACCAGCTGCAGGCCGTCGTATCCGTACTGATCCGGATCGGGTCGACGCGGATGCGGCCATCGCGGATCTCCTGTGCGAAGCCCTGCATCTTCCGGTCGACGAAGCGTCCGAGGTCCCGGAAGCGCTTCGTCGAGGCGACATTTTTCTTCGTCGCATCGACGGCACCCGCCCGGATCGTCACCGGCAGGATATCCGACGCCTTCTCGATGCCCGTATCCAGCTTCTGTACGACCGACAGCTCTGTGTTCACGAGGCCGTCAACCATCAGCTTCCGGAGACGTGCACGTTCACGGTCCTCCGCACTGGCTGCCGCATCATAATCGAGCACCGGATCGTCGATGCGATAGTAGAACATCGCCGCCGGCACGATCTCCTTCTCCGGATAGCGCAGCTGATACGCGTTCATCGCAACATTCATATAGGTCGTGAGCTGCAGCTGCGTTCCGTTGTAGACGCGGCTTAAATCGAAGCTCGTCTTTCCGGACTTGTAGTCGATGACCTTTACGTAGACATGGCCCTCGTCCTGGGCGACATCGACACGATCAATCCGCCCGGTGAGACGCATGCCGTCGCGGATGTAGTCGAAGTTCTTCTCGAGTCCGTCCACATGAAACTCGCCACGGCGCAGCTGCTCTGCCAGCGCCCACAGCGTCGTCCGCGTGATGGCCGTCGCCTTCCGTACGAGGTACTGGTTGCGCGCCGTATCCATCATAAGTCCATGATTGTAGCTCGCGGACACCTGTGTAACGCTCTCCTCCGCGAGTGTACCGATCTCCTCCTCGCTGAGCGTCTCCAGCTTTTTCTCCGCCTCCAGCGTACGCCGGAAGCTCTGCTCGATCGCTCCGTGGTAGAGATTTCCGATATCATACATCTGAAGATCGAAGCTCTCCCTCTCCTGCAGCTTAAGACCATAGCGGAGGAAATGCTGGTACGCGCACTGGCTGTAGCGCTCGAGGCGCGTGATGGAACCGAGGATCCGTCCGCCATAGAGCTCCTCAGCGACCTTCCGGGACAGCATATCCTCCTCGTAATGCGTGAACGCCGCTGCCATCAGCTGCTGCGCCTTCGCATGCTGTGCCGGATCCCGGTCGAGGATGGCGAGATACTCCAGCAGACGTGTCAGCTTCGCCGTCTCCTGTTGCTGCGCCTTCGCACGATGATTCTGTGAAGCTGCCGCATCCCCTGTCCTGGTGCCCGCCGCCGTGTCCTGCGCCGTCCTCTGTGCTTCCGGCGTCAGCATTGGCCCTGCGTCCTGCGCGGCCAGTGTCTCGAGCTCCTGCATCGCGCCGGCGATCAGACGCTCGGCCTCCTTCATCGTGTAGGCGCGTGGCGCACGATCACGCAGCTTCTCCACCGGAAGCTCCGTGAACATATCGCGAATCTCCTTGATCAGACCGGACGCACGGCAGCCCTTGCCGTCACGCCCCTTCAGGGCATAGCTCAGCACCAGGCGCTCCGACGGATTCAGCAGTGCACGGTAGATATAGAAGCGCTGCACGAGCGCACTCTCCACCCGGTCCGGGGCGAGTTCAATGTCTAAGTCCCTGAACAGATGGCGGTCCCGGTCGGTCAGCAGCTTCGTGTCGGGCTCTGCCTTCGGCACCTCATCCGCCGTCAGTCCGGCCACGAAAAAGAGGCGTGGATTCGAGAAGCGCGAGCGCGTGAGATCACCGATCACGACCTGGTCGAGGGTCGCCGGAATCACGCGCACCGAGGCCTGACGAAGGCCAGCATCGAGCACGTCCCGGAACTCTGCGCGGGATACCGAGGTCTCCCCCAGCAGCGAGCGAAGCTGCCGGAGCACCGCATCGATCGCCGTCACACTCTCCTCGAGCGCCTCCGCACGGTTCTGATCACCGGCCGCTCGGAGTGCAGCTACCAGCGCTGCGATGGCCTCTGGGGCCGCAATTTCATGCATCAGCGCCTCCAGTGCTTCCACGCGGGTCGCCACGCTCGCACCACGCTCGCCGGACCGTGTGCGAAGATGCAACAACGGCAGGATCAGCTCCTGACGGAGGGCCTCCCGCTCGCCCACACTACCATCTGCTTCCGTCCATACCGCGTCATATTTCGAAGCACCACGGATACCGGTGGCCCGCAGGATATTATCGAGCCGGTCGATATGCTGCTCCTTCTCCGGTGTTACAGACGGCAGGGCACGCAGGAAACGAAGGACCGCATCGAAACTGAAATTCCGGTCGACGGCCTCCAGTGCCGCCCGCATGAGCTCCGCGTATGGAGAATCAAGCAGACTTGCCGGGTCATCGAAGAAGTACGGAATGTCCGCCTCGGAAAATACCTTATAGACGATGTCCCGGTAGCTCTCCGGATTCGTCAGGATGATGCCGATGTCCTGGTAGCGGAGACCATCCCGACGTACGGCCTCCTCGATACTGGTGGCCATCGCCTCGACCTCCTGACGGAGATCCGCCGCCTCGCGGATCACAAGGGAGCTGTCCGGGGCTGCTTTCTCACTCGCTGCGTCGAAGCGGTAGAGGCGTGCCTCGATCGTGGAGAGCGCCGGTGCCTTCACGAAGCGCGGCAGTACCGCACCCGCCGGTCGCGGCTCTCCGGTGCGCGCATCGAAGCGGTTCACATCGATCGGTGCCTCCACCAGAAGCTTCAGATCGGAGGCCATCTTCGTCAGCTTCGCCACGGTCTGCCGTGAGAGATAAAAAAGATCCTCCGGACCGCGCAGCTCATAGATCGAGTCGTGTGCATCGAGACTCACCTCGCAGCTCACGAGGGTCTCCGCTGTCACCGGCAGGATCTCCTCAAGAATACGAAGCTGGATCGGTGTGAAGCCGGTGAAGCCATCGAATGCCACGACCGCATCCCGCAGCAGCTGAGACTCTGGAAGGTGCGCATACAGCTGGTCGAGGATTTCCTCCTGCGTATGATAGCCGTGCTCCTCCATGTACTGCTGAAAATGCTCATAGATCAGCGCGATATCCTGGAGCTTACTCCGGGTATACTGCGACTCGGCGCGCTCTGCAGCGAGGTCCAGCATCTCCGGCGTAATGTGGTACTGATAGAACTCAGAGATCTGAGACTTCAGACTCTCGAGGAAGCCCGGCTTGTTGAGCTCACGCCGGTACAGGCGCAGCTTCCCCCTGATTTTCTCCGTTACGGAGCGGAGGATCATGATCTTTCCGGTATCGTCGATGATGGTCATCGCCTGAAGACTGAGCTCCTCGAAGACACGATAGGCCAGACGGTTAAAGCTCAGCACATCGATGTTCAGGATGCCGCCGCCCGGATTCGCCGAATGCGCGAGGATCTTCTTCTGCATCGCCAGGGTATCCTGCTCCGGCACGATCAGGAACCAGTTCTTACGGAAATTCTCCGGGGCGTGCTTCAAGAAGTACTGTAAAAGATATTCGGTTTTACCAGCGCCACTCGCGCCGAAAATGAAACGTAAGCTCATAAGCTACCTGCCTTTTTTCTGATAGCTCTATGATAGCACAGGGACAGGTACATTTTTCAGCACATTGGTTGAAATAAAAATTGTGCAACAGACTGTTGCACAATTTTCTGGCAGCACAGCAGACTGTAGATGTCAGCATATCCTTCAAATAATGGACGAAAAAACCGGAAGCCTGGGGCTTCCGGTTTACGAGATGATCTGTGTTATGAAATTTTATCAGTCTCCGAAGACGGCCTTAAATGCGCGGTCGAGGTCAGCGATGATGTCTTCGACGTTCTCGATGCCGATGGAGAGACGGATGGTGTTCCGCTTGATGCCCTGATCGGCGAGCTCGGCGTCGTTGCACTCTGCGTGGGTCGTGGTTGCAGGGTGTACGACGAGAGACTTCACGTCGGCAACATTGGCCAGCAGTGAGAAGAGCTCGAGATTATCAATGAAGTCCTTCGCCTTCTGCTCGTCACCGTCGATGTCGAAGGTAAAGATGGAGCCGGCACCGTTCGGATAGTACTTCTGATAGAGGGCCTGCTGTACCGGATCCTTCGAGGCAGCCGGATGAGAAACGTAGGCCACATGCGGATTCTTCGACAGGTAATCGACGACCTTCAGTGCATTCTCGGTATGACGCTCTACGCGGAGCGCCAGGGTCTCGATGCCCTGCAGGAGCAGCCATGCATTGAGCGGTGCAAGGGTTGCGCCCTCGTCACGCAGAATGATGGCACGAAGATAGGTAGCGATGGTGGCCGGTGCGCAGTCGGTAGCGAAGGTCACACCATGGTAGGACTCGTTCTTCGTGGCGAGCCATGGCCACTTCTCCGGCTGGTTCCAGTTGAACTTGCCGGCATCGACGATGACGCCGCCGATGGTGGTTCCGTGACCACCGATGAACTTCGTCGCCGAATGAACGACGATGTCGGCACCGTGCTCGATCGGACGGATCTGTACCGGGGTTGCGAAGGTGTTATCGATGATGAGCGGGAGGTCATGCTTGTGAGCGATCTCTACCCACTTGTCGAGGTCGAGGACCTCACCGTTCGGGTTACCGAGGGTCTCGGCATAGAGGGCCTTCGTGTTCAGCTGGATGGCTGCCTCTACCTCCTCGTAATTGTACGGATCGACGAACGTGGTCGTTACGCCGTAGTCGGTAAAGGTATGGGCGAGGTAATTGTAGGTTCCGCCGTAGATGTTCTTCGCGGAAACGATGTGGTCACCGGCATGCGCAACGGCCTTAAATGCGTAGGTAACCGCAGCTGCACCGGATGCAACACCGAGGGCGGCGACACCACCCTCGAGGGCGGCGACTCTCTGCTCGAAGACATCCTCAGTCGGGTTCGTCAGTCGCGCATAGATGTTACCTGCATCCTTCAGCGCGAAACGGGCGGCTGCATGATCCGCATCGTTAAATACGAATGCGCTGGTCTGGTAGATCGGAACCGCTCTCGCACCGGTGGCTGGATCCGGGTTTTCCTGTCCTACATGGATGGCCTTGGTATCAAATCCGTAATTTCTGTCTACATATGGCTTCTTCGGCATGATGTTCTCCTTCTGCAGCTCCGGCTGCGCGTTCCTATCTGCGAGGCGCCCAAACTCTCCTCTATGATTCAGGTGGCTTCTGCAGTCTGCATCGGTGTTTTCATTCCGATGTTTTCATCTTTACGTTCATCAGTTTCTTAAGTGATTTCCTTCAGCTGATGGTGAAATCATAGCACCCGTATCTGCTATTGTATAATACTTGCTGTTTGGAGTCAGATATAAATCGGCTTTATATCAATGTCGAAGAGAAGACGCAGGGGACCGGTAACAGAAGCACAGAACTCCGCCGCCGGAAAAATCTAAGCCAGGTCTCCTGCGGCTCCCAGACGATCCATTGTCTATTCTATAGCAGATGTGGTCTCATCCAGCCATCTGGTTATATAAAATAAATATTATCTGGTAGTTACGATATCGCCAGCTGTAACCTATAATGCAGGGCAGAACAGGCAGATGCCTGAACACACCTGAGGAGGCAACACTATGAAAAACTCGAAAACCTATCAGCTCGCGCTTGCCGCTCTGTTCGCAGCGCTTTCCTATGCAGTCTTCACCTTCCTGCAGATCAAGATTCCGGTCGGTGCGGATATGACATCCATCCACCTCGGAAATGCCGTCGTGGTACTCGGTGCGTTCATCATCGGTGGTCCGCTCGGGGGTATCGCCGGTGCGATCGGCATGAGCATCGGTGATCTGCTGGATCCGGTCTATGTACCGCTCGTACCGAAAACACTGTTCTGCAAGCTGCTCATCGGTCTCATCACCGGCTTCGTCGCACACAGAATCGGCGGCATCACGACGACCGATGATCCGAAGCACATCCTTCGCTGGACCATCATCGCCGCTGCCTGCGGTCTGATCTTCAACATGTTTGCAGACCCGATCATCGGCTACTGGTATAAAATTCTCATCCTCGGAAAGCCGGCAGCGGATCTGTCCCTGAAGATCAACTTCGTCGCCACCACGATCAACGCGGTCGTATCCCTCGTCGTATCTGTGGCCGTGTATGCGGCACTGCGCCCGGCACTTCAGAAAGCCGGCTTCTTCATGAAGCTTACGCACTGATGGCAGCACAGGAAACAGAGAGAATGGACCCATACCGGACAGGCCTTCCAGTCCTATCTTCATAAGAATAAGAAGTTCCGCGAGCAGGAGCATGAGAACTTCGGAAGAAAAAAGTAAACATAAAGTATAAAAAGTGGCACTGCAGGCAAGATTGATACTGCCTGCAGTGCCACTTTTCCATTTCAGGAAATCAGTTTAAAACGATCACATCTCGGCGATCAGCTTCCGGAGCCGTGCTTTTTCATCCTCGCCACCGAAGATTGCGTCGGCTGCATTGAGCAGAAGCTGCTTTTCCTCGGCTGCGGTCAGGCCGATGGCCTGCTCGAGCTTCACGAACTCCTTCGACTCCGTGGTATCGGAGACGGTCATGTTGTCGGTGTTGACCGTGGCTTTCACGCCGGCTTCGAGCAGCGCACGGATCGGATAATGTGCCATGTCCGGGAACATCTTCGTGTTGAGATTCGAGGTCGGGCAGCACTCCAGTGGAATCTGCTTTTCGGCGAGCTCCTTCACGAGCGCGGCATCCTCGAGCGCGCGGACACCATGGCCGATCCGGCGGGCACCGAAGGCAAGCGCGGTGCGGATGGAGTCTGGTCCAGCGGCTTCCCCGGCATGGATCGTAAACGGTACCTCGAGCTCTCGAGCCAGTGAGAAGACATCCTCGAAATCCCGCGTCGGGAACAGGGCCTCCGCACCTGCGAGATCGAGCGCCACCACGCCCTTTCCGAGGTACTTCGCAGCCACTCGAACGGTCTCCAGATTTGCTTCCTCATTACCAGCGCCACGCATCGCACAGAGGATGAGACCGGCATGAAGCTCCGGCGTCGTCTCCGTGCAGGTACAGCTGTACTGCTCCTTCTCGAAGCGACGAAGCCCCGCCACGGCCGCCTCGACCACCGCCGCCTGCGTGAGCCCCTGCTGACAGTGGAGCTGCGGTGCGAAACGGATCTCCGTATACACGAGGCCCTCCGCGCGCTGCACGGTCAGAAGATCATACACGATCTGTTCAATGTTTCCGGCGCTCTGCATGAGCTGAAGCGGAAAGTCGAACTTCTCCAGATATTCATTGAGATCCCGGCAGTCCTCTGGCACCGAAAGCAGCGGATAGAGCTCCGTATCTGTCTTCGCCGGCAGTCCTTCCTTCTTCATCAGTTTATGGACGGTTTCGTACGGAAGCGAACCATCCAGATGGACATGTAAATCAATCAGTCGTTTCATAGCACTCACCCTCTTCTACATATTCAGCAAATCTGAATGGCTTCCTGTATCTACTAAAGTTAATGTGAGAATATCATTTTCAATCAGATAGATCAGTAGCCAATCTAATCTCTAACACTTATTCTTCCAGCGCTTTTTTCAATGCTTCCATGCTGGTATATCCCGGTGTATCAGGATCACGGGAAATACGTTTTGCTTCTGCCATAGCGTCAAGTACAGCCTGAGAATACTGTGGCACCTCAATAGTAAACGGAATTCCACCTCTCAGAATACACTGCTTCAGAAAAATATTAACTGCGCTGGACATATCCATCCCAAGGGTTCCGAATAGTTCATTTGCCTGCTTTTTCACTTCTGTATCAATGCGAATTTGTGTAGGAACTGTAGCCATAATGTCATCTCCTTTCACTTCGGATATTACTACTTTCGCAATACATCGTCAACTTTTTGAGCATTGTGGCAACGGATACAAGATGACTATCTTATATTATTCAGGCGTTCACATCGTCCTTGTGCGCCTGCATATACTGGTCCATCTCCTCCGCGATCATCTTCGATACGTGAACGGCGTCGACGACGGTCTTTGCGCCGGTCACGACGTCGCCGGAGGCGAAGACGCCCGGCATGGTGGTTTCACCCTCGGCATCGGTCGCGAGGGTACCACGCTCGTTCAGCTTGAGGCCGGAGTTGTGCTCGACGAGACGGTGCTTCGGCACCTGGGAAACGGCGATCACGACGGAATCACACGGAACGAAGTGCTCCGTTCCCGGCTTCGTCACGACCTTGCCATCCTCCTGCACCTCCGTCTCGGAGAGCATCACGCCATCATCCTTGATGGCGGTAGCGGTCTCGTGGAACTCGAACTGCACACCATCAAGCTTCGCAAACTCAAACTCATCCGGGGAGGCGGTCACCTTATCACGACGCTCGTATACCGTTACGTTCTTCACGCCCTGACGGATCGCGGTACGTGCGACATCCATCGCCGAGTTTCCGGAACCGAAGATCGCCACAGACTGGCCGAGGTCGACAGACTCCGGATTATTAAGATAATTGATCGCATAATGCACATTGCCGAAGGTCTCACCCGGAATCAGCATACGGCGCGGACGCCATGCACCAGTGCCGATAAAGATGGAGCGATAGCCATCGTGGAAAAGATCCTCGAGGGTGATGTTTCCGCCGATGGTAAAGTTTGGACGGAAGAGGATCCCCATCTCACGCATCTTCGTGTAGTAGCGGTCAAGGATGCTGTGCGGCAGGCGGAACTCCGGGATACCGTAGCGCATGATACCGCCGATCTTATCACGGCTCTCGAAGACGGTGATCTTATAGCCCTTGCTGGCGAGCAGGATCGCGATGGTGATGCCGGCCGGACCGGCACCGATGACCGCTGCCTTCATGCCGTTCGGCTCCGCCATCTTCACCTTGATACGCTCGAAGCAGGAATCGGAAATATAGTTTTCGATGGACGAAATATGAACCGGGGAGCCCTTGATGCCGCGAACACAGTGGCCCTCGCACTGCTTTCCATGATTACATACGAGTGAGCATACGACGGAAAGCGGATTGTTCGCAAACAGCATCGCGGCCGCGGTCTCCAGCTCATTTTCCTTAAAGAGACGAATCATCTCCGGAATGTTGGTGTTGATCGGGCAGCCCTTTCGGCACTGTGGATTCTTACACTGCAGACAGCGATTGGCTTCCTCCAAAACATGAATGGGCATCTTCAAACCTCCCCTGATATCGAATCATCTGTACTTTTTCAAACTCAACACGCTCCATCCTAATACAGGATTTCACGAATGTCATGCGTTAAATACATAACTTATCTGACAAGAAAAGAACGTTAAATTTCTGACTTCCGCGTTAATTTTATAACCTGTGCCCGAATCGAATTTCAGCGCAGATCGTCATGCAAAAACGATCTGCGCTGATGTAAAAATAGATTTCACTCGTCCGAATAAACACTCTATTTCGTCTTTTGGACTATGAATTTATGTTCATTGTTTGTTTATTCGTGCTTGTTCATCTGCATGCCGGTCTGGAGGAAGCGGAACATGCGGATCGCGCCCTTATAGTAGAGCTCGCTCGCGTTGTCCAGGGCCTCCTTCAGTGGCATCGGGCCGTCGACGGTCGTCATGATCGAGCTGATCCCATGGGCATAGATTTTCTCATAGTCCGGGCCGAGTCCGCCGCAGAGTGCCGCTACCGGTACCTGGTGCTTCGCACTGCGGTCACCGACACCCTGCATCACCTTGCCGAAGCAGGACTGCCAGTCGGTTCGGCCCTCACCGGTCACGACGAGGTCAACACCCTCGAGGCGTGCATCGAAGTCGATGAGATCAAGCACGGTCTCGATGCCGGACTTCATCTCTGCGTGCAGGAACACCTTCAGTGCGGCACCGAGTCCACCGGCCGCACCACTGCCCTGGATCTCATCCGGGTTGATACCGAATTCACGGATGATGACATCACGGTAGTTCTGCATACCCTTTTCGAGACGATCGAGGATTTCCGGTGTGCCGCCCTTCTGCTTTCCGAAGGTATAGGTCGCGCCATTCGGACCGCAGAGTGGATTCGTCACATCACACATGACGGTGAAGTGCGCCTTCTGTACCGCCGGATCGAGGCCGCTCATATCGATGTGCGCCACCTTCTCGAGGTTCTCGCCACGGCCTTCCAGTACATTTCCCTCCTGATCGAGGAAACGAATGCCGAGGGCGGATGCAAACCCCATGCCGCCATCATTGGTCGCCGATCCTCCGATCGCGATCGCGATCTCCGTGTAGCCGGCATCCAGCGCCGCCTTCAGCAGCTCACCGGTGCCATAGGTGGTGGTGTTCAGCGGATTCCGCTTCTCTTCCGGCACCATTGGAAGTCCGGATGCCGCCGCCATCTCGAGGATGGCCTCCGTGTCCGACAGACGGCCATAGAAGCCCTGCTCCATCTCCATCAGCGGGCCATGTACCGGCACCGTGATGATCTCGCCACTTCTCGCCTTCACCACGGCATCAGTGGTACCCTCACCGCCGTCTGCGACCGGCACACCACTCGTCTCACAGCTTCCGAAAACCTCCTCGGCTGCCTTCGTGAGGAGCTCGATGGTCTGGTCGCTCGTGAGGGTTCCTTTAAAGGAATCCGAAGCAAAAAGAAATTTCATGTTATACCTCCTGCTGCCCTTCGGCAGTCATTATATGATCATTTTTACTGCTGAAATCAAAAAGATTCAGTCCGGTCCCCGTGATTTCGTCCTTCTTCCGGCCGACCTGCCCGTCGATGACCGTGAGGAAGATCTCCGCCGTTCCACCGATGCGCACGGACTTCAGATGTCCGCCGAAGGCATGTCCATCCACATCCGCAACCGTGATATGCACATGGAGATACGGCTTTCCATCCATCTCCGTGACGCTGCCGATGATGGACGTGATTTCGAGCGGCTGATCCAGCACGGTCTCCGTGAATTTCTGCGCCTCCACATCGTAGAGCCCCATCACGAGATGATCGGCCGCGCCGAGTCCGCTGATGGACGCGAGATGTACATTTTCCTTTTCACAAAGTGCTGTAATCTCCGTCATGACCTCTTCATCACGATCCACACGTAACACGATCTGATTTCCGAATTTTCTGTAATCCATGCCAACCTCCTAAGAATTTAAATGATCTGATACTGTCGGAGCTTTCGCCACAGGGTCGTCTTACTGATACCGAGCTTCGCAGCGGCTTTCTCCCGGCTGCCCATGCATTCAGAGAGCACCCGGACGATGCGCTCCCGCTCCATCGCCTGTACGGATGTGACCGTCGCATGGCGTGCACGATCTGCTTCCGCATCAGAGCACGCTGCATCGCTTTCTGCCCTTCCCCCGACCGGCTTTCGGTCCGCTCCATCTCCATCGGCCAATGCTTCTGCCCCGTAGATCGTCGCGTACAGCTTCGTGATGTCGTCCGGGCGGATACTTCGATGATCCGCCGTGATGACGAGACGCTCGAGGAAGCTCTCCAGCTGGATACGTCCGCCATTCCATGGAAGCGCCGCGATCGTTTTCATCGCGTCCTTCGTCAGTACATGGTAGCGCCCATACTGCTCCGCAAGCCGCCGCATATAGAGATCCGCGAGAAACGGAATCTCTTCCGGCGTTTCCATAAGCATCGGAATGCGAATCGCAAACGCGATCAGACGCTCATAGAGCTCCGGCAGCAGATACGGTCGAAGGTCCGTCTTCTTCGTCACGACGATGACGTTCCGGAACATCAGGATCTCCAACAGCTTCTTCTGCGAACGCAGATCCAGATGCTCGATAAAGTTGATCTGAAGGGTGCCCTTCGCGGCATCGTTCATCTTTCCGAGACGCCCGAACAGCGCCTCATAGGCAGACTCTCCAGCGATGCAGTCGTACTCCACGAGCTTCTCCTGCGAATGCTTCGACTTGTTGTGTATGGCATTGGCAAAGGCACGGTAGAGACGCCCCACCGGCTCGATCAGAAGCTTCGGACAGTCTGTCGCGGCCAGCTGCTCCGCCAGCGTCACCGCCGCCTGCATACGCGCACTGCTGTATGGGAAATTCACGAAGGACGAAGCCTTTCCGCCCATTTCCGGCTTCCGGTATTTCGCCTCCGGAAGCCCGCCATTTCCATCGAAGGTTGCTGCCAGCTGAAAGGCCTCCCGGATCGCTGCCTCGACGGCATCCTCCGTATTCGTGATAAAAATCGATGGAATCCCCGCATCATCCGCGACGGTCAGCACCGTCTGTCCCCCGATGATGAGGTCCACCTTATCCTCGATCGCCTGCATGGCCGCCGGTCGCAGCAGCTCCGGGTTCTGCACGAAGTACTCATGGAGATGTACCCCGCACTGCTCATCGAGCCCAGACATGTCGCAGGCCATGTTCTTGAAGGTCACGATCGCGATATGCGGATGGGACTTATGCACGACCCGCTTCGCACGCTCGAGCATGTCGATCACACCCTGCCTGGTCAGCACGATCTCCACCACCGGAATGTCCGTGTACTGCTTGATGATCGTCGCCTGCAGACCACGCGCGATGATGATATCGGCCCCCTGGTTAATGGCCTGCCGCGCCTCCATCACAGCCCGCTCCGACTCGATGACCTTCATCAGAAACAGACGCTTCTGCTGCTCCTGCAGCACATCATGCGTCAGACGGAACAGCTCATCATTCGGAACCAGCAGTGCAATGTTGGCCATGGTACACCTCGTTTTATTTCAATACATTTCAACTTATTCCATCATACCATAGTCGTGGCCATAATGTAAGAAAACGGAGCAGGGCACTCCGCTAAATTGCGAATTCAAAGAACAGGTTCCAGTGGAGTGTCCGCGTCCGATATGCAGAACGCGTTCTGTCAGATCGGACACGGACACTCCGCTGTGGTTCTGTACTTTGAACTGAGTGAGTGCGGAGTGCCCTGTCCGTTTTCGTATTTACTGCATGTCTAAATACTCTTTGTGCGTCGGCTTCGGATATACGCGGTCGATGGCCTGCAGTTCTTCTACGCTCAGTGTAATCTGATCGGCGCCTGCATTGGCCAGCGTATGCTCCGCACGGGAGCTGCGTGGAATCGCAATGGTGTGTCCGTCACGGATGTTCCAGGCGAGCAGAATCTGCGGCACCGTCGCATGATGCGCCTCGGCGATGCTCTGCAGGGTCTTGTTTGAGAAGAGGCCACTCCGGAGTGAGCCGGCCTGTGCGAGCGGACAGTACGCCATGAGCGCTACCTGATTTTTCCGCATCCACGGAAGGAGGGAATACTCGATGCCACGGGAGCCGGTATGGTAGAGCACCTGGTTCACCTGGCAGTTCCGGCCCTCCGGGATCGCCCAGAGCTCCTCCATATCATCGATGTCGAAGTTGGAGACGCCCCAGGCCCGGATCAGGCCCTCGGCGCGCAGCTCCTCGAGGCAGCTCACCGTCTCCTCCAGAGAGTAGTTGCCTCTCCAGTGGTAGAGATAGAGGTCGAGGTACTGCTGCCCCATGCGCTCGAGGCTGCCCATCAGAGCGCGGCGCATACGCTTGCCGCCGGCATTGCCAGGAAGCACCTTCGACACGAGGTAAAGCTTCGAACGATCCTCCGTGCTGAGCGCCTCTCCGAGCATATCCTCTGCAGCACCACTGCCGTACATCTCCGCGGTATCGATGAGGGTCATGCCGGCCGCGATGCCCTGGCGGATGCCCTCGATTTCCTGCTGACGCTGCGCCCGGTTCTCGCCGAGGTACCAGGTCCCCTGGCCGAGTGCCGGAACGACGGCACCGTTTGCGAGTGTGACTGTGTGCTTCATCAGATCAGACCTGCCTCCTTCATCACCTTCTTAAAGTGTTCAAGGGTAGCTTCGTTTGTGGTCGGAAGGGATGGAAGGTACGGATCACCGACCTCGAGGCCGCGGATCGCTGCCATATCCTTCGCAGCTACCGGGAAGGATGCCTTATCCATCGCAAGGCGTACCGGATTCAGCTTGAACTGTGCCTCACGGGAACCCTCGAAATCGCCCTCGGTGTACTTCTTATAGACATCACCGATCAGCTCCGGCATGAAGTTACCAGCGGTGCATACGCCGCCGACCGCGCCGACGCAGAGCGATGCGAAGAGAAGGGTGTCCTTGCCACCGAAGACCTTGAAGTCGACGTCACGGTTTCTGCGTACGCACTCCTCGGTGAGGGTGATGTCGCCGGAGGTATCCTTCATGCCGACGATGTTTGCGACGTCATGTGCAAGCTCAGTCACGATATCTGCACTGAGGCCATAACCTACACGGCCAGGGTTGTTGTAGAGAAGCACCGGCGTCTCCGGAATCGCATCCGCGATGGCTTTGAAATGACGATAGAGCTCGTCATGGGTCGGCTTCAGGAACATCGGCTGAAGGATGGAAACGCAGGATGCGCCGTTTGCGACGGCCATCTTGGCGAGGCGGATGCACTTCTTCGTATTGATGGCACCGATGCCGAAGTAAACCGGCACACGACCAGCGGCCTGATCCACCATGATCTTGAGACCGCGCTCCATCTCGTCCTCCTCGAGCTGATAGAACTCGCCGTTGGAACCGAACGCCAGGATGCCCTGAAGGCCTCCATCGATGACATAATCCACCTGCTTCCGCATGCCGGCCTCATCGATCTTCTCATCCTGATCGATGACGGTAATAATCGGAACAACTACACCCTTGATAAACTCTGTATTCATGAAAATCCTCTTTCTGATTCTATAATCATAATATTGATTGACTGCTTTTCATTCTGGACGAATGATTTCTTATCCTATGGTAAAGCTTCAGTCCAGACCCTATCCGGCTGGATATTTCCGAATACAAAAAGCCCGGCAACCGGCGTTAAAATGGAAGGGAAAAGCGCTCGGTGCCGGGCTTCAGATCAGTATGAAGCTATAACACTATTTTGTAAGATTACTTTGCGATGGAAACACCGGTCATTCTCTCATAGTAGCGAACGATGTCGTCGTGATCGCAGGCACCCTCGTCGTGGTTCTTCAGCTCCTGCATAACCTCCATCATGTGTGCGGTCATCGGAACCGGCATATTGATGGCATGGGAAGCGTTGAGGGCGTTGTTCAGATCCTTGATATGAAGGTCGATTCTGAAGCCTGGGTTGTAGTTACCGGAAAGCATCATCGGAGCCTTGGCATCGAGAACAGTGGAACCAGCGAGACCGCCACGGATTGCCTGGTATACGAGCTCAGGATCAGTTCCAGCCTTCTTAGCGAAGGTCAGTGCCTCTGCAACGATGCCAATGTTGGCAGCTACGATCATCTGGTTTGCAAGCTTTGCAACGTTACCGGAGCCCAGAGGTCCAACATATACGACAGAACCAGCCATCACCATGAGCATGTCATAGTACTTGTCGAAGGTCTCCTTCTTACCACCGACCATAACGGAAAGGGTTCCATCGATGGCCTTTGGCTCTCCACCGGATACAGGTGCATCGAGCATATCTACGCCGAGCTTCTCGAGGTCAGCACCGATCTTCTTGGACTCAACCGGGTCGATGGAAGACATATCGATGAGTACGGACTCACCCTTGCGGAAGCCCTCTGCGAGGCCCTTCTCGTTAAATACAGCGGCACGTACGTGTGGGGAGTTCGGAACCATGGTGATGACAACATCTGCGAACTCAGCAAGATCCTTACCGCAGGTACCAGCCTTTGCGCCAGCAGCTACCAGCTCATCAACTGCAGCCTGGTTGAAATCAAATACCATCAGCTCGTGACCAGCCTTGAGCAGGTTCTTCGCCATCGGTCTACCCATGATACCAAGTCCTAAAAATCCAATCTTCATGTTTATTCCTCACTTTCTTAATGAAAAAAAATGTTTATGCACTTATGTAGTGGAGTGCTTTCGCATCTCACGCTGTTATCTTACTGAATCCATACGTTTTAAACTAGAATGAAACTGGCCAAAGATTTTTCATTTTCTGCTCGATTCGTCAAATCTCTGTTATTTATTTCATATCATTTCATTTTAATCCGTATTTATTCATTTGCTGCAACGTTTCGTTTCATCTGATTCAGATATGTTTCAAAATGCTTCTATGAGCTTCGACTATCTATAGAAGCCGCACTTATCTTACCAGTGCCGGTTTCTTGTGATCATACTTCCAGCCCGGAATCAGATACTGCATCGCCTTCGCATCATCACGATCATGGGATGGCAGGCTGTTGTAAAGCTTATTTGCCTTCATGACCTTCTCCATGTTGAGATGTACGCCGAGTCCCGGTGCATCCGGAACCTGCAGCTTGCCGCCGATGATCTGTGGCGTATCATCGAGGAGATTCTGACCGTCCTGCCAGATCCAGTGGGTATCGAGCGGTGCCGGATCGCCGACCGCAGCGGCACCCACCTGTGCAAAGGCTGCCAGTGTGATGTCGAAGTGGTTGTTCGAGTGTACGCCCCAGGTAAGACCCCAGGAGTTGAGAAGCTGTGACATACGGATCGCACCATCGAAGCCCCAGAAGTGCGGATCTGCGAGGATGATATCGCAGGCATTGAGGCTTACGGTGTGATAGAACTGACGCCAGTCGGTTGCGATCATGTTCGTCGCCACCTGGAACTGTGTCGCATTCTTAAACTCGCGCATGATCTCACGGCTGGAATAACCGGCCTCTGGTCCGCATGGATCCTCCATGTAGGTGATGATCCCATGCATATCCTTGCAGAGCTCGATGGCCTCCTTCAGGCTCCATGCGCCGTTCGGGTCAATGTTGATACGTGCATCCGGGAACCGCTTCTTCAGTGCACGCATCGCATCCATCTCCTCGGAGCCCTTCAGTACACCGCCCTTCAGCTTGAAGTTGCGGAAACCGTACTTTTCGGTCAGCGCCTCCGCCTCTTCGACCACTCTCTCCGGTGTCAGAATCTCCTCACGGCGCAGACGGAACCATGGATCCGAGCTGTCGCTTTCATCGAGATACTGCATCTCGCCTGCCGGTACTTTCTTCTTATCGGATACATAGAAGAGATAGCCGAGCATCTCGACTTCCTTTCGCTGCTGTCCCTCACCGAGAAGATCACACATCGGTACGCCCAGGAACTGACCCATCAGATCGAGCATCGCACACTCCAGTGCCCACTCACTCTTTACGACGAACTTCAGCTTCGAGATATCCAGTGTCTGGATACCCTCGCCATCGTCCTCTGCGGCCGGGTTCGCCAGCTTATGGATCTTCTGGAGGATCTGACGATACTTCGCGATCGGCTGTCCTTCCACAAGCGGCTTCACCGCATTGAGACAATCGCAGGTGTAATCTCCTCCGTGAATCTCACCGATGCCCTGATGTCCCGCACTATCCTCGAGAATCACCAGATTTCTTGTAAATGCCGGTGCATGACAGCCCGACAGAGTCATCAGCATACTGTCATAGCCAGCCACCGGGATGACCTGCATCTTCTTAATAATAGGTGTATCTGCCATTTTCATACCTCTTTTCTTCTATGGTGCATAAGCGCCGGAAAAATGAATCTTCCAACATGAATCGTATGCTCACCTTTTCTGCAGTAAAGGTGCTTATAAAAGCAGCAGCGAAGCTACTGAAATTATCGAATTAAAAATGAGACGAGCTCGAGAACGTGATGGAGCTCCGGATATGGATCTCTCGTGAGTTCCTGCTTCGTAACCGCTTCGCGAACAGAAAAACCGGCGCTTAAAAAGCGATTTCGGATATAGACGTCGAGAACATCGTCCTCGATGCTTACGGAGATTTTTCCAGGTGTATATTCTGAAAAGGCGCGAAGCTTCTGTAGGAAGGCACTGCTTGGAAGCTTCGCGTCCTGATCAGCGGTATAGAGATGCATCGACGAAGGGACGCCCTCCGGACGTGCTGCTTCGTCAAGCTGCTGTTTTTTATAGAAGTCTGTCTGAAATTCTACCGGGAACACGCCATCCTCAAGGATGCGTACATTCAGTCCGGTGGATTTCGGGAGTCGAATACGGATCCAGTTGCCGGTATTGATGTCAGCGGCAACGCCCTTTTCATGCTGGTGCTGTGCGACGGAGCAGTCCGTCGAGCGGATCTCGAGCTTTCCCTTCGTGCCATGAATGGATTTGAAAAAGCTCGCGGTCTTCGGCACAAACGGCAGAAGTCCGGCGGCTTCCAGATCCTGCTCGGAAAGCTGCGTTCCCTTTTCTTCGATTTCGGTATCACTGAAATCCTTCAGTGTGCTCAGCTCGAGATTCGTGTTTTCACACTTTTTAAGATAGGCGCGCTGCTGCTTTCGTACGACGAAAATCTGATACAGGATGGCGACCACCAGAAGGATGGAGGTGAGCATAAACTGCTTTAAGACGGAAACCACGATGACCGCGATGAGTAGAACGATCAGCGCATACGCCATGTAATGAATGCGCTTGTTCTCCTGCACCAGCTCCTGTACGTACTGATCCTGCGTTTTTCTGACTGCCATAAGAACCTCTTTCCTGTGATGAGCACGTAGGGAGTGCCGGCTGAAAACGCGGGGTTCCCCCGTGATGCTCTGATGACGAATGTATATAGACATAATCTGTGAAGCTTATAAAAGGGTCATAGATCACCATATGATTCCTCATCTGATGATCTCTGATTCTTTTAAATTCCGGTTCCGGCAGACTGCCGGAACCGAGCTAAAGGAAGTTATATGGAGAAGATTACGTTTTTACTTTTCAACAGAATCAGCAACCTCCTTGAAGATTGCAAGGTAGTTCTTATCGTTCTCTACAGAATCTGCAGCAGAGAGATAGTACGGATTGATCTCCATGTTCTTGAGGTCCTCCTGGCACTTCTCGTTCTCTGTGACGGTCTTTGTGGTGTTCTCAAACCATGCGATCACAGAAGCATCTGTTCCTGCCGGGAAGTAAAAGGAGTAGTCACAGTCCGGAAATACGAGATCGATGCCCTGCTCCTTCAGTGTCGGAACATCCGGCATCAGTGCGGATCTCTCTTCTGTGGGGATACCTACACATACAAACTGACCTGCATCAAGATAATCCTTTGTGTTTACGAATGCACCCGGCATCATATCTACCTGACCGGAAAGCATCGCCGTTACCTTGTCGGAGTTGGATCCTACGTCTACGAGGTCGAGATCGATACCAGCTAACTGTTCAAACTTGAGGAGCTCGTAGTAAGTATATGCACCCACCTCGGTACAAGCCTTCAGCTGACCAGGGTTTGCCTTGGCAGCCTCCAGGAACTCATTGAGGTCCTTATACTTATCCGGATTTACATAGAGACCCGTTGCATCATTCTTTGCGAATGTTGGTCCGAGTGTAAATGCGGTGTAGTCATAATCGGTGATGCCGGCAACATTGGCCACATTTACGAGGTTGTGACCGTACAGAACGGTCTGGCCATCGTTGGCTGCGGACAGAACCTGATTTGCAGCAACGGATCCGGATGCACCACTTGCATTTACAACGACGAAGTCAACGCCGGTTGCTTCCTTTGCATACTGTGCGAAGATACGAGCGGAAAGATCGGTGTCTCCACCTGCACCTGCCGGAAGAACCAGAGAAATCGGGCCGGATGGCTGCCAGTCACCTGCGGTGGTGCTTGCAGCTGCATCTCCGGATGCAGCGCTCTCTGCAGCCTTCGTCTCTGCCGGTGCAGCAGCGGTGGTGCTACCGGTTGAGGAAGAGCCACATGCAGCGAGGCCGAGTGCCATGCTACCTGCAAGAAGTGCGGATAAGATTCTTTTTTTCATAGTTTTCTCCTTTTTCGGGGCGCCCCCCGGCGCCCATGATTTATTACTTCTTCCGTCTCGCGGAAGTTTAGTACAGTTTTTGTTTTCACTTAGTCATCGACTTTCTTGCCACCGTGCTTGAGCTCCTTAAACATAGACCAGAGGAGAACGCCGCAGGCGATGAAGAAGAATACATCGAAGATCGGATGTGTGAAGAATGCGCCGAAGCTCTTGTAGCTCATGATGCCTCGACGGAGGTAGGTCTCCGTCATCGAGCCGACCAGGAAGCAAAGGACGAACGGTGTCGTCGGAAGACTCAGCTTGTGATAGATGTAGCCGACCACACCGAAGACGATGATGGACTGCACATCGAAGACACGGTTGTTGGTTGCATATGCACCGACTGCGCAGAGTACGAGGATCAATGGCATCAGAATGTGCTTCGGAACCTTCAGAATCTGTACGAAGCCCTTGATACATGTCCACTCAACGATCAGCATGATAAGGTCACATACCATACATGCAGCGAAGATGCCGTATACGACGTCGGCATTCTTTACGAAGAGGAGCGGACCGGCGGACAGGCCGTGAATCAAGAAGCCGCCAAGCATCATCGCGGTAACACCGTCGCCCGGGATACCGAGAACGAGAAGCGGAATCATCGCACCACCGATCGTTGCATTGTTCGCACACTCGGTTGCAACGATACCTTCCGGATCACCTGTACCGAAGGTTTCCGGATGCTTGCTCATGTTCTTTGCGGTTACGTAAGACAGCATACCGGAGGTGGAACCGCCGATACCCGGAAGGATACCGATACCAGTTCCGATGAGTGCTGCTCTCAGTGCACCCGGAAGCCAGGAAACGAACTCCTTCATGGAGAAGCCGAAGCCCTTCACCTTTGAGGTCGGGATGGTCTGTACACCCTTCGCATTCATCTCCTCTGCGGACTTCAGAATATCTGCGACAGCAAAGATACCGATGAGAGTGGTCAGCTGGTTGAAGCCGGCAAGAAGATTCGCATTGCCGAAGGTAAAACGTGCCGTACCGTCGATTGGTGCCATACCGATGAAGCAGAACACCAGTCCGAAGAGGCCTGCGAGGAGACCCTTGATCATATTTCCTGAGGAGAGGATCGCCACCATCGTAAGAGCGAAAAAGCAGATACCGAAGTTCTCAACCGGAGTGAACTTCAGCGCAACATCTGCAAGCATCGGTGCGAAGAAGGACAGGATAAAGAACGAAAACAGTGATCCGAGGAAGGAGAAGACGATGCCGACACCAAGTGCCTTCATCGCTTCACCCTTCTGCGCCATCGGGTAGCCATCAAAGGTGGTCGCGATGGAAGAAGCGGTACCCGGCATGTTGAGGAGGATCGCGGAGATCAGTCCGCCGGAGATACCTCCGATGTAAACAGCAACCAGGGTGTTCATACCGAGGGAGGCTTCCATGCTGAAGGTCAGCGGGAGCATCAGGGCGACGGCCATGGATGCGGAAAGACCAGGAATCGATCCGAAGATGATGCCGATTGCCACACCGGCGATCATAAAAAGTAAGGAAACCGGCTGGCAAACTGAAACGATGCCGGCACCTAACTGTGCTAATGCGTTCATTCTGTTTCCTCCTTTATTACAGTGCGAAGATTCCTGCCGGAAGGACGATCTTGAATCCGTAGCGGAACAGGAAGTAGACGATAAATGTAAATACAACATCGATGACCAGATACTGGATCAGATCCTTTTTCGTACGATGTGCATCCGGCGCGAGGATCGTGATCTGAATGAACAGATAGAGCAGCGTACTGATGATGAAGCCGATCGGCTCGAGGATGTTCACATACACGATAGCGGATACGAGGCTTCCGAGTACTCTCTTATAATCGGATGTATCCTTATAATCAGATGCTTCCACCTCCGTGACATGCTTCTTCAGTCCCTTGACAGTCCAGAACAGAAGCAGAAGTGCCAGTACCAGGATGATGATGCCTACCAGACGTGGCATAAAATCCGGACCGATTTCCATTACCTTCGACTTCGGCAGCTTTCCGGCACCGATGATCAGTGCGATGCCTAATGCCGCGTAGAAGATGCCGACGATCATGTCGCCATATTTCTTTAAGAACATTGAAGTTCCCCCTTTCCTGTCCGTTCCCCGGACACTCCTCTGTGCAACACAGAAGTATATCTTCCATAGGCCCCCGCCAATGAAATTCAAGCTTCACAAGTCAGCACATGCTGTCTTTATATGCTTAGTATAATTTTCACAATATCGTTCGTAAAGCAGATAAGTCTAATGTCAGCTTTAGTAAAACTTATAAAATCCATGTACTTCCATAAGTTTTGCTTTTAGCCTCGCTTATGTAAGCATTAGAAAAACTTACGTTAAATTATTGACGTGCATTTTCATTAATCGTTGTGCGTTTCAGTTTGGCGGACACTCCGCTGCTGCATCCACTTTCAGGTAGAAAAAAGCTCCCTCTAAAGTGGGCAGGAACCATAGATTCCTGTTCGCCTTAAAAAGAGCCCATTTTCAAAACGTGGACGCCTCCGGTACGGATGCCGGAAGTGCGCACTACATCAGCGAACCATGCAAGGACGCTTGTTATCAAACTTCCAATTCGGTACCAGGAACTGCATGCCGATGGCATCATCACGTGCACCGAGGCAGTTATCCATATAGAGCTTGTTTGCCTTCATGATCTGCTCACGATCGACCTCGACACCGAGGCCCACCATCTTATCGATGTTGTGGATGCATCCACCCTCGATCTGCATCGGGTTCTTCGTCAGACGGTTTCTGCCCTCCTGCCAGATCCAGTGCGTATCGATACCGTTCATACGGCCAGGGATGGCAGCGGCACACTGTGCAACCATCGCGAGGGAAATATCGAAGTGGTTGTTGGAGTGGCAGCCCCACATCAGACCGAAGTCGTTGCACAGCTGACCGACACGTACCGAACCTTCCATGGTCCAGAAGTGCGGATCTGCCAGCGGGATGTCGACTGCCTTCAGCTCGATGCAGTGACGCATCTGACGCCAGTCGGTATCGATCATGTTGGTGGCGGTAAACATGCCGGACTCCTGACGGAACTCCGCCATCACCTCACGGCCGGAGAAACCATTTTCTGCGCCGCATGGATCCTCGATGTATGCCAGGATCTCCTTAAACTTCGGTGCCATCTCGAGCGACTTCTCGAGCGACCAGCAGCCGTTCGGATCGAGATCGACACGTGCATTCGGGAATGCCTTCTTGATGGCAGCGACTGCCTTATACTCCTCTTCCGGCTCGAACACACCGCCCTTCAGCTTGAAATCCTCGAAGCCGTACTTCTCCGCCGTTGCCTTCGCAAGTGCGACGATGTGCTCCGGGTCCATCGCTTCTTCGTTACGAAGTCTGTACCACTCACAGTCTGAGTCGGACTCATCCATGTATGGAAGCGTGGTCTTCTTACGATCACCGACATAGAAAAGGTAAGAAAGGAAACGTACGGACGTTCTCTGAAGGCCATCACCCATGAGAGAAGCCGCCGGAACCTCGAGGAACTTACCCATAAGGTCGAGAAGAGGAGCTTCGATCGCCGTTACAACATGTACACCGGTACGAAGGTCGAAGGTCTGAAGTCCTCTGACATCATCCTTGATGTTTGCATCGAGCCATGCACGTACACGATTTAAGGTATTCTTATAATCTGAAATCTTCGTGCCGATGACGAGATCCTTTACCGCCTCCAGTGCGTTTGTGATCTTCTGACCGCCCGGAACCTCGCCGATACCCTCTACACCGTTTGAATCGGTCAGGATGACGATGTTTCTGGTGAAGTATGGTGCATGCGCACCGGAAAGGTTCAGCTCCATGGAATCGAAGCCGGCAACTGGAAATACTTCCATCTTTTCTACTACTGGAATCATGTTCTATCCTCCTTACATGAATCATGCACACACGCTTGTGTACATCGTTTCTGCAGTTCAGAAGCTGTCCACACACCACAGTGCTCTGCAGAAATACTCGATTGCTTATATAGAAATTATAGATTTTTCAGCTTTTTTAGTAAAGCGCGTAACTCTTATGGTATACTAAGCACAACTTATGGTTCTTTGCATTTTCAATAAGTTTTGCTTTTAGCTTTACTTATGGAAGCATTAGGAAAACTTACGTTGAATCATCGATATGTAACGATCTTTTTATAAGGAGGAACACATGGATTTCCGGGAATGTGAGTATATGGTTGAAATTGCGAAGGAAAACAATATAACGAAGGCTGCGAGAAATCTCTTCATCTCCCAGTCTGCCCTGAATCAACAGCTTCTCAAGCTGGAAAAGGAGTTAGGTACGCAGCTCTTCGTGCGTTCCCGTACCGACTGGCATCCGACCGAAGCCGGGGAAGCCTATCTGCAGGGCGCGCGCAAAGCCCTCCTGATCAAGCAGGATACCTATAAGAAAATCTACAATATCACACACTCCGGAAAATCCGAGCTGAGGATCGGTCTTACAACCAATCGTGGTATCCGCATGTTCACAGAAATATATCCTGCGCTCCACCAGAAGTACGACGAGCTGCGCATCAGTCCGCAGGAAATGAGCGTGTCGAATCTTCAGAAGGAACTGAATGCCGGAAACATCGATCTCGGCTTCGTCACACTGCGGAAGGATCAGCGGACCAGCGACGATTATCTGACCGTCGGTTCCGAAGAGATGTGCGTGCTGGTGCCGAAAACGCATCCTCTCTGCGATCGCTACTCCTTCAGCGGCCCGGAGCTTCCGGTCATCGATCTCCGAGACCTGCAGTACGAGCCATTCGTCGTGCTCTCCCATGCATCGACGAATCGCCAGATCACCGATGATATCTTTCGGAATGCCGGCTTCGAGCCGATGATCCTCATGGAAACAAACTCGACCGCCAGTCTTCCGACCCTGGTGGAAGCCAGTCTCTGCTGTGCGATCGTGCCGCGCTACTACGCAGACGAAAAAAATCCCAAGATCGGATGCTTCGTATTACCGAATCACCCGACCTGGGATCTCTGTATCACATATCGAAAAGGGGCATACCTCACCGACGCCGCGAAGGATTTCATCGCCATGGTACGCGCGTACTGGACTGAGCACCTGACACCGGTGCAGAATAACTAAACAGCCAGAATATCGAACCCGTCGCACTATCAGTCTTCTGTGATTTCGCGCACCATAAGCTCTGTAGCTTCTTGCCAGCCCTCCATAAAGTGCGGAATGAAGCCATGCGATTTTCCAGGGAAGCGTTTCAGAATCACCTCTACTCCAGCTTCCGCCAGGCAAAGCGCATAATCTTCATCTTCATAGCGGAAATTACAAAGCCCAGCTGAAATAATCAGCGTTTTCGGCTGTCTGGCAAGTAATTCTGTCGGTGCATAGAGTGGCGAATTATGATAATCTTCGAAGTTCTCTTTCTTATCATCGAAGTACAGATCCGCAAAAGCTTTCGAGCGTTCCATGCCGATCTGGCGATCATAGGAATCAATCTTGTACTGATCCGGAATCCTGTATTCCAGTGGCGGATACGCAAGAATTAAAAGCTTCGGCATGAATCCTTCTCGCTCTGCACAGCAAATTCCCATCGCCGCGGTCAGAGAAGCACCCGCGCTGTATCCAGCCACCGTGATGTTTTCTTTCGATGCTCCCCACTCCTCTACATGGCTCACTACATAATCCAGCGCATCCATACACTGGTACAGAGCGACCGGATAAGGTGCCGTATCCGAAAGTGTATAATCGATATCCACTGTGATTCCGCGAATCTGATCCGCCACATATGCACTGTAATAGCTGTCATTTTCACGATGCGGTCCTATAAATCCGCCACCATGGATATTTATAAAAACCGGACAGTCTGCAGATCTGTTTTTCGCATTTAAAATGTCCATTCGATACGAAAAACCATCGACGGTTCTGGTGATAGACCGAATCGCTTCGCATCGCTCCAGATATGCACGAATTTCTTCTGGATAGGATGGCGCGGCTGAAGCAGGCCTGCGATTCGTCTTTTTAATAATGTTCAGTATTTCCTGTTTTCTCTCTTCAGTCATTTTCCTGCACCTCTCTGACTTTGCTATTGCGAAGATAGCGAATCATCAGCTCCTGCGCATCCTGCCATGCACCGGTCATGCGAACCGTAAAACCATGTGCACTTCCTCGATACGATTTAAAAGCGACCTCATTTCCTGCCTGCGCCAGTCTCTGACCATAACGTTCTGTAATCTTACGGAACGGGCAAAACTCTGCATTGATCACTAAGGTGCGTGGCTGGTTCTTCAGCATTTCATCGGAAGCAAACACCGGTGAACAGTATGGACTGCTTAAAAGGCGAATGTTTCCGCCACAATAGAGGGTAGAGAATGCCCTGCTTCTTTCATTTCCGGCCGTTTCAAATGCCATCGCATTATCCAGAGCAGCATAATCAAGTATTTGCAGCGCGAAGTGCATGTGCCCGCTCTTCGCAGCACGAAGGCATACTGCCGCAGCCAGCGCTCCACCAGCACTATGCCCGCCGATCGAAATCCGTGTCGAATCCGCTTTCAGTTCCTCTGCATGTGCAAACACCCACTCCGCTACATCCCATACCTGCTCAAACGCGGTCGGAAATACATAATCCGGAGTTACAGCATAATCCACATCGATTACCAGTCCCTGTATTGCATTGGCAATATGTGCACAGAGCAAATCATCATCCGAATCCTGCGGATGGATGAAGCCGCCTCCATGGAGGTTGATAAAAATCGGCATCGATTTCAGACAGTCCACTGCTTTGGTGAAAACGCATCGTACGGCCACACCTGTCGAAACACTTTCCAGCATTCTCTCCGTCCGCTCTACTTTCGTCTGATACTCCAGATAATCCTCCGGAATCACCCGCTCCTTAGCTGCATTTTTATGCATATTTGTGCGATCCAGAATTTCGAGCTGTTCCTTCACCTGTTCTTCACTTAACATCATCGCCTCCTTATCAACCATACACTGGGTAGAAAATACTTGCTGAAATAATCACAGAGATACACCCCAGGATCAGGTACGGAATCGTAAAGCGAAGAAGCTTTACCGGATTGTGATTTCCGATGGAGTATGCCATCATGGATGCCGCACAGCCGGTTGGAAACGCAATTGCAAGACAAGAAGATAGGACAACCACTAAAACAACCGCTTTCGGATTCATACCACCAGCCAGGGCCGTCGATGCCGCAATCGGTGTCATTATTGCCACCGTACCGTTATTACTGAGGAACGTCGTCATCACGACTGTCACCACACAGAAAACCGTAATGACCATAACACTTGACGGGTTACTTCCTAAAAGTCTCAGCACGAAATCACCGATCATCTGACCCGCACCAGAGGAGTTTAATGCTGAAGAAACCACAAGAACACCTGCAACGCAGAAAACCATATCACCAGCCAGTATGCAGGACGCCTCCTGCTGAGATACGACCTTGGTTAATATCAGTACGATACAGCCGGCAATCGGCAGAAGATAAATCAGATTTCCAAGCTGTGTAGAGAAAATAAACGCAAGCATGATGATGATAAATACTACAAATATAATCTGCTCCTGGCGCTTTGTCATTTTGGATGCCTGCTCTCTGCCGCCCTGCTGCTGCATGGCATCCATATCCATCTTTGTTTTCGGAATCAGTTTCCAGGCAAACAGGCAGTACAGTGTAAGTACGATCGATGGAATCATACCGGCCTTCATATAGTCAAACACAGTTAAAAGATACTCTGGATTGCTCTCCACAAGACCTTCATAATAAGCATTCTGCATAAGTGGAAGCGCCGCTCCCATGCCGACCGGAAAACGGCCGAACCAGGCGATGTTGATGGCTGCAATCAGAAAAAAGACACGAGACTGCGACAGATCCGTTGTATCATCCAGGGTGACCACCAGCATAACCATAACCGACATAAGCGCCGTCATGCCGATCAGCTGTGTCAAAAGAATCGTGAATCCGAAGATGGCAAGCAGAAGCAGCAAACCACTTTTCTTCTGAATGGTAGACATATGTCCACGGATAACGCTGACGAGACTGGTCTTTCCGATCGAACCTGCAACCAGCATCATGGTTGCCACGAGAATCGTGGTTTTATTTGAAAAACCCGAAAAAGCGGTGGGCAAGTCGACAATACCTGTCATGGCCAGTACCAGCATACAAATCATGCCTGTCATTCCATAGGATATTTTTCTCATCATAAACGATACCGCCATAAACGCCAGTACCGCCAGTGTGATCACCAATTGTACATTCATGTTCATTTGACCTCCTTGACAATAAATGAACTGCATATATAGGATGCGACTTCCAGGCCCGGCTCACATTCCAGCCGTTGTTTTCACGGCTACTCTATGCTCCTATGGTACGCTTGATGCACTTCTGATTCTAATATATACTGAACATATAACTATAAGGAAAAAGCATAAGGCTTTTTACGAGACAGGACGATCTACATGAATATTCTTCACTATGATTATTTTATCGCTATAGCAGAGAACAAGACCCTGACGCAGGCTGCACATGCGCTTCATGTATCGCAGTCTGTACTCAGCAGATACCTTCAGAATCTGGAAACGGATACCGGTATTCGTCTTTTTGCTACCGCCTCCGGAAGCTATGAGCTGACAGAAGCCGGTACCCTCTACTTGAAAAGTGCTCGAAAGATTCAATTCCTTCAGTCGCAGCTTCATCAGAAACTGAACGGTGCACGCACCCCAAATCTTCTTCGCTTTGGCATCCCACCCATCCGTGGCGGTGCTTCTCTGGCCTATATTTATCCCCATATGCTTGAGCGCTATCCATCGCTGCACGTTTCGGTCATCAACGAGAGATCAACCCTGCTTTATCAGAAGCTACTGGCGGGAGAGCTCGATTTCATCCTTCTGATGACCGAAGACAGGATGGACCTGAAGCCTTTGGATGTTCACTTTTTGCCACTGGAAAAAAAACGAATTCTGATGGGGATTCCCAGCTTCCATGCCCTGTATGTACAGGGCGGAACGGCCACCGCACCTTCCGTTTTATCTATAGAGGATTTCGCTTTAATGAAAGATGCCCCCTTCATTCTTCCTGATGAACTGACGGTCATCGGACGGTGCGTGAATCACTTCCTGAAAAGCCATCAGATTCAGCTGAATATTCAGCTTCAAACGTCGAACCGACTGACCAATCATCAGCTACTCATGGAAGGAAACTACGCCGGCTTTGTCGATGAAGAAAGTGCCACCCATATTTCAGGACTGCGTTATTTCACCCTGTCTGGACTGCCGGCTCTTACGGAAGGGATGGCTTTTCCGCTATATCGCACGCTCACGGATCCGGAACGTTTCTTTTTTTACCTGGAATATCAGCGGCTCAGGCAAAGCGGTTCCCGTTTTCTTGCCACCAATGAGGAAGTCCAGCACCTGCTCCACTCCTTCGACGAAAGGCTTTCACCATGAATTCAAAAATCTATGAATATCTTCTGGCGATTTACGAGGAATCAAATATCAGCCGGGCCGCTGCCCGCTGTTATCTTTCTCAGCCAGCACTTTCACAACAGCTGAAGCTCTATGAAGAAAAACTCGGTTTTTCTATTTTTGAACGTTCCAAGTCTGCCATGACGCCAACCCCTCGGGGCGAACTCGTGATCGATACAGCGCGTCAAATCGCAGCGGAAGAAAGAGGACTGCAAGAGGCACTCGAAAAGCTGAAAGAAACGGCCATTCATAATGTGTCTATTTATATTGAATTCACGATGCGGAATATGTTTCTTCGGGATATCTGGCCGGAAGTACGAAAAGTTTACGATGAGGCTCATCTGACCTTAATCGCCGGCGAAACTGACACTGCATTACAAATGCTCCAGAATGGTTCAGCCGATCTTCTCATTTATATGACACAGAAAGAAGTTCCCAAACCCTATATCCAGAAAACTTTCCAGGAAGACAGCTATGTGCTGGCAGCTTCACGCGAATGGTATACAGAACATGCACTCCAGGAAAAAATCTTGAAAAAGACTGGATGGACGCATGATCGGGTATTTGTTAAGGAAAATTACGCGCTTTCCCCTTCATTTCAGGAAGAAGCCATGACTGGAATCGGGCTGTCGGACTGTCCTCATATAGAAACCACCAGCACTTTTCAGGAGGCAGCGCACCTATGCGCCACCAGGAAAGGACTTTCCGTATTGCCCGAAAGCCTGTTCCATCTATTGAAAGAAGACTTTTTAAAACTCCCGCTACCGGAAGGATTCCCGGTAAAAGGCGTCACCGTATTTAAAGAAGAGCAGGCGCTGAATCCACTTTATGCGCTCATATGGAAACTTCTTAAAGAAAAGTATCAGACGCTCAAAGTATGACACGAGACCTGGCAGCGCCTATCTCTGCTGCGCGATCGTACCGCGCTACTACACAGACGAAAAAAATCCCAAGATCGGATGCTTCGTATTACCGAATCACCCGACCTGGGATCTCTGTATCACCTACCGTAAAGGTGCGTACCTCACCGACGCCGCGAAGGATTTCATCGCCATGGTACGCGCGTATTGGGCTGAGCACCTGGCACCGGTACAAACGAATTAAGGTAGTGAATAAAATCAGTGCTTATTTCGCGCCGCCACTGGCGGTGCGAGATGACGGGGCAAAGACGATCTATTTTCTTGCTTCAAGCAGCGCCTATCTCACGCCGCCTTCGGCGACGTTCGATACCGGGGCAAAGCCCCTATAAAATCGAAGAAGTCCACACAGGGACTCATGCGAGCATGGTCCCTGTGTGGACTTCTTCGATTTTGCACTGCTTGATGCAAGCGCCTACGTTATTGGTGCCGGGTTAAATACGCAGAGGTCGTTGGCGAAGCCGTACTGTTCGGTGTATGGTTTTTTGATGCCGGAGGCGACGTCGAGGATGAAGTCAAAGAGTTCTTCACCCTGTTCTGCGATGGTGCGGTCGCCGACGGCAGCCGGGCCTGCGTTGAAGTCGATGATATCCGGCCACTGTTCCTTCATTTCGTTTCTGGAGCAGAGCTTGATCACTGGTGCTGCGGCGAGTCCGTATGGTGTGCCACGTCCGGTCATGAATACTTCGAGGCCCATGCCGGAGGCGAGCTGAGACGGTCCGCAAACGAGGTCAGAGGCTGGTGTCGCTGCGAAGATTTCGCCGTGCTTCGTCGGCTTGTCGCCAGGGGACAGAACTTCAACGATTGGGGACGAGCCCGACTTTGCGATGGAGCCCATGGACTTCTCGATGATGTTCGAGAGGCCACCCTTCTTATTCCCTGGTGTAGTGTTCGCACCACGGTCGACACCACCCTTCTTCAAGTAATTATCGTACCACTTCATCTCTTCCACGAGACGCTTCCCTACCTCTTCGTTGATGCAGCGATGGGCGATGAACTGTACACCATCACGCACCTCGGTTACCTCGGAGAACATCGCGGTTCCGCCCCCGGAAACGAGGAGATCGGCGGCATAACCGGCTGTCGGATTCGCGGTGATACCGGAGAATGCATCCGAACCACCGCACTGCATGCCGACGAGCAGGTCGGACAGGGGCAGTTCCTCCCTCTTCCGCTCGTTCAGAATCCGCAGCTTCTTTTCTGCCATCTCGCAGATGGCATCCATCATGGCCTGGTATCCCTTATAGTTCTGAAGGACGATGACATTGTCCTCGTTATTCAGCTCCGGCCACCACTCGCAGAAACGGTCGACGGTAAACTTCTCACAGCCTAAACCAACCAGCATAAATACGCCGCCGAAATTCGGATGGGCTGCGATGTTGCGGATGATCTTCTGCGGAATGTAGGCATCCGGTGCATCGATGGCGACACCGCAGCCATATGGATGATTGATGGCGACGACGTCATCTACGTTCGGATACTTCGGCAGGATCTCCCGCTTGATGCGCTGGATGGCAACATTGAGCACACCCGCAACACACTGCACGGTCGTGTTGATGCCGAGGATGTTCCGGGTGCCGGCGTAACCACCGTTCGGATTACGATAGCCCATCCAGGTCGTTCTCTTCGGCTTCGGAAGGTCCGTGCGGATGTTCGTCGCAAATTCCATCTGATCGAGATCCGGTGCCGGTGCCATGATGAGGTTCTTCTCATTGATCCAGCCGCCGACCGGGATATCCTCTGCGGTCGTGCCGAGCACCACACCGTAGCGAATGACTTCGGATCCCTTCGGAAGTGCCTTCAGCGCGATCTTATGTGCCTGTGGGATGTCTTCCACGGTGACCACGCCCGGCATGACTTCGGTACCTTTCGGCACATCATGGATGGCGATGGCGACGTTATCACGCTCAGTGATTTGAATGCATAATCTATTTGCCATGCTTTTTCCTCCTTACTTTGGTTAAAAGCGATTGCTCATTCACTTGATATACTCATTATATTGCGTTAAAATATGTTAGTAAAATTAATTAATATGAATGCAGGATTAGTTTTCCTAACATCGCAGGTTTACTATTTATGGATACAAAACAGATCGAATACATCATTAAAATCGCCGATGAGGGATCCATCACCCGTGCTGCAGAGAAGCTCTTCATCACCCAGTCCGCACTCTCTCAGCAGCTTCAGAAGCTCGAGAAGGAGCTGGGCGCTCCGCTGTTCGTACGCAACAAATCAGACTGGACACTGACCCCGGAGGGCAATGTCTATGTCGAAAATGCGCGTGAGATGCTCCGCATCAAACAGAAAACCTACACGCTGATCGCCGATATGGCCGACACCCATCGTGGCTTTCTCTCCGTCGGCATGACACCGGGGCGGGGCTCCGATATGTTTCCATATGTCTATCCGAAGTTCCATGACCTGTATCCGGATTTCACGATCGAACCACGCGAACTCAGTGTGCGAAAGCAGCAGGAAGCAATCCACAAAGGTGAACTGGATATCGGTTTCGTCACGATCTCCGAACAGCAGAAAACCAACGACGAGTACATCGATATGTTCGATGAAGAAATCTTTCTGGCGTTACCGGAGCAGTATCCGCTCCCGGATGAATATCTGCAGACAGATGCACAGTATCCGGAGGTTCCTCTCTCGCTGTTCCGTTACGAGCCGTTCGTGATGATGTATAAGGAATCGACGATTCGTAAAACCGTGGATCAGATTTTTCATGATGCCGGCTTCAGCCCGACGGTTCTGTTTGAAACTTCGAATAACGCAACGATTCTATCCATGGTCAGTGCGAAGATGGCCTGTGCCCTCATTCCATACCACTATGTAAAAAAGCAGCCGGAAGGGGTCCGCTTCTATAGTCTCACGACACATCCGACATGGAAGGTCTGTGTTAGCTACCAGAAGAACACTTATCTCAGCAAAGCTGCGAAGGATTTCATCCAGCTGGTCGATGATTACTGGGAGCATGGGAAGTAAGAAAAAAACGTGCGCCGCCAGGCGCACCTTAATAAAGAGCCTGCATCAGCAGTCGCTGACGCGGGCTCTTTTTCGATACATCTTTTTTAATATGCCAGTCGGTAAATCTTCTCCATATCCTCGAGCTTCAGTCTAAGAATCGAACCGATGCCTCCATTCGTGGCCTTAAAGCAACCTTCTGCGAGGAGTTTATACTCTTCGTCGGTCGGGTTTACACCGAGCTCACGAAGGTTCGTCGGCATATGAATCGAACGGAAGAAATCTTCCATCGCTACGATGCCACGGAGTGCGGTCTCTTCGTCGTCTGCTCCTGCCTCGACACCGAGTACATTGACACCGAACTTTGCGAAGCGGGCCGGATTATGCTTATACACATAGCGTGCCCAGGTGCCCCAGATGGCCGCGAGGCCTGCACCATGCGCGACATCATAGAGTCCGCCGAGCTCATGCTCGAGGCGATGGCAGGACCAGTCGCCACCATCCGTGCCACAGCCGGTCAGTCCGTTATGGCTGAGGGAGGAGGCCCACATGATCTCTGCGCGCGCGTCATAGTTTGTCGGATCCGACATCAGGATGTGTGCATTGGCCATCACGGTACGAAGCAGGCCCTCTGCGATCGCATCCGTCAGCTCCATCGAACCCGCTTTATTAAAATAACGCTCCATCGTATGCATGCAGATGTCGGCAGCACCGGACATGGTCTGGTACTCCGGAAGGGTCATCGTAAGCTTCGGATCCATGATGGCGAAGCGCGGACGCGCGAGATTCGTGTTGTAGGAACGCTTGATGCCACCCTCATCCGTCATTTTCGTAATCACAGAAGAGTTCGACATCTCGGAACCGGTCGCCGCAATCGTCAGTACGACGCCCTGCGGCGTGCATGCACTCGCCTTCCGCTTGAAATCATAGAAATCCCAGACATCGCCCTCGGTCTTATCCGCGAGTCCATAACCGATGGCCTTTGCAGAGTCGATGACGGAACCACCGCCGACGGAAAGGATGAAGTCGACGCCTTCCTTCCGGCAGAGTTCGATGCCCTCATAGACCTTACTGAGGTGCGGATTCGGTACGACACCGCCGAGCTCGACATAGCCGATACCCGCTTCCTCGAGCTGCTTCTCGATCATCGGTACGAGCCCAGACTTCTTCACACGCTCACTTCCATAGTGGATCAGGACCTTCGTCGCGCCCTGCTCCTTCACAAGCTTTCCGGTTTCCACGGCCGTATCCGGGCCGAACACCACCTTCGTCGGTGCATAATAAACAAATGGCAGCATATGATTTCCTCCATTTTCCATCGTCATGTCTGCGCTGGTGGATATCATGCGATGTGAACGCAGATGCACCTTTGCAGATCAGGTTTTAGAATAATTTCATTGTAGCATAAAAATGCGGGCCGGGCAGACATTCTGCCTGCATCTTCGGTCAAACCACGGCACAGAAAAAGGATGCTGCATGCACAACACCCTTTTTCTATGCCTCATACGGCTCATCCTCTGAAAATCGCCGGATAAATACTATTCAGATTTTTTCTTCTCTTCTGCCTCTGCGCAGTGAAGCAGTGCCTTCATGTAACCGGTGTAATACGCAGCGGAGCGCTCGGAGAATCCCTTCCCATCTGCATTAAAAAACGGATGGTCAATGTTGAGATATCCGTCGAAGCCACTGCGTACGATCACCTTCATAATCTGATACATATCCGCATAGCCATCCTCGAGAAGCGTCTCCTCGAAGTACGGAAGCTGTCCGCTGACATTGCGGAAGTGAATGATCGGGAGCTTATCGGCTTTCACGAACTCTTCGATGTCCTGATAGAGATCACCGAAGTGCTCAGACTCCAGCCAGCAGCCGACGCACATCTTCATCGTGAGATACGGGCTGTTACCGGCTAGTTCGAAGGCTCGACGATAGCAGTCGGAATTCCAGATGAGGCAGGCTACGCCACCAGCCTCCGGAATCGGTGGATCGTTCGGATGAAGTGCCAGCTTGACATCGGCTTCTTCACATACCGGAAGTGCCTTATCCAGGAAGTATTTGAAGTTCTCCCAGATTTCCTGCTCTCCGTATACGCGGTCATTTGAAATCGGACGGGACTGAATCTCGTCGAGATCACAGATAAAGGAATTCTGACCGTGGTTATACTTGCCGGCACCGATCCGGGTACGGAAGATACCATTCGGCTGCCATGCGATATAGTTGATCGGAACGCCGGCCTGACCAAGTGCTCTCGTGAACTCGTTGTACTTCGCGATCCACTCGTCACGATCTTCACGGCCGAGATGAATCGACGGGCACTTCTGCAGCTGCGGGCAGCCTGCATTGGAAATCTGAAGATCATACTTCGCCGCACGCTCCTGGAAACGCAGGATGCCATCGTAATTTGCATCATCGCCGATGAAGTTCACGGCAAGATAGTGGATGCCCTGTCCCTGCTGGTAGCGCATCTCCTCATCCGTCATCTTACTCGAACAGTTGCTTTCGATTTTGATCATGGCTGTACCTCTGTTCGTCCGATACGTCGTCACTTAAGATTCTTATCAAAAAATGCACGGATGATTTCCTTCGTTTCCTGCTGGAAAAACTCCTTCGTTCCATGGCCCGCACCATGAAGGATATAAAGGTCTGCGCGATCTTCCATGCCCGCCTTTACGATATCGTCATAAAATGCTTCACTGATGTCACAGGACACCAGCTTATCGCAGTCGCCATGCAGAATGAGAATCGGACACATCTCCTTCGTCAGGATATATGGCGGACAGTATGGCTTCGCACGTTCCTTCAGGGTCGACATATCGCCACCGAAGAGCGCACCTGCATGTGTATCCTCTGGCTTTTTCCAGCGACAGTTCGGATTTGTCTTCATTTCACGCGCATCATCGTCGATCAGCTTCACGAAATCAACCGGTCCGAACATATCACAGCAGGCCTGCACATGCGACGAATACTCGCTCCACTCAGCACTTTCATACGCATCTGAATTCATGGCAGCGAGCGCCGACAGCTGTCCACCCGCGGAGCGTCCGATGATACCGATATGCTCCGGATCAATTTCATATTCATCGGCATGTGCACGAAGGAATCGAATCGCCGTCTTCACGTCGATGATCTGTGAAGGCATATGCTCCTCGGCACTGCTACGATAATACATCGATGCAACCACATAGCCTGCATCCGCAAGGAACGCCATCTCCGCTACCATAAGGTTTTTATCGCAGCCACGGTAGCCGCCACCCGGAACCCACAGAATCGCCGGCTTCGGTGTCTTATCATCTGCCTCGTCGTCATGACCGGAGGCGAGTCGCATCTCACTGTTTCCATTCTGCAGCATGATGGACATCTTCAGCTCCATCTCCTGTCCGTTCAGATTCTTCTGTCTCGAATACACGATATTGTCAATAAAATTAATACTTTTTCTGGTTCTACCCGGCTCAATTACTTTTTTCATATACTTTCCTTTCCAGTAGCACTCACTCTACACTTACTGTTCTTTTACAGTGACGCTCGTTGAATCGTATCGATGACCAGCTGCTGACCAGCTTCCCATTCATCTGTGCAATGCACGATAAATCCATGATACGAATCGAGGAAACACTTCTGTGTCACCTTTACACCCGCCAGCACGAGACGCTTCGCGTACTCGGCATCCTCGAATCGGAAATTATCATGACCGGCACTGGTTATGAGCGCTTCCGGAAGTCCCTTCAGCATCTCCTCTGATGCGAGTAATGGACTGCAGTACGGGTCCTTCAAATTCTCAAGCTCACCATCCGTATAGGCGAGACTGAACATTCGTCCTCTCTCCACCGGAATCATGTTCGTCTCTGCCTCCGGTTTATCTGCCGGATCCGTCACCATATCAAACGCACCATAATCCAGCACCTGAAGACAGAACTGAAATTCCTTTGTCTGATTTGCCTTTAAACATACGGCTGCCGTCAGGTTTGCACCTGCACTATGTCCGCCCATGGATACGCGCTTCACGTCGGCACCCCAGTGCTGCAGCATGGAAAACACCCATCTGCATACTTCATACGTTTCATTAAATGCTTTTGGATATGGATACTCCGGTGCCAGACTATAGTCCACATCCACCACGATGCCCTGAATCGCATCGGCTACCTTTGCAGAGTAAATCTCATCCCGTAAAACATGTGGGCGTACAAATCCACCACCATGGACATTGATATGGACCGGACAGTTCCGTGTACGATTCTTTGCCGTAAAGATATAGCACGGAACCGGACCTTCGGATGTGGTTACGCTGACCTCTTCACGTTCCGCGAGATCCAGGTTTTTTTTGTATTCTTCTGTGATATTTTCCTTTGCTACGCTGGTGCCACGAAGCGCAACAATCATCTTTTCTTTTTCTTCCTGTGTCAACATCGTCTGATTCCTCCTTCGATATGTATCTTTCTCATGAAAACTTCTAAAAATGAGAGTAGAAAAGCCGAAGCCTTGCAAGCTTCGGCTTTCATGAATTTTCAGGCCGTCGCCTTCTTTTTCTTAAGCATCTTTGAAATCAGCGGACCGATTACACTGTAAACAGCAATCAGGATAAAGATAAGAGAAATCGGACGGGTAAGGAAAGAGGTCATATCCCCCTTCGCATAGGAGCATCCCATACGGAAATAGCTCTCGATTTTACTTCCCAGAATAAATGCAAGCATAAGCGGCGTACTCGGCATCTTAAAGAATTCCATCAGGATACCGATTGCACCAAATACCAGTACCAGGTAAACACTGAACATCGACGTCGACGCAGAGTATGCACCAAGGAAGCAGATCATAAGAATCGCACTGTACAGATAGTGATATGGTGCCTTTAAAAGCATCGGGAACCAGCGCTTCGTCAACAGCTCTGTGACGAAAATCAGAATTGCAGCGATCAGCACGGTAGCAAAAATAAGATTTGCCAGTAAAGGATTGTTTTTGATGAACATCGGCCCCGCCTGCAATCCATGAATCGTCATAGCAGACATCAGTAGAACGGTCGTCCCATCACCTGGAATGCCCAGTGCGATCATCGGGATGATGGCACCACCGACACCCGCGTTATTTGCAACCTCCGTTGCCCAGATACCTTCATCGATACCGGTTCCGAACTTCTCCGGATGCTTGCTCATCTTCTTCGCCTGTCCATAGGCGATCAGGTTTGAAATACCGGAGCCCATACCCGGCAAAAAGCCGATCCAGAGTCCGATGAAAAGTGATGTGATGATCACCTTCAGATTATCCTTAAAATCCTTAAAGCTGAAACCGAAGCCCTTCAGCGATCCGGCGTCTACTTCCGGCATCGTCAGATTATTCTTTGCATAGCTTGAAGCAACCTGCTGTAGTGCGAAGGTACCCATCAGGAGGCATACGACATTGATTCCACCATAGAGGTTCGTATTATGAAAAGTGAAACGAAGCTGGTTCGTTACCATATCCGAACCAACCGTAGAAAGCCACAGTCCGAAAAAGGCTGCCAGAAGACCCTTAAAAATGGAGCCTTTACTTAATCCAACGACCATCGTGATGGCCATCAGGCAGAGACTGAAGTACTCCCATGGTCCGAGTTTCAGTGCAACATCTGCGATAAAGGTAGAGCAGAAAGTCGCTACGAGAATAGAAACCAGCGTACCGATGAAGGAGCCGGTGATACCGATGGAGAGTGCGCGTGCCGCCTGTCCCTTCTGTGTCATCGGATAACCATCATAGCAGGTTCCGATCGACGCAGCAGATCCAGGGATTCCGACGAGTACCGCTGCAATAAAGGAGCCGGATACACCACCAACATACATGCCGAGCAGCATCGCGAAGCTTAAGTTCGTATTTAAAGCGAACGTCATCGGAAGAATCAGTGTGATGCCGAGACCTCCGGACAGACCAGGAATCGCGCCCAGAACACATCCAACCAGAGAACAGATATACATCATGATGAAGTTCACTGGCTGGAATAACACGCCAAGTGCAGAAAGATAACTTGCCATTTTTATTTTCTCCTTCCAGTTAAGGCATCCGAATGCCGAGTGCCTCAAAAAGCACACCCTTCGGAAGTGGAATATTGAAGCCCTTCGTAAATCCGAAATAGCAGAGACTGCCCAATGCGACACTTAATACGACAGCAAATAGAATATTGATCTTCTTATCTACCTTCAGTGTCATGATGAACATCATCATGCCCATCATCGACGTAATCCAGAAGCCGATCAAATTCATCGCCACACAGAAAAGAATGCACTCCAGCATGATCCGTCCGAGACGCTTCCATCCATCTTTATCAAGATACGGAGCTGCGCCATGCTCATTCTCTTCTTTTTCTTTTTTGCCATCGAAAATCATCGAAAGAATCGCCATGATAATCATGCCGATCGCAGAAATAAATGGAAAGAGCTTCGGTCCAGGCTCGTTAGAAACCAGCTTTTCAGGTATCAAGGCCGTTTGAAATGCGACCCACACAGCGAATACGATAAATGCGATTCCCATCACATAGGTACGATTCAGTTTTTTCATTGAAACCCCCTTTTCAAAAATACCGGCTGCCCGTAAGGACGGCCGGACATGTTTCAGTTTCGTTCAGTTCGTATCATCAGCGAACCTTCAGCCCCATGGAACCTACGAGTTCATCCAGGGAGCTCCACTCTGTTTCGAGAGCCTTCTTTGTATCCTCATAGTTCACAGCCGCGATATAGGTTGCCATTTTATTATTGCCATCGATGAAGGACTGAACCGTGGTTGCCTTCTGAATCGCCTCATTGATTGCCTCACAGATTTCATCCGGTGTATCCTTCGGAACGACTATATAGTAATTTGAATCCCATGTCAGACTTACATTCTGCTCCTGTGTGGTCGCAAACTTCTTATCCAGCTCTGTACCTACCAGCTCGCTCATGTTTTCCAGTGTCGCCGCCTTTGGTCCGATACTTCCCAATATGGTCAGCTTTCCATCGGCATCATAGGATACCGCGTTCGGGATGGAGCAGTTTGCGATATCAATCGAGCCGGCTGCAACATTGGTCAGCTTATCTGCCTCGGAAGAGCACTGCACATAGTTTACCGAATTCGCATCACCGGTCAGCTCTTCGATGAGTGACGTGAACAGCACCTGCGTCGTACCGCCTAAAGAACATCCTACAACGACATCCCCCGGATTTGCCTTGATATACTCTGCAAGCTCTGTAAAATTCGTGTATGGTGCGCCTGGTTTCGCGATGATGGCCTGCGGACCACCCTGGTTCATGATGCCCACCGCCTTAACATCATCCTTGATATTTACTTCCGAGGATCCGGCCAGATACTGAATGATCGAGCCACCATGGCAGGCACCGAGTGTTAAACCATCTGGCTTCGCATTCTTCACATGCTCCATGCCGACTTCACCGGTATCGTAGTTTGTAACGACGAAGTTCACACCTGGACATACCTCGCTGAGTGCCTGCGTCAGATAACGAGTATATAGATCGGTTCCGCCGCCTGCCTTCGCAGGAACATCGACATATACATTATCTCCGGACTTCCATGGTCCTACGCCTTCACCGGCTGCCGCTGCTGCAGCTTCTGTGCCTGCATTTCCAGAAGCTTTCGTTGCTTCCGGAGCTGCAGATGAGCCACATCCTACGAGACCGGCAGCCAGGATGCACGTAGCCATCATACCTGCAAATAATCTGTTTTTCTTCATAACGTTTCTCCCTTTCTTTGCGAAATATAATATGATTTTATGTTTCATTCACGTTTCCTCATTCGTCATCTTTCTTAATTGAAAGTAATCCTATTCAGAAATACGTGATTTTGTTCAGCTCGCATCGTTTATGCCTGTATTATGCTGCGCAAAATGACGATTGACAAGCTTGAAAGACTTATGTAATTTATAAGCAAAAGTAATGCAACTTTACGTAAGGAATCACTATGAATACAAAGCAGCTACACTATATACTGGCTATTGCAGAAGAAGGAGGCTTAACTGCGGCTGCGGAGAAGCTTCACATAACGCAACCAGCACTTAGCAAATATCTGGCAGAGCTCGAAAAAGAACTGGGAACAGAATTATTTTTCCAGCACAAAAAACGTTACTACCCTACCGCCGCCGGTAAAATCTATCTGGATGCCGCTTCCCGCATCATCGCCGTAAAAGAGCAGACCTATCAGATGATTTCTGAGCTTTCGGTCGGTTATCAAAAAACGATCACCATCGGAGTTACACCGCTGCGTGGTTCTATTGCAATTGCGAAAATTTTCAATCAGTTTCATCGGCGCTATCCGAATGTAAAAATCGAAATGAAGGAGCACTATATGGCAGGACTTCGAAAGGCCGTGCAGGTTCACGAGGTCGATCTGGCACTTGGCACCTGTGACGATCCGGATGAGCCCGGCATCGTGCATACCTCCTTTCATGAAGAGGAGGTGGTTTTGTTTGTCCCTGCCTTTCACCCACTCGCTTATCAGGCAAGCCATGACCTCTCCCATCTGACTGCGATCGATATCCGAAAATTTAAGGATACCCCTTTCATTCTGGCAACGCACAATTCTACCATACGTCATACGACAGATATGCTTTTACAGCAGAATCAAATGCAACCGACCATCGTATATGAAGCCGATAATAACTTGATTCTGAAAAACATGGCGGATCAAGGCGCCGGCGTCACGATTCTGGCACGTAGTCATATGGAGCCGTCGAGAAACCTGGTTTACTTCAGCCTGAAGCCAAAATGTTTCGTCCACATGACCGTAATGTCCGCGCCGGATCATATTCTGTCAGAAGAAGAACGCTATCTTATCGCTCTGAACTATCAGATGGAAGCTCAGAATCCGAACTATCATTTCAGCCCGAATCAGGCAGCGAAGAATCTGATTGAAGAATTCCAGCTTTATCACATAGAAAGGCACACGCTCTGATGGATACAAAACTGATCGAATATGTCATCGCCATTGCAGAAGAAAAAAGTCTGAGCAAAGCCGCCGAACGCCTCTATCTCTCACAGCCAGCGCTTAGTCAGCGTCTGAAAAAGCTCGAAGACGAGCTCGGGACGCAGCTGTTCGTCCGAGAGCGCGATGGTCTCACACTTACAGATGCAGGTCGAATCTATATCAATGGCGGGCATTCCATCCTGCAAATAAAGAGAGAGGCACTTCGTAAAATCTCCTCTCTCACGCACAGTAGTAAAAATTCTCTTCGTTTTGCCTGCGCAGCTTCTTCTGCACTGGAATGCATTCCTGCATTTCGAAAACATCATCCGGAAATCGAACTTATGGTACGGCGCAGCAACAGCTTAACCGCAAAGGAAGATCTCATCATGGGACATGCGGATCTCGGTGTTCTGCTCACTTCATCCCTGCAGCACTCCGTACTCGAGTATATCCCACTCTGGACCGGAGAACTTCTTCTCGCTGTTCCGGATGGGCATCCGACGCTCCTTGCCGAGGACATCGAGAAAGGAGACTACTCCGCGATTCAGAATGACTACTTCGTACTCACTCATGCGCCTTCTTTCGTGCGTAACGCAGAGGATCAGGCCTTGCGTAATATGCAGATTCAGCCGAATATCCTCTGCGAAATCGAGGATGATGTTTCTCGACGCTATATGCTGAATAAGGGGCTCGGTAATGCTTTCATTCCGAGTCATCTGTCTCACCCAGAAGATACGTTTTATACATACTCCCTGAATCCTCCGCTCACGTTTTACATCGTTGCTGCTTATCAGAAATCCATCAACCTGTCCGAACCTATGAAGCAGCTGATCCGTCTTCTTCTCACTGAATATGATCAGCTTCCATCCTGAATAACATCAAAACCTGGACTCGCACCATCTCGGTACGCTCCAGGTTTTTCTTTTTCATTCGCATATTCTGTTTTTCCGACTAGAAGTAGCTTTCTTTATCCTGGCACAATACTCTTAAAATTACTTACCCGCGTATTATACTTCCGTATCAGATCTACGAGCACGAGCTCCGGTACGGAAAGATAGCTTCCCTTTCGATACGCAACCGAGGAATGCCAGTGAATATGTGGCTTCACAGTGAAATAAACGATCGGTGCATCCGGATCCACATAGAACGCCGGAAAGAAAGCACTGGCAAGCTGCGCCTTTACAGAGCGGATTCTGGTTTTACTTCCCGAAGAGGTATAGAGTACCTTCGGCTGAAAACCCGCCGTTCGAAAAATCTCTGCCTCGATATCCGAGCTCTTCGTCTCCGGCGCAGCCAGCAGGAACTGCGTATCCTTAAACAGACTGAGCTCCACCTCCGGCAGGCGCTCTGCACTGTTTTCTCCGGCGAGATAAGCGAGCGGATGTGAGGCCGGTACACCTAATACGATTTCCTCCTTCACATTCGCAATATAAGATAAGCTTGGATTCTGCTGCCCCTCTGTAAAGGTCGTACAGGCGAGATCCACCTCCTTGTTGATGAGTGCCTGCTCCATACGTTTATTCCGCAGCTCCTTCGTATGAAAGCGGATCTCCGGATACAGCATATGAAACACCGGAAATACTTCAGAAAACATATCGGCACCGCGCTCCGGCGTATACGCGATCGAAATGGTGCCATGGCCTTCCTGGTGGAGATCATTCAGCTTTTTATACGTATTTTCCTTTATCTGCAGGATGTCTCTCGCTCCCTCCAGATAAATCTGTCCGGCTTCCGTCGGCACCATGCTGTGCTTCCGACGTTCAAACAGCTGCATTCCGAGCTCTTTCTCCAGCTTCAGCAGCTGCTGATTCAGCGCAGACTGCGTGAGAAACAGGCGCTCTGCAGCCCGGGAAATACTTCCCTCGCCTGCGATCGCCAGGATATTTTCGATCTGCTTCAGTTCCATATCTCGACACTCCTTTCCACGGCCGTTTCTTAATCGAGTTAAGTTTAAATCTAATTTTCTATAAGTTGAATTAAGAGTACATCCATCCTATGATGATTTCAACAGATATATCACATAACTGTTTCGCATCTCTCGATTTTCTGAAATCCAGAGCTACAAAACATGTCAGAATAAACAGAGCGTAGCACTACGCGTCAAAGCTTACCGAGCAGTGCCTTCTGACCGAACACGAAAGGGGAAAACATATGTCATTTAAGTGTACGAAGCCGATGGCGGATCCGGTTGCAACGCTCGCATATCGCCCATGGACCGCAGCCATCGAACCATTTCAGGTATCACCGAGAACCTGGTATGTTGCTGGTCAGACCTGGGTCGGCTGCTGGCTTATCGAAACGAGCGAAGGCTGCATCCTGATCGATACCGCGATCCCAGAGAGCGCCTATCAGCTCGTCGACAGCATCTATAAAACCGGTCACAAGCCATCCGACATCAAGAAGATCCTTCTCAGCCACGCACACTTCGATCACTGCGGTGCCGCACAGATCATGAAGGAGCTGACCGGTGCCGAGATGTACATGTCGAAGGAAGACTGGGATTTTTATCAGGAGGTACCGGAAGAGACGATGGTACTCGATAAAGATTCCCATCCAGTCGATTTCCAGATCGACCATTTCTACGACGACGCTACACCTGTTGTTCTCGGCGACATTTCGATTCGCACCATGCTTACCCCAGGACACACCATCGGATGCACCAGCTTCTTCTGGGAGGAAACAAATCCGGTGGATGGAAAAACCTACACCCTTGGTATGCACGGCGGCGTCGGTGCAAACACCATGAACGATGATTACTACAAGACGAGTAAGAAGCTGACACCGGCACTTCGTGACCGTTTCCTCGCGGATGAGGAGAAGATTGCAGCCATCCATGTAGACATTGCCCTCCCAAGCCACCCGAATCAGATCGAGGTAATCGATCGTGCCGGCCAGTACACAGATGAAAACAACTGCTACTATGACCCGACCGTCTGGGCCGATTTCATTCATGAACGTGTACGTCAGGTTCGTGTACTGATGAAATAATCAACTATTTGAAAAAACGAAATGGGCGTCTGCATCCTGCTTTCCTCCATTTTGTGTTATGACTTCACTTTTTGATGAAAGGATAAAATCGTATTATGTCACACTTAACCATCGTTCTTCTCGTGACGCTGTTTATGATGGTCATGTTCATCTGGCACAAGGTGCCATTTGGCGTGACAGCCATGACCTGCTGCCTGATTCTCGCTGCGACCGGTGTCGTCGATCTGAAATCTGCCTTCATCGGCTTCGGTAATAAAACCGTCGTTCTGATCGCACCGATTCTCGCACTTTCTTCTGTACTCACAAAGACTGCCCTCGTCGATAAGATTTCCGGTACACTGAATATGGTTCAGGGCAAGAGCGGTATGATGCTGATCATCGCATTTTATGCGGTTGCGGCTCTTTTCTCTCAGTTTGTACCATCTACTGCTGCACTCGCTATTCTGGTCGTTTTTCTGACCACGCTGAATAAATCTGGTGAAATCACCGCAAATCGTCTGCTGCTTCCGCTTCTCGGTGTCATGGTTGCCTGGAAGTTCCGCCTTCCGATCGGCCTCGGTGCAACCACCTTCGCAACCCTGAATGGTTTCTACGAGGGAATCGTCGGTGAGGGAAATCCTCAGTACATGATCGGCCTTCTAGATCCACTGAAATTTGCAATCATTCCGATCATTGTTCTGACAACGTACTGCCTGTTCGCATGGAAACTGATGCCGAAGGATCAGGAAGTTGATACGACGAAGCTGAAGAAAGGCGCTGTCGTTGAAAAGCTCCCTCAGGCTAAGCAGATGATCGTATACATCGTATTTACAGTCGTTATGCTCTGCCTCATCTTTAACCAGATTACGAAGAACTGGATGTACCTCGCACCGGCAGCCGGTGTCATCATCCTGATTTTCACCGGCTGTATCGATGCAAAGGACGCATCGAAGGATATGACCCAGGATATGATCTGGATGCTCGCCGGCGTACTCATCGTTGCAGACGCCATCGGATCTTCCGGTGCCGGTGAAGTCATCGGTCAGTTCATCCTGAACATCATCGGTCAGAATCCGAGTCAGTTCAAGGTTATGCTGATTTTCTCTGCTGCCACCGTTATCATGACGACCTTCATATCGAACATGGGTACACAGTCCGTACTGATTCCGATCGCTGCTTCGGTTGCACTGGCCGCTGGCTGGGATCCGAGAGGTCTCGTTCTTATCATCGGTACCGCAAACTACTTCGCGGTCGGCTTCCCATCCGGATCCGGTGAGTGTGCTGTAGCTTTCGCTGCCGGCGAGTATAACCCGGCGAAGGTTCTGAAGTTCACTCTTCCGTATATGATTCTGGCGATTCTTTCCTGCGCCGTATCCGCTACGCTCTTCTATCCGCTGGGATAAAATCCTGATTCCTGCTATTTTATATCCATAATCCCCCGACAAAGAACGGCTGTCGCACGCGCGGCGGCCGTTCTTTCGTTCTGTTTTGCATAATTAATAGATAGAATCATCATTTTACGCATGATTCCGCCTGCGATATAATGAGAAACATCATGATTCTTACGTGAAATTTATAGCTTAGGAGATAACACGATGAACACACTCATTTCCGCAGATAACACCTGGGTGCTGATGAGCATCATGGTGCTGGTGGTCGCATTTTCCATCTGGATGGAGCAGACCTACGCATGGGCCAGTAAGATCAGCGGTGCCATCATTGCCCTGATCTGTGCACTGCTGCTCACGAACCTGAAGATCATCCCGGCGAGCGCGCCGATCTTCGATGATGTGGTCTGGGGCTTCGCGGTGCCGATGGCGATTCCGCTGCTGCTTCTGCAGGTGAACCTGTCGAAGATCTGGAAGGAAACGGGACGGATGCTCGGCATCTTCCTGATCGGTGCCCTCGGCACGGTGGCCGGCGCAGTGCTCGGCGTCCTCATCCTCGGGAAGTTCATCCCGAATCTTCCATATGTGGCAGCGATGATGACCGGTTCCTACATCGGCGGCGGTGTCAACTTCACGGCCCTCGCCGACGCCTTCCATGTGGACCAGACCCTGATTTCTGCGGCGACCGTCGCCGATAATCTGAATATGGCGATCTACTTCATGATCCTCATCGCGTTTGCAGGCAACGCATGGCTCCGAAAGCACTATCCGCATCCGCACATCGATCACGTCCTCGCGCATGGTACAGACGCTGAGGAGGGCAAGACCCTCGCTGCGAAGTACTGGGGACGGAAGGAGATTTCGCTTCGTGATATCGCGATCGACTTCGCCTTCTCTATCATCGTCGTGACGATTTCAAAGGCCATCGCCGGTGTGCTCTCTACAGCGATTCCGACCGGAAACTGGTTCCTCAATATGCTGAACACCTTCTTCGGCAGCCAGTATGTATGGATCACGACCGTCGCGATGCTGTTCGCCACCGTTCTTCCGGAAAAGGCGGAGGCCATGCATGGCGCGCAGGAGCTGGGGACCTACCTCATCTACCTGTTCTTCTTCGTCATCGGTGTGCCGGCGTCGATCCCGCTCATCATCCAGCAGGCACCGCTGCTTCTCGTCTTCTGCCTCCTGATGGTGATCGTCAATATGCTCTTCTGCTTCATCGGCGGTAAGCTCATCGGTGGCTCCCTGGAGGAGATCATCCTTGCATCCAATGCCAACATCGGTGGCCCGACCACCGCAGCCGGCATGGCGATCGCCCAGGGCTGGAATAAGCTTGTCGGCCCGTGCATGCTTGTCGGTACCTTCGGCTATGTCGTCGGCACCTACCTCGGCATCGTCGTCGGATCACTACTGATCGGATAAATATATGACATAAAAACAGGAGGCGATGACAACGGCCATCGTCTCCTGTTTTATTTCATGTATTTAATTCCCCGGTTCCTGCTGCTTCAGTTCTTCCAGCTGCTCCGAGATGGTCTCCCAGTTTTCGTAGAGATCCCCGAGGCGGGCATCATTTTTCTCATGCTCCTTATGGAGCTCCATGAGGCGTCCGACGTCGGCAGCGATGTCCGGATTCATATAGTCATCGTCCAGCTCCTCGTTGCGGGCCTCAAGCTTCTGAATCTCTTCTTCCGTCGACTTCAGATCGCGCTGAAGCTTCTGAAGATTCTTCTTATACTCCTTCTGCAGCTCCCAGTCGGTCTTCTGCTCCGACTTGATTTCAGGATTCGGTACCGCGGAGGTACGTGGCTTCTGGCTGTTTGCGCTCGCATCCAGTACAGAGCCGCCGTACTTCCGGACATCCTCCTTCTTCTCGAGGTAGTAATCGTAGTCGCCGATGTAGTTATCGAAGCGGTTCTCGAAGAGCTCGAGGATACGGGTCGCGGTCTTGTTGATGAAGTACCGGTCGTGGGACACGTAGAGCACGGTGCCCTCGTAGTTCCGGATCGCGTCCTCCAGCACCTCACGGCCCTGGATATCCAGATGGTTCGTCGGCTCATCGAGGATGAGGAAGTTCGCGTTACTGAGCATCAGCTTCGCGAGGGATACACGGCCCTGCTCGCCGCCGGAGAGATCGCCGATGCGCTTGTACACGTCATCGCCACGGAAGAGAAAGGCCGCGAGCACGTTACGCACCTTTGTATCGTTCAGGTACGGATAGTCGTCCTGAATCTCGTCAAAGATGGTCTTCTCCATATGGAGCACGGCATGCTCCTGATCGTAGTAACCGATCTCGACATTCGTACCGAGCTTGAAACTGCCGGTCGTCGCCGGTTCCTGTTCGTTCAGGATTTTCAGGAGCGTCGTTTTACCGGTACCGTTCGCACCGATGACGGCGACATGTTCGCCACGCTTGATTTCGAAGGAAATGTTCGAGAACAGTGTCTTCTCGCCGAAGGACTTACTGAGCTCCTTCACGGACAGCACATCGTTTCCGGACTGAAGATGCGGGGTCAATGCTAACCGCATCTCATTATCGAGCTCCTCCGGCTTATCGAGAAGCTCCACCTTTGCGAGAGCCTTCTCACGGGACTCCGCGCGCTTGATGGACTTCTCGCGGTTAAACTGCTTCAGCTTATCGATGACCGCCTGCTGGTGCGCGATGTCCGCCTGCTGATTATAGTAGGCCTTCAGCTCCGCATCCCGGATCTGTTTTTTCTTCTCGGCATACTCGGAGTAGTTGCCGCGGTACATGCGGGCTCTTCCGTTATCGAGGTCGATAATCTTCGTCACGACATGATCGAGGAAGTACCGGTCATGGGAGACGAGCAGAACCGCACCGTCGTAGCGCTTCAGCACCTTCTCAAGCCATTGAATCGACTCGATATCGAGGTGGTTCGTCGGCTCATCGAGGATGAGCAGGTCCGGCTTCGTGAGGAGGATCTCCTCGAGGCGCTTCCGGGTCTTCTGACCTCCGGACAGGGTATCGAAATCATCACCGAAGGCCTCGATCTCCTGTTTCATCGCGAGGGCCTTCGCATCCGTGAGATCCGTCGGGATATCCTCTTCTGCGCCCGGCATATCCGCATGCTGCTGCGCGAGATAACCGATTTTCTTTCCCTTCGAAAGAGCGATTACCGTCTCGGAGTCATCCGGCTCCTCCTCGCCCAGAATACACTTAATAAGCGTCGTCTTGCCGGATCCATTGATCCCGACAATCGCCGCTTTTTCCTTGTCCTCGATATGAAAGGTGACGCCCTTTAAAATCTGTTTTCCAACGTATGTCTTATTAAGGTTTGCAATATTTAAAATCATAGTGAAGATATTATACCGTATCGCGCATAAAAAAACCAGCAATCGACTACGGAACTGCTTGTTTTTTGATTTCAGCGTGCTAAAATCATGTTTGTTTGGAGGGTTAGCTCAGCTGGTAGAGCATTTGCATCACACGCAAGGGGTCGCAGGTTCGAGTCCTGTACTCTCCATCCGGTCGGGAATGATTTCATTCCCGGCTTTTTTCATGCGCTGATTTTCATTTACGACATTTTTACGACACTTGCAAAAACAGACCGTCAACCAGCGATGCGCTTTTGCATTTCTCACGAAATAACAAAGGCACACGTTCACTGGGAACGCGTGCCTCCGTTAAACTCTTATAATTTACATCTTCGGGAAGATACGGCTGCCGTAATGTGCGGCATAGACATGACCTTCCTCATCGCGGATGGCGGTCAGGTAGATATCTGCATACTTCTTTCGTACCATACCCTGCCATGCATATACCGACTGAAGCTCTGCCGGCTTTCCATTCATCGTCATGGATAAGCTGCCGTTTTCTGCCTTCAGACTGAACGCGTCACCCTCACCGGATACATACTCACCGGCAAGCTCTGCGACTTCTTCTTCCGTCCAGTTACGCTCCGCATGCTCCGGACGCGGTTCTTCTGCATCGAGCCCGAAGTATACGCGCATCGCTGCATCGGCGATCGCTGCTACGGAAACATCCATCGTGTTGCAAAGCACCACGACGCCGACATTTTCCTGCGGGCAGAAGGAGAAGTTCGAGGAAACACCTGGAAGACTTCCACCATGCTCCACAATCGTGCGATCCTCCACCTGCTTGCACTCGAGTCCATAGCCGTAGTACACACCCGGCTTCATGAACTGACGCGGCTTCACCATCTCCTGGATCGAATAGCGGTCGATGATACGCGTTCCGTCTGCGGCTGCACCCTCATTCAGGTACATCGTCGCATACTTCAGCATATCTCCGAGCGTAGACTTCATGCCTCCACCGCCATGCAGAACGAAGGCATCATTCTGATAATCTCGGTCCGCTCTCCAGCCATCCTTCTCCAGCGAGTACAGGGTCGCTGCATTTTCATCGAGGGTATTGCGGATGAAGCTGATGTTACTGCGCGTCATACCAAGCGGCTTCAGGATCTTCTGATCGAGGTACTCTGCGAAGGAGCCATAGCCTCCGTGACGACGCACGATATCGGACAGTAAGCCGAAACCGTCGTTACAGTAGCTGAGGCGCTGTCCCGGACGTCCGGTAAACTGCGTCTGTGCATCCAGGCGCTCGGCTACGCGCCGTACGCCCTCCTCGGCGAAATCGTCGCGATAGATCAGCTCATTCTCGAGGGAGTCCTCGATCTGCATCTCCTGCGCCGTCTTATCGATGACGATACGCGGCAGCGGGAAGAAGCCACCGCTGTGGCACATGAGGTGCCACAGCTTGACCGGTGCGCTCTGATTCTTGTTGGTGAATTCCGGAACATACTTCGAAACCGGATCATCGACAGATAAACATCCGTCCATCTGCATCTGCATGATGGAAAGTGCGGTGAAGGACTTCGTCACCGAGGCCATACCGAAAATCGTATCCCTGTTGATCGGAAGCTTCTTTTCTTCATCACGATAGCCGAAGTACTGCTCATACTGGATCTTTCCGTCTGAATCGACGATCCCGACCGCGATACCGCGTGCCTGCCCGTCCTTCATCACCTCATGAACCAGCGCTTCGAGCTGCTTTCGGCCGTTTTCTGTCATTCGATTCATGAAAGCATCTCCTTATGAAGGCCTGTGATTCCGAGACCAGGCTCAGAAGAAAGCACGAGATGACAGGTATCCTTCACCGTAAGTCCTCCCTCGAACGGAAGCTGCTTCAGTGAGAAGGTTGCATCGAGATCTGCACGCGTGATGTTCTTCAGTGCCGCACCGAGGGCAGCAGAAGCGTTGATGGCGATACCACTCTCCTCTGTCATGCAGCCGAGCATCACTTCGACACCGGCTGCCTGGGCGATGGCATTGATCTTCTTCGCCTCATAGAGACCACCGCACTTCATGAGCTTGATGTTGATGAAATCCACGGCACGCTCGGAAACGAGGCGGAGTGCATCCTTCGAATCCCAGCAGCTCTCGTCGGCCATGATCGGTACGGAGCTGTTTGCAGTGACATACTTCAGTCCATCGAAATCGAAGCGCGGAACCGGCTGCTCTACGAGCTCGATATCGTACTCGTCAAGACGACGGATCAGCTCGACCGCCTCCTTCGCCTTCCATCCCTGGTTTGCATCGAGACGGATCTTCACATCATCACCGACCGCCTCACGAATCGCACGTACTCTCGCAAGGTCACTTGCGAAATCTGTGCCGACCTTGGTCTTGATGGTATCGAAGCCTGCTTCCACATGTGCCTTCGCCTGTGCGGCCATCACCTCTGGCTCGTCGATGCCGACGGTCATATCCGTGACGATTTCATCGGAATAACCACCGAGTACCTTATAGAGCGGCATACCGGCACACTTACCGATAATATCATGACATGCCAGATCGATGGCAGCCTTCGCCGTGCCGGCATGGGCTACCGCACGATTCATCACGGTATAGATCGCCTCGATATCACATGGATCCATGCCGATCAGATCCGCCTTCAGCTTCTCGATCGTCGCAACCGTACCCGCCAGATTCTCACCGGTGATCAGTGGTCCCGGAGATCCCTCTCCATATCCGAGGATTCCGGCGTCGGTCTCGATCTCGACGAGACAGCTCTCAGCATGGGTGATCAGACCCAGTGCGATGCGGAACGGCCGTACCAGCGGAACCTGCATCTTGTAGGTTCTGATGTTCGTGATTTTCATAATATTAGCCTTCCTTTCTTCATAAAATATCTTTATTTTTCTTCAGACTTCTCAGCCTGAGCACATGCGCCGCCACAGAAGTGGCATGCACATAAGTGTCCATTTCCGATATCTCTCAGCTCCGGCTTCTGCTGTGCACAGATGTCCTGTGCCATGAAGCAGCGTGTATGGAACACACAGCCGGATGGTGGATTCGCCGGGCTCGGAAGATCGCCCTGAAGCAGAATCTTCTTTCGTTTCGCATGGCGGTCCGGTACCGGAATCGCCGACAGAAGAGCCTGTGTATATGGGTGAGAAGGATTGTCAAACAGCTCCTTCTTATCCGCGAGCTCCACGACATGACCGAGATACATAACCATCACACGATCCGAGATGTGCTTGATGACACTCAGATTATGAGAGATAAAGATGTAAGCCATGCCCATCGATTCCTGCAGCTCACGAAGCAGGTTCAGTACCTGTGACTGAATCGATACATCGAGCGCGGAAACCGGCTCATCACACACCACCAGAGACGGGTTCAGCACGATCGCACGGGCGATGCCGATACGCTGACGCTGACCACCTGAAAACTCGTGTGGATAACGATTGTAGTACTTCGTATTCAGACCGACAACTTCCATCACCTTCAGCACGTGTGCTCTGATTTCTGCCTCGGTCTTATAACGCTTCTGTATCTTCAGCGGCTCTGCGATGACTTCACCGACCGTCATACGCGGGTTCAGTGATGCATACGGATCCTGGAAGATGATCTGCATCTCTGAACGCAACTTTCGAAGCTCTGCACCGCTGGCCTTCGAAAAATCTGTTCCTCTATAGATGATATCACCGGATGTCGGTTCAATCAATCGAAGGACGGAGCGTCCCATCGTGGACTTGCCACAGCCGGACTCACCGACCACGCCCAGTGTTTCCTTCGCATTCAGCGTAAAGGATACGCCATCCACCGCCTTGATCCAGGCCTTATCCTTCTGGAAAAAGGACGACTTTCCCGGGAACAGCTTACGCAGATTCCGTACCTCCAGAAGCGGCGTCTTCTCATTTACTTCACTCATCAGACGTTCTCCTCCCACTCCTTCGTATATTTGAAGCAACGTACCTTACGACCTTCTACATCCACGAGTTCCGGCATCTTACAGCGACAGATCTCGCGTGCCTCCGGACATCTCGGACAGAAGGCGCAGCCCGCCGGCATATCGTCGAAGCTTGGGACCATACCCTTGATGACGCTCAGCTCCTTCGTGTCATCGTCATCGAGCTTCGGAATACACTTCATCAGGCCATCGGTATACGGATGCAGCGGCTGATCGAAGATCTGATCACAGCTTGCCTTCTCGACCACCTGGCCGGCGTACATAACCATGACATCATCCGCCACTTCGGCGATGACACCGAGATCATGGGTGATCATCATAACCGAGGTACCGGTCTTCTCCTTCAGCTCGTTGATCAGATCGAGGATCTGCGCCTGGATCGTCACATCGAGGGCCGTGGTCGGCTCGTCACAGATCAGGAGCTCCGGATTACAGCACAGTGCCATCGCGATCATCACACGCTGACGCATACCACCGGAAAGCTGATGCGGGTACTCGTCGAAGCGACGCTCTGCGAGCGGGATCTTCACGAGCTTCAGCATCTCGATCGCACGCTCCTTTGCTTCCTTTTTCGTCATGTTTTCATGAAGAAGAAGTGCCTCGATGAGCTGCTGTCCGATGGTAAACACCGGATTCAGGGAGGTCATCGGCTCCTGGAAAATCATCGCGATCTTCTTGCCGCGGATCTTACGCATCTCATCCTCGGACATCTTTACGATATCTTTTCCCTCGAGGAGGATCTCGCCGCCCTCGATCTGCCCCGGCTTCTCGATCAGTCGCATGATGGAAAGAGAAGTCATACTCTTTCCACAGCCGGACTCACCTACGATACCCAGCGTTTTTCCTTTCTCCACATCGAAGGAAACATCATTGACCGCTTTTACGAGGCCGGCCTCGGTATGAAAGTAGGTTTTCAGATTCTTTACCTGTAAAATTTTATCTGCCATCTCTCATGCCTCCTATCCACGTAACTTCGGGTCCAGTGCATCTCTCAGACCATCGCCGAAAATGTTAAATGCAATCACCGTGATCATGATCGCAACACCCGGCATGATGCTGTATACCGGACGGTAACTGATGAAGGTCTGTGCGGCACTGATCATGTTGCCCCAGGATGGGGTCGGTGGCTGGATACCGATACCGAGGAAGCTCAAGGATGCCTCATACATGATGGCATTCGGGATACCCAGGGTGACCAGGACGATGATCGTGGAGAGACAGTTCGGAACCAGTCCCTTCATGATGATCCAGTAGGTCGATGCGCCACAGGCGCGGCTCGCCTCGATATACTCCTTTTCCTTCAGCTGCATGACCGATGCACGAATCATACGTGCAGTACGTACCCAGGTGAGCAATCCGAGCGCGATGAAGAGGTTCAGCACGCCCTTGCCCATGAAGGTCATGATGGCCATCGCGAAGATCAGATCCGGGAAGGCCTGGAAGATTTCCATCACACGGGAAATCACATTGTCGAGCCATCCGCCATAGTAACCGGCGAGGGATCCGAGTGCGATGCCGACGATCGATGCGACGATCTGTGCGACGATACCGATACTGATGGAGACTCTGGAACCATAGAGGATACGTGAGAGAATATCACGACCATACTCATCGGTTCCGAAAAGATGCGCTTTACATGGCTCCCCGAGTACCGCGTTATAATCCTGATAGTTCGGATCATACGGTGAGATCAGTGGGGCCAGAATCGCGATCAGGATAAGAATCAGTAAGAGACCGGCGCAGAACATCGCCATCTTATTCTTCTTTAAGCGGTGCAGCGCATCCCCGTAGAAGCTGGAGTACTGCATGCCGCCCTCGGTGATGTCCTGTTCGAACTGCTTCTGTTTATTAAAAAATCCAAATACTTTTTTTGCCATCGCTTAAGCCGCTCCTTTCCCATAACGGATACGTGGGTCCAGAAATGCATAGGAGAGATCGACGATCAGATTGACGATGACGAACACAAATGCAATATACATTACTGTACCTTCCAGGAGAGGCAGATCACGGTTCGACATCGCATCGACCGCGAGCTTTCCGATGCCCGGAATGGAGAATACCTTTTCAATCAGCATAGATCCGGTCAGCATATAACCGAAATCCGTTCCGACGAGTGTTACGATCGGAATCATCGCATTTTTCAGCGCATGCTTCATAACGACGGACCAGCGGCTGACACCCTTCGCCTTCGCGGTACGGATATAATCCTGTCCCATCACCTCGAGCATACTGGTTCTCGTAATTCTCGCCATACTTCCCGCGTAACGTGCACCCAGCGCGATACTCGGAAGGATGTACGACGCCGGCGTATCGAAGCCGGAAATCGGGAGAAGGTTGAGCTTTAAGCCGAAGGCGATCTGTAAGATGATCGCTACCCAGAAGGCCGGTGCCGAGACACCGATCATCGCCAGTACCATAACGACGGTGTCGATGCCCTTGCCTCTCTGTACGGCTGCGAAAATGCCACACGGAATACCGATGATGGCAGCGAAAACGAAGGACATGCAGGCGAGCTTCGCGGTCACCTTGAAGCTGCGGATGAGTGCATCGGTTACTGCTTCCTTCGTAAAGTAGGACGTTCCGAAATCCAGATGAATCGCGCCCTTGATAAAATTCAGATACTGCACATGATACGGCAGATCCAGACCGAGCTGGCTGCGTACCTTGGCGATTGTTTCAGGATCGGCACGTTTTTCAAGCATCAGGGCTACCGGATCGCCCGGTACGACCTGAAGAAGAATAAACGTGATCAAGCTGATGCCGACCAGTACGAAGACTGTCTGCAGCAGACGTTTTCCCGTATAAGAAACCATGCTTTTTCTCCTAAATATAAGAGAAAAGAGGGACTGTAGACATTCACAGCCCCCTGTTCTCTGAAAAATGTAATTCACTTTCATGGACTTCGATCATCGTTCCAGCATGTTCTGCGGAAGTTTCATCGAAGTGCGATCAACGTTTCATTACTGAATATCTGCGTTCTTCCAGAACATACGGAAGGTGAAATCCATCTGGAATCCAGTGATCTTCGAGTTTAATAAGTAGAACTTCGTCTCGTTATACAGCGGTGTCGTCGCCCAGTCTTCTCTGGTCATGATGTGCTCTGCCTTCGCATAGATCTCCTGACGCTTTGCATCATCGGTCGTTGCGATACCATCCTCGAGGAGCTGATCGAACTCCGCGTTATGCCAGAAGCTGGAGTTGGTATCGGTCTTTGTCATCGGATAGAGCATGCTCTCCGGATCAGTATAATCTACATACCAGTTACTAATACCACAGTCTACACCACCGTTCTTCTTCATGTCAGACCATGCCGCAGAGTCAACCTGCTCTACCTCTACACGGATGCCAGCCGGCTTCGCCTGCTGCTGAAATGCAGTGGCGATGGCTACATTGCCCGCATACTTCGTATTTACAGTTACGCGAAGATCGATGCCATCCGGATAACCAGCCTCCGCGAGAAGCTCCTTCGCCTTTTCCGGGTTATACTCGAACTCTGGAAGGCTGTCATCGTGACCGAGGATACCGGACGGGATGTAGGAGGTCGGTACCGTTGCTGTGCCATGCAGAATGCTGTCACAGATTGACTTACGATCGACACTGAGTGCGATCGCTTCTCTTACCTTCGGATCCGGGAAAGTCTTTGAGTTTAAGGTCAGGCTATAGTTACCAATCGGCTGGAAGCCGTGCATCTCATCCTTGAGATCCGGATTGCTGGAGTATACCGGATAGATGGACGGATCAACATCTACGTAGTCAACATTGCCCTTCTGGAACTCGAGTACCTGTGTATTCACATCCTCGATGAACTTATAAGCCACACCAGACAGCTTGGCAACATCACCATGATAATCATCAAAGCGTGAAAGAGTAACACCAACACCATTCTGGTAGCTGTCCAGCTTGAATGGACCGGTACCGATCAGGGTGCTCATACCCCAGTTATCTCCGGCAGCCTCACAAGCAGCCTCTGGATAAATAGCACAGTACGCAGTTGACAGAACAGAAAGGAACGGTGCATATGGCTTGCTAAGCTTAATGGTAAAATGTGTATCGTCCTGTACCTGAATACCGGAGAGTTCATCAGCCTCACCATTACTGAATGCCTCATAGCCCTCGACATTCTCGAGCAGTGTCGCCATCTTCGCCATTTTAATCAGACGCTCGTAGGAATACTTTACATCCGATGCCTTCAGTGTGGTTCCATCATGGAACTTCACATCCGGAAGCAGCTCGAAGCTGTAGGTCAAGTTGTCATCGGAAATCGTCGGCATCGCAGTCAGCAGTGTCGGCTCGAGACCCTCTTCCGTGGTCGTCAGCAGCGACTCCATCACGTTATCCGTGATCTTCATGACGATACTGTACGTATACTGCTGTGGGTCGAGTGCGACCTGTGGATCTACCGTCGCCACACGTACGACCTTATCGCCCGTGGCAGTGGCAGCTGCCGCTGTTTCTGTACCTGCAGAGGCAGGGTTGCTGGATGGAGCTGTGCCTGCGGAATCCTTTGATCCGCCACATGCAACGAGAGATGCTGCCAGCACACAGCTCAGGAATAATCCTGCTAGTGTTTTTTTCATTTCTGTTTCCTTCTTTCTTTACCCCTATTCGCTTTCATATGATGTGCAAAGTCGTTAACCACATGTAAACGCTTTAAACCACCACCACATAAAAGCTTTAAACTATTCTATCCATCGACGCATAGTTATGCAAGCATTATTTGACATGATTTTTAGAAATAATAAAACTTTTTCAGTACTGGTTATGATGAAATTGCGTTAAAAAACCGCTGAACACTTCCGTCTCCTCATCCGTGTTCAGCGGTACTGCCTGTTTTATCCTATTCCCGATTTTATGATCGCTGCCTCTGTCCATCGACCACACAGGTCCCGAGAGCACAGCTTAACATCTCCGCGAGACGCAGCTCGCTTCGCCGCTCACTCCGCGATCAGCTTCTCCGCCGCATCCAGCACTTCTTCAAACTTCCGAAGCGCGGCCTCCACCGGTGCCGGGCTCGTGAAATCCACCCCGGCATGTTGCAACTCATCGAGCGGATCCATGGAACCGCCGAGCGACAGAAACGCGAGGTAGCGCTTTCTCGCCGCATCTCCCTCGTGCAGCAGCGCGTCGGAAATCGCCACCGCAGCGGAGTAGCTCGTCGCATATTTATAAACATAAAACGGCGAATAGAAGTGCGGGATCCGTGCCCACTCGTACTGTACCTCCTCATCGATCACGAGCTCCGGTCCGAAGTACTGCGCGATCAGCTCGCGATAGAGCTTACTCAGTGAGGACGCGTGGAGCGCCTCCCCTCGCGCGGCCATCTCATGCGCCCGCTTCTCAAACTCAGCAAACATCGTCTGTCGGTACACCGTCCCCTTGAAGCCCTCGAGGTACTGATTCAGCAGCGCCATCTTCTCCTGGGCATCACAGCTCTGCGAGAGGAGATCTTCCACCAGGAGGTTTTCATTGACCGTCGATGCCACCTCGGCGACGAAGATGGTATAGTCGGCATTCTGCTGCGGCTGATGGTGGTTCGAGAGGTAGCTGTGCATGGAGTGGCCCATCTCATGCGCGATCGTCGACACCGCGTCGAGCGTCCCGGTGAAATTCGTGAGGATGTACGGCTTCGAGCGGTAGGTGCTGTTCGAGTACGCGCCACCTTCCTTACCTCTGTTCGGATATACATCGATCCAATGCTCCCGAAATCCACGCTGGACCGTCGCGCGATAGTCGTCGCCGAGCGGACGAATCGCGTCTAAGATCATCGACTGCGCCTCTTCATAGCTGTAGCTGCGCTGCACACCCGCGGAGAGTGGCGCATAGAGATCATAGTAGTGAAGCTCGGATACCCCGAGAATTTTCTTTCGAAGGGCCACATAGCGATACATGAGCGGCATCCACTTATGTACCGCCGCGATGAGATGATCACAAACCGTGGTCGGAACGCCTTCTCCGAAAGCATACATCGCCTGCGCAGACTCATAATGCCGCATCCCCGCCTCGGCGATATCCGCCTTTACCTGGCCGGCATACGCCGCTGCAAATGTATGGATATGATTCTGGTAGCTCTTGTAGAAGCTACGAAACGCATTCTCACGAAGGGTTCGATCCTGGGAGGTCTCCAGCAGGATGAAGTTCGAACTGTTCAGCTCATGCTCCTCGCCTGCACTGTCCTTCACCGCATCGAAGAGAAGGTCCGCGTCCTGCAGATTATCCGCTACGTTCTTCGGCACCGCCATCACTTCACCGAGCCCTGCCAGCAGCTTCTCCTCCGCTGCACTCAGGGTATGCGGCTTCTGGCGAAGCAGCTTTACCATCTGATAGTGATACGGCTTCAGCACCTCCGTCTCTGTAAAAGCCCAGAGTGTCTCCTCCGGCAGCGACAGTATCTCCGGTTCCGCGAAGCTCATCGCAGTCTCCGCCTGCACATACTTCGCATACGCGCGGCTGTACATACTCTGTGCCGCCTCCTGCCGCGTGTCCTCACTCTTCCGCATAAACGCATACGAAAAAACATCCGACAGCTGACCGCCGAGCTCGGTACTCGCATCGAAGTAGGCGCGGATCGCCTCCGCCGTCGTCAGCGTCCCCTCAAACGCCGCCGTTTTCGTGATGCACTCATCGAGTCCCTGAAGCGCCGTCTCCCATGCCGCATCATCCGTATATAAGCTTGACAGATCCCACTGATATGCCGGATCCATGTCTTTCCGTTCCTTTAAAGCTTCTGCCATATTACCTTCCTTTCTGCAGCCACGATGCTGCATCGCCTTTCTTCCATATAGAAGCATCACCGTTCATGCTGAAAACGATGAAAGCACTTAGCTGTACCGGATTCATCGCTACCAGTCCGTGCCCGTCTACACATCCTCCCCTGCCAGCCACAGCTTGAGCAGTCGTATCACCTCGTCCGTCAGGCGTGCCGTCTCCTGTCCGGCATTCCGATTCGTCACCGCGATGGCGACACGTTCCGGAACATCCGGGGCCAACGCATACATATGTAAATCGTCATTTCCCCGCCGTTCTTCAATCAGCGTCTGTGCAACCGATTCCGGCAAAATCGTCCAGTCCTTTTCATCGGTTAAAAAGTCGATGGCGACATGCGCGAGATTAACACGTGCCTTTTCGTTGCCCGGATGGATCCAGTAGTTATGCCAGCGATTGAAGTCCTGCGAGAAAATATGATACACCTCATGAGCCGGATCCAGCATTTTCATATGAACTTTTTCACCCTCTCGACGTTCCTTCTTCTCGTGCGTCACAAGCACATAGCTTTCTCTGAAAAGTTCATGCTTCTTCAGTTCAGCGAAGGGAACGATATTATTCGTGATGCCGATGTCGATCTGACGGTCCCGCACCATCTCACTGATCGGAATGGAGTCCGACATCATCAGTGTGATCCCCGAATCGCGGAACTCCTCGACCAGGCGGCGAAAAAACGGCTTCAGTTTATAGGACATGATGCTGTCCGGCACGGATATCCGAAGACGGTTCTTCTTCGAGTGCTGGCCAAGCTGCAGCATATCCTTCTCCATGCGGAGAAGCTGAGCTGAGAGCGGCACCAGCTGTTCACCAGCGGGTGTCAGGGCGATGTTTTCGACGCCACGGTTTCGTATCACCAGGCGGGTATCCATCTCCTCCTCCAGCATCTGGAGCCGGCGGCTCACCGTCGACTGCGTCATATTGAGACTTTTCGCCGCAGCACTGATATTCTTCAGGCGCGCGATTTCGAGGTAGATTTTCAGATTATCTGTATCCATCATGTACTCCTCATATATACAGGAATCGTATATAGTTTCTTCAATAATAGCACATTTTGCATAAATCGAAACAAAAAAAGAACCATGGAAAACTCCATGGTTCTGAACATTCACTGAATACTGCTCATATGTTTATTCTGTAGATAAAACATCAAACCTACCAGCACATCTACTGTCGTAGATGCCGCATACTCGTGAATGTGGAAGTAAACCTTCACGCTTCACTCGTCTTGCGCACATTGGATAAGCCCTCGACCTATTAGTAACTATCACCTGAATGCTTTGCAGCACTTACAGCTTAGCCCTATCAACCTTGTAGTCTTCAAGGGGTCTTACTCTTGCGATGGGATATCTCATCTTGAGGGTGGCTTCACGCTTAGATGCCTTCAGCGTTTATCCAGTCCCGACATGCCTACCCTGCGATGGCTTTGATAGCCAACAGGTCCAACAGAGGTCAGTCCATCCCGGTCCTCTCGTACTAAGGACAGCTCCTCTCAAATATCCTACGCCCGCGCCGGATAGGGACCGAACTGTCTCACGACGTTCTGAACCCAGCTCGCGTACCGCTTTAATGGGCGAACAGCCCAACCCTTGGGACCGACTTCAGCCCCAGGATGCGATGAGCCGACATCGAGGTGCCAAACCTCCCCGTCGATGTGAACTCTTGGGGGAGATCAGCCTGTTATCCCCAGGGTAGCTTTTATCCGTTGAGCGATGGCAATCCCACTTTCATACCACCGGATCACTAAGTCCTACTTTCGTACCTGCTCGGACCGTCGCCCTCGCAGTCAGCCTCCCTTATGCCTTTGCACTCTATGGATGGTTTCCAACCATCCTGAGGGAAACTTTGAGCGCCTCCGATACTCTTTCGGAGGCGACCGCCCCAGTCAAACTCCCCACCTGACATTGTCCCATGACCAGTTCATGGCCTATAGTTAGAAATCCAATAACGCAGGGGTGGTATCCCAACAGCGACTCAATGAAAACCGAAGTCCTCACATCAAAGTCTCCCACCTATCCTGTGCATGCATTACCGAATCCCAGTATCAAGCTGGAGTAAAGCTCCATGGGGTCTTTCCGTCCTGGCGCGGGTAGCCAGCATCTTCACTGGCACTTCAATTTCACCGGATGTACTGTCGAGACAGCGCTCAAATCATTACGCCTTTCGTGCGGGTCGGAACTTACCCGACAAGGAATTTCGCTACCTTAGGACCGTTATAGTTACGGCCGCCGTTTACTGGGGCTTGAATTCAAAGCTTCGCTTGCGCTAACCTCTCCTCTTAACCTTCCAGCACCGGGCAGGCGTCAGCCCATATACTTTACCTTACGGTTTCGCATAGACCTGTGTTTTTGCTAAACAGTTGCTTGAGCCTTTTCTCTGCGGCCCACTCTCGTGGGCACCCCTTATCCCGAAGTTACGGGGTCATTTTGCCGAGTTCCTTAACAGTACTTCTTCCGTCGGCCTTAGGATTCTCTCCTCATCTACCTGTGTCGGATTGCGGTACGGGCTTATAGTACACAATAGCGGCTTTTCTCGTCACAGGATCCTGCAGCTTCGCTACTTTAGTTCGCTCCCCATCACGTCCTTGCCTTACTGAACGGTTTTGCCTGCTCAGCAGCTCTTACGCTTGGACCGGTCTTTTCATTCCCGGCTCTGCCATCTCCCATGTGTCCCCACATTTCTGATACTATAAGGTACTGGAATCTAAACCAGTTGTCCATCGACTACGCTTCTCAGCCTCGCCTTAGGCCCCGACTTACCCAGGGCAGATCAGCTTTACCCTGGAAACCTTAGATATTCGGCCTGGAGGATTCTCACCTCCATCTCGCTACTCATTCCGGCATTCTCTCTTCATGCACGTCCACGGATCCTTACGGTACCGCTTCTGCCATGCATCAATGCTCCTCTACCAACATTTCTGTTCCTAAGCTTCGGTGTTGTGTTTTAGCCCCGTGAATTTTCGGCGCAGGACCTCTCGACTAGTGAGCTATTACGCACTCTTTGAATGTGTGGCTGCTTCTAAGCCAACATCCTAGTTGTCTATGAAATCCCACATCCTTTACCACTTAACACACACTTTGGGACCTTAGCTGTAGGTCTGGGCTGTTTCCCTTTTGACTATGCAATTTATATCGCGCAGTCTGACTCCCGTTTATATCTTAACGCCATTCGAAGTTTGATATGTCTTGGTAGACTTTGACGCCCCCTCAACAATTCAGTGCTCTACCTGCGTAAGACTCACAACGAGGCTAGCCCTAAAGCCATTTCGAGGAGAACCAGCTATCTCTGGGTTCGATTGGAATTTCTCCGCTATCCACACCTCATCGCCACCCTTTTCAACGGATGTGCGTTCGGACCTCCACCAAATTTTACTTTAGCTTCATCCTGGACATGGATAGGTCACCCAGTTTCGGGTCTATACTTACTGACTTGACGCCCTATTCAGACTTGCTCTCGCTTCGGCTTCAGACCTTAAGTCCTTAACCTTGCCAGTATATATAACTCGCCGGACCGTTCTACAAAAAGTACGCGGTTCACCTTGCGGTGTTCCACAGCTTGTAAACACAGGGTTTCAGGTTCTCTTTCACTCCCCTCCCGGGGTTCTTTTCACCTTTCCTTCACAGTACTCATCGCTATCGGTCACTAAGGAGTATTTAGCCTTGGGGGGTGGTCCCCCCGACTTCCTGCCAGGTTCCACGTGTCTGACAGTACTTCGGATACTGCTCATCCTCTTCTACTTCCTGTACGGGATTTTCACCCTCTCTGATCACACTTTCCAGAGTGTTCCAGTCGTATCTGAGGACTAAATGCAGTCCATAACCCCACGGTGCACGCACCATGGTTTAGGCTCTTCCAATTTCGCTCGCCGCTACTTTCGGAATCGAGTTTTCTTTCTTTTCCTCCGGCTACTTAGATGTTTCAGTTCACCGGGTTCCCTCCTGCAGGCTATGTATTCACCTGCAGGTACTGGAGGTTTACTCCAGTGGGTTTCCCCATTCAGAGATCGATGGATCACTTCGTATTTGCCAATCCCCATCGCTTATCGCAGCTTATCACGTCTTTCGTCGGCTCTTAGTGCCTAGGCATCCGCCCTATGCTCTTAATGCTTAACCAATTTTCGTGAGTTCCTTCTCACTCATCGATTCTAGCGTGAATCGATGTTGGCTGTGTGATGATGTTTCCACCATCTGGTTTTTTAATT